>NZ_JBFAEO010000023.1:56923-127516 GCF_040642015.1 Actinosynnema sp. NPDC020468
CTGGCCGCCTGGCCGCCTGGCCGCCTGGCCGCCTGGCCGCCTGGCCGCCTGGCCGCCTGGCCGCCTGGCCGCCTGGCCGCCTGGCCGCCTGGCCGCCTGGCCGATGGTGCGTCTACCACAGCGCATTCGCGGTTTGGTGTCGGTGGCCTGCCTCGGTCCCTCGTTTCCCGGTCCGGGTCCTGGGCGGCCGTTGCGCAGCTGGGTCGGCCCGTTCGTCCGACGTTCGCCGGCTGCGATGGTGTCTCTCCAGACTTTGTGTGCCTGCCCTCGTTCGTGCGGTTGCTCGTCCGGCCCCGGCTGGCAGCGGTGGGTGTTGGATTGTTGAACGATCCTCTCCTGGCGGGTGATTGTGGGATTGTTGAACGATTGTGGGTGAAGGGTCGCGGGGCGGCGGTGAGTGGTCGGGTGGTGACCTGTGGTTTTGGAAATCGGGGGTTGTTCACCTCTTGAGTCGGTCGTTCGGCGCGTCGGGGGCGGGTGGGCGGAGAGGGTGGGGGTGGACATCGGAGAATGCTGGGCGTGGTTGCGCCGGACGGGGTCGAGCGGGTTGGTGGGGGAGGACGCCTTGCCAGTCCGTTCGAGGTGGCCGAGGCGTTGGGGTTGCACCCGCCCACGCCCGAGCAGGCCGCGGTCATCGCGGCTCCCACGGCTCCCGCCCTCGTCGTCGCCGGCGCCGGCGCCGGGAAGACCGAGACCATGGCGGCTCGGGTGGTCTACCTGGTGGCCAACGGGTTCGTGACGCCGGACCGGGTGCTCGGGTTGACCTTCACCCGCAAGGCGGCGAGGCAGCTCGCCGAACGGGTGCGGCTGCGGTTGCGGCGGCTCGGCGGGGCCGGGCTGCTCGACGAACTCGACCCCAGCGGTGAGCGGCGGGCGGCGGTGCTCACGACCGAACCCGTCGTGCTGACCTACCACGCCTACGCGGGCAGGCTGGTCGGCGAGCACGGCCTGCGGCTGCCCGTCGAACCCGGTGTGCGCCTGCTCACCGAAACCGCGTCGTGGCAGCTCGCCCACCGCGTCGTGTCCACCTGGGCCGAGGACCTCGACACCGACAAGGTCCCGGCCACCGTCACCGGCTACCTGCTGGCCCTCGCTGGCGAACTCGGCGAACACCTCGTGGACCCCGAGAAGCTGCGGTCGCACGCCGACGCGCTCGCCCGGATCATCGAGGACGCGCCCAAAACCCCGCGCCAGCACGACAAGCTGCCCGAGTCGCTCAAGGCCGTCGTCACCACCCAGCGCCTGCGCGTCGCGCTCCTCCCGCTCCTGGACGCCTACCAGTCCCGCAAGCGCCGCGAGGCCGCGATGGACTTCGCCGACCAGATGTCGCTCGCCGCCCGGCTCGCCGAGGAGCACCCGGAGGTCGCGAAGGGCGAGCGCGAGCGGTACGGCGCGGTGCTGCTGGACGAGTACCAGGACACCGGCCACGCCCAGCGCGTGCTGCTGCGCGCCCTGTTCGGCCGCGGCACGCCGATGCCCGTCACGTCCGTCGGCGACCCGGCCCAGGCGATCTACGGCTGGCGCGGCGCGAGCGCGGCCAACCTGCCGAGGTTCGTGCACGACTTCCCGCCCGCCCGCAAGTACGGCCTGCTGACGAGCTTCCGCAACCCGCCGGAGGTGCTGGAGCTGGCCAACGCCGTGTCGCTGCCGCTGCGCGAGTCCGGTCTGGACGTGGACGCGCTCAAGGCCCGTCCGGGCGCGGAACCGGGTGACGTGCGGTTGGCGTTGTTCGACACGGTCCGCGACGAGCTGGACTGGGTGGCGGACAGCGTCGCGGGCCAGTGGCAGGACCACCTCGACACCAGCGACGAGCCGCCCACCGCCGCCGTCCTCGTCCGCCGCCGCGCCGACATGGCCGCCATCGCCGCCGCGCTGCGCGACCGGGGCCTGCCGGTCGAGGTGGTCGGACTCGGCGGACTGCTGGACGAACCCGAGGTGCGCGACCTGGTCAGCGCCCTGCGCGTGCTGGTCGACCCGCTGGCGGGCACCGCGGCGGCCCGGCTGCTGACCGGTTCGCGCTGGCGGGTCGCCGCCTACGACATGGCCGCGCTGTGGCAGCGGGCCCGGGAACTCGCGGGCTCGCCCTCGCGGCAGACGGTGGTGGACGACCCGTTGGCCGTGATCGCCGACGCGCTGCCGGGCGAGCACGCCGAACAGGCCGGGCTGGCCGACGCGCTGGACGATCCCGGCGACCCGACCGTCTACTCCGCCGAGGGCTACCGGCGCGTGCGCCGGCTGGGCGCGGAGCTGTCCGCGCTGCGCCGCCGGCTCGACCAGCCGCTGCCCGAGCTGGTCGCGGACGTCGAGCGGACCCTGCTGCTGGACATCGAGGCGCTGGCCAGGCCCGGTCTGGTCGGGCGGGCGCACCTGGACGCGTTCGCCGACGTGGTGGCCGACTTCGCCGCGGCCAGCCCGTCCGCGACCCTGCCCGCGCTGCTGGACTACCTGCACACCGCCGAGTCCGCCGAGGACGGGCTCGAACCCGGTGAGGTGGAGGTCGCCGAGAACCGGGTGCAGATCCTGACCATGCACTCCGCGAAGGGCCTGGAGTGGCACATCGTCGCGGTGCCGCACGTGGTGAAGGACGTGTTCCCGGGGCGCAAGAAGTCGTCGTGCTGGTTGAAGGCGGTCGCCGAGCTGCCCGCCGACCTGCGCGGTGACGCCGAGGACCTGCCGACGTTGCGGATACCGGGTGACGCCAACCGCAAGGAGGTCGAGCAGGCCCTCGACCTGCACGCCGACGAGTTCGAGCAGCGCCGGCTCGTCGAGGAGCGCCGGCTGTTCTACGTGGCGCTCACCCGCGCCGAGCACTGCCTGCTCGTGTCGGGCCACTGGTGGGCCGAGACGGGTGACCGGCCGAAGGGGCCGTCGGCGTTCCTGACCGAGCTGCACACCGCGGTCACCGCCGCCGCGCACCCGCCCGCGGACGTGACGACGTGGTCGCCGCCGCCGGCCGAGAACGAGGAGAACCCGCTCGCCGCGCAGGCCAAGGCGGCCCAGTGGCCGGCCGATCCGCTCGGCCGCCGGCGCGAGGCCGTGGTGGACGGGGCGGAGCTGGTGCTGGCGGCCCTGGACCGCCAACTGTCCGAACCGGACCCCGTCGACGTCGAGCTGCCGCCGGAGCCGCCGGACGACGGGCCGCCCGAGGCGTTCCCCCACGACGAACCGCCCTACGACGCTGACCTGGAGGAGCCGCCGTACGACGAGGAGCCGCCCGAGGACGTCGAGCCGCTCGAAGATCCGTTCGACGCGATCGTGCCGCCTGCCGAGGACGCCGAGCCCGCCGAGCACCCCGACGAGCCCGGGGACGAGCCGGAGAACCCCGACGACCCCGAGGGCTGGGCGCGCGACGTGGACGTGCTGCTCGCCGAACGGGCCGCCGCCGCGGACCGGCGGGAACGGGTCGTGCTGCCGGACAACCTGTCGGTCAGCCAGCTCGTGGAACTGGCCGCCGACCCCGACCAGCTGGCGCACCGGCTCCGCCGACCCCTGCCGTTCCCGCCGAACCCGCTGGCCAGGCGCGGCACCGCGTTCCACACCTGGTTGGAGCAGCGGTTCGGCGCGACCAGGCTGTTCGACCTGGACGAGTTGCCCGGCGCGGCCGACGAGGGCGCGTCACCGGACGCCGACCTGTCCCGGCTCCAGGAGGCGTTCCTCACCAGCCGGTGGGCCGACCGCGCGCCGCACGACGTCGAGGTGCCGTTCGAGGCCGAGATCGACGGCTTCTCGGTGCGGGGCCGGATGGACGCGGTGTTCGCCGACGACGACGGCGGGTGGACCGTGGTCGACTGGAAGACCGGCGCGGTGCCCGAGGAGGAGCGGCTGCCCGCGTTGACCGTGCAGCTCGCGGCGTACCGGCTGGCCTGGGCGGCGTTGTCGGACACGCCGGTGGAGAAGGTCCGGGCCGCGTTCCACTACGTGCGGCAGGACCACACGCTGCGGCCGACGGACCTGCTGGACGCGGACGGGTTGCGCGAGCTGATCAGGTCGGTGCCGCGCTAGGGGGTGACCCGCGCGTGCGCCGGCACTTCCTTCAGCACCCGGTCGTAGAGCACCTCGAGCAGCCAGCGGCCGAACAGCGACGGGCCGAACTCGGTCGACCGGTCCTCCGGGGGCACGAGCAGCTCGGCCGCGCCGGCCTCGTCCACCGCGACGACGCCGATGCCGTAGTAGTCGAGTTCGATCAGCGGCCACGACTGGGCGCCCTTGCCCTGCGGCGCGGGCAGCACCACCGAGCACGGCGCGAGGGTCATCAGCGTGCCGCAGGACTGGAGCGCCCGGTCCGCGGTCGACTCGCCGACCAGCACGCCGACGAGTTCGACGGCCGACACCGGCAGCCGGTCGTGTGCCGCGGGTTCGAACCAGGAGCGGAACCACGACGGGTCCGCCTGGGGTGGCCAGCCGTTCGCGCTGCGCCACTCGTGCACGTCGGCACGCACCCGCACGACGGCGGACACCTGGTGGCCGAGGACGGCGACGTCGGGAACGACGATGCCGCGCCAACCCAGTGCCGCTGCGGCGGCGTGGAGGAGCGGTTGCACTCGGGCATCCTAGAGCTGGTTGCGGGTTCAATGACAGTCCTGTCGGCGCTCTGGGTGGTCACCCCGGCGCCGAGAGTGATCAGCGGGCCGAGCGGCGCACCTTCAACGCCCACCAGATCAGCGGGAGCTGGAGCGGGAGCCTGCCGAACGCCACGGCCCGCGTTTTCGGCGACTTGCCGCGCAGGTCGTAGGCCATCTTGATGTTCGCCGGGAACACGGCGGCGAAGAAACCGGCCGCGAGCAGTCCGCCGAGGCTCCGCGTGCGCGGCGCGGCGACCGCGGCGGCGAGCCCGAGCTCCGCGACACCGGACACGTAGGTCCAGGTCCGGGGCTTGCCGG
The DNA here is from genome assembly GCF_040642015.1 of Actinosynnema sp. NPDC020468. Lineage (NCBI taxonomy): Bacteria > Bacillati > Actinomycetota > Actinomycetes > Pseudonocardiales > Pseudonocardiaceae > Actinosynnema > Actinosynnema sp. NPDC020468. Next base: position 61,804 of record NZ_JBFAEO010000023.1, read on the forward strand.
GGAGCGCGCGGGGCACGATCGCGTCGTACGGCTTCGGCTTGGCGAAGTGCGTCACACCCGCCACGCCGAGCAGTCCGGCCAACGCGAGCGCCGGCCATGATCGGGAACGAGTCGGTTCCATGATGTTCACGATGTCATGCCGCCCGCCGAACCGCGTTCCCAGGGTTATCCTCCGGCACCGTGAGCGGTGATCCGGAAAAATCCGAACAACCCGAGCGCGCGGCCGTGCACGGCCTGTCCGCCGACTTCGTGGCCGGACTGGTGGAGTGGCTGACGATCCCGTCGATCGGCAACGACCCGGCGCGCCTCGGCGACGTGGCGCGGTCCGCGACCTGGCTCGCCGACGCGCTCCGCCGGGACGGCTGGCCCGACGTGCGGGTGTGGGACGAGGGCCCGGCGTTGCCGGCCGTGTACGCCTCGTGGCCCTCGGCCGACCCGTCCGCGCCCACCGTGCTCGTCTACGGGCACCACGACGTGCAGCCGGTCGACCCGGTCGAGGAGTGGACGCGTCCGCCGTTCGAGCCGGTGGTCGAGGGCGACGAGTTGTTCGGGCGTGGCGCCAGCGACGACAAGGGGCAGGTCGCGATGCACCTGCTCGGCGTGCGCGCGCACCTCGCCGCGACCGGCGGGTCGGCGCCCGCGGTGAACCTCAAGCTGTTCGTGGAGGGCGAGGAGGAGATCGGCTCGCCGCACCTCCCGGAACTGCTCGACGCGCACCGCGCGGACCTCGCGTCGGACCTGGTCGTGTTCTCCGACACGCCGGTGTACGCGCGGGACGCGCCGACGGTGTGCACCGGCCAGCGCGGGGTGTACGGGGCCGAGGTGGTGTTCGTCGGCGGCTCGTCGGACGTGCACTCCGGCCGGGCGGGCGGCGGCGTGCCGAACCCGGTGACCGCGTTGGCCCGGCTGGTGGCGGCGTTGCACGACGAACGGGGCGCGGTGGCGCTGCCCGGCTTCTACGACGACGTCGTGCCGCCGACGGACGCCGAGCGCGCCGACTACGCGTCGCTGCCGTTCGACGAGGACGCGTGGCTCGCGAACTCCGGTGGCGCGCGGGTGGCGGCCGGCGAGGAGGGCTGGTCGACGCTGGAGCGGGTGTGGGTCCGGCCGTCGGCCGAGGTCAACGGGTTCGTCGGCGGGTACACCGGGCCGGGGCTCAAGACGATCGTGCCGGCGCGGGCCGAGGTGAAGCTGTCGTTCCGGCTGGCGCCCGGTCAGCGGCCGGAGCGGGTGGCCGAGGCGTTGCGGGTGTTCGTGGCCGAGCACACGCCGCCGGGGATCCGGTCCGAGGTGATCCCGCGGGGTGACGGCGTTCCCCCGTACGCCGTGGACATCAATCACCCGGCCGTGGTGGCGTTGCGGGAAGTAGTCGAGGCGGCGCTCGAGCAGCCGGTGAGGTTCGCCCGGTCGGGTGGGTCGGGGCCGGCGGCGGTGCTGCACCAGTCGCTCGGCGTGCCGGTGGTCTACCTCGGCGTCACCTTGCCGGATGATCGGGTCCACGCGCCCAACGAGCGCGTCGTCGTGTCGCAGCTCCTGCGCGGCGCCGAGGCCGCCGCGCGACTGTGGCGGGTACTCCCCGAGAGGTTGACATGATCCGCCGGTTCCAGCCTGGCGAGCCGTTGAGCGAGCGGCCGGGCCACTCGCTCGTCGGCGTGATCAGGATGCCCGACCAGGCGCAGAGCCCGGTCCGGGCGATCCTGAAGCGCGTCGTCGGCGCGTTGACGGCGCTGCTCGCGGCGGTCCTGATCGTCTACCTCGACCGCGACGGGTACCGCGACGTGAACGAGGACGGCCTGTCGTTCCTCGACGCGGTGTACTACGCGACCGTGTCACTGTCCACGACCGGCTACGGCGACATCACGCCCGCCTCGTCGTCGGCGCGGCTGGTGAACGTGCTGGTGATCACGCCGCTGCGCGTGCTGTTCCTGATCGTGCTGGTCGGTACCACCCTCGAAGTGCTCACCGAGCGCTCGCGGCAGGCGTTGCGGATCCAGAAGTGGAGGACCAAGGTGCGGGACCACGTTGTCGTCGTCGGCTATGGCACGAAGGGCCGGTCCGCGGTCAGCGCCCTGCTGGGCGACGGGGCCGAGCCCGGTTCGATCGTCGTCGTGGACACCTCGCAGCCGGCCCTGGACGCGGCCTCCGCGATCGGTCTCGTGACCGTTCTCGGGTCCGGGACCAGCAACGACGTGCTCCAGGTCGCCGGGGTGCCGCGGGCGCGGGCGATCGTGGTCGCGGCGAACCGGGACGACACGGCGGTGCTGGTCACGCTGACCGCGCGCGAACTCGCCCCGAAGGCCCAGGTCGTGGCGTCGGTGCGGGAACGCGAGAACGAGCACCTGCTCCGCCAGTCGGGCGCGGACTCGGTCGTGGTGTCGAGCGAGACCGCCGGCCGTCTGCTGGGCATGGCGACCGCCACCCCGACCGTCGTGGACATGGTCGAGGACCTGCTCACGCCGGATTCGGGCCTGGCGATCGCGGAACGCGACGTGGAGCCGTCGGAGGTCGGCGGCTCACCCCGCCACCTGCCCGACATCGTCCTGGGCGTGGTCCGCGGCGGCAAACTGTTCCGGGTGGACGCCCCCGAAGCCGACGCCGTGGAGGCAGGCGACCGCCTCCTCTACGTGAAGAAGGTGACCCCACCCGGCGAGTCCTCGTAGGACGGAGACCCGCGCCGAACCACGCCCACCGGCACGGCCCAGCGACGACTCCCGGCCGTGGTCTCGGGAAGCGCCCGGGAGTGGGCCGGCGTGGCTCTCGGCTGCGGTCGCAGAAGTGGTCTTGGGAGGCAGCGTCAACAGGTGGCCCTGCCCCAGTGCCCCAGGGCCTCACTGCCCAGGTGTCCCGGTGCCTCGGTGGTCCCGCGGTCGGGTGTCCCAGCGGTCGGGTCGGGGCGTCGGTCGGTGTGGTCAGTGCGGTCGGCGCTGTCGTGCGGGACCTCCGTGTGCGTGTTCGTGCCGTCGGCTGCCCCCACGCGTCACGCGAGTGCCCCCCCGCGTCAGGCGAGCGGGCGGCGGATGGGGCGGGTGATTTCGGACAGGGGTAGGCGGACTTGGAAGGCGCCTCCGGTGGTGGGGGGTTCCACGCAGGTCAGGTCGCCGCCGTGGGCGCGGACCACGCCTCTGGCGATGGGGAGGCCCAGGCCCGACCCTCCCGAACGGCGGTCTCGGGCCTCGTCCAGGCGGACCAGGCGGTCGAAGATGCGTTCCCGGTCCTCCGGGGGCACCCCCGGACCGTTGTCGGTGACCAGCAGGTAGGCCCACGTGTCGTCCGCGTGCACGGTCAGGCGGACCAGACCCTCCGGGCCGGTGGCCTGCCGGGCGTTGTCGGCCAGGTTGGCCAGCAGTTGGGCCAGGCGTTGGGGGTCGCCCTCCACGTGGACGCGCTCGCCGGTGGCGGTGATGTCGAAGTCCGGCGCCATCAGCCTGGTCCGCGTGGCCTCGGACTCGGCCAGCGCCAGCAGGTCCACCTGCTCCCGCTGGAGCTCCAGGCCCGCGTCGATCCGGGCCAGTGCGAGCAGGTCGTCCACCAGCCGGCCCGCGCGTCGGGACTCGCGGACCAGCAGGAGGTTCAGCTGCTCGCGCTCCTCCGCGCTGCCGGACTGGACGAGGGCCTCGGCCACCGCCTGCACGCCCGCGATCGGCGTGCGGAGTTCGTGCGCCGCGTCCGCGACGAAGCGTTTCGTCCGTTCCTCGGATCCCTCCAGTGAGTCGAGCATGTCGTCGAACGCGGCCGCGGTACGACCCAGTTCGTTGTCGGTGCGGGACGGGTTCAGGCGGTAGCCGCGGTGACCTCGGGCGATGGACCTGGCCAAGGTCGTCATCGCGTCGAGGGGCGCCAAGGCTCTGCCCACCACGATGATCAGCGCGACCGCCGTCACGGCCAGCGCGCCGAAGCCGACCAGCACCAGCAGCCGGCGCAGCCGCGCCTGGGCGACGGTGATCACCGAGGCCTCGGCGTAGAGGGTGATCGTGGAGCCGTCCGCGAGGGGGCGGCTGATCTCCTTGCTGACGTCTCCTTCCGGTTCGTGGCCGAACACCGTGCCGTCGGCCATGACGACCTTGGCCCGGATGCCCCGGCCCTCCAGCCGGTTGACCAGGTCCGCGCCGCGGACGCGCTGCTTGACGAGTTGCTGGGCGACGCGCGACTTCTCCAGCAGGGTGGTGTCCGCGTCGCGCTGGGACTGCGCCGCGAACAGTGCGTCCACGAGCAGAACGAGCCCGACCAGCACCACCGCGAGCACGCCGATCGTGGACAGCGTGACCCGCCGGCGCAGTGACACCGTCCGGAGGTTCACTCCTCCGCCCGCAGCACGTACCCGAGACCGCGCACGGTGTGCAGCAGCCGGGGGCCGTGCTCCTCCAGCTTGCGCCGCAGGGCGCTCACGTGGACCTCGACCAGGTTCGGGTCGTAGTCCTCGTACCCCCACACCGCGGTGAGGATCTGGGTTTTGCCCACCACCCGCCCGCGCTGGGCGGCCAGGTAGCGCAGCAGGCGGAGCTCGGTCGCGGTCAGCTCGATCGGCGCGTCCGCCCGGAGCACGACGGCCGAGTCGGCGTCGACCAGGAGATCGCCGATCTGCACTGTCGACGGTGTCCGCCCGAGCCGCCGCAGGACGGCGCTGACCCGCGCGACCAGCTCGGCCAGCACGAACGGCTTGATCACGTAGTCGTCCGCGCCGCGGTCGAGCCCGCGCAACCGGTCGCTCACCCCGTCACGCGCGGTCAGCATCACCACCCCGGCGCCGCTGGTCCGCCGGATCACCTCCAGCAGGGTGAACCCGTCCCGACCGGGCAGCATGATGTCGAGCACGACGAGGTCCGGCCGGAACCGGGTCAGCTCCCCTTCCAGGTCGCGCCCGTCGGGGCGGATCTGGACCTGGAACCCGGCCTCGCGGAGCGCGGACCCGACGGCCGCGCCAATGGCCTCGGCGTCCTCGATGACCAGAACCCTGGCGGCAGTCGACACCCCCACATTCTGCGCAACAACCACCCCCTCCCGCCCAGGTCTTCAGGGTGCGCTCAGCCGGACGGGCCGGCGAGGCACGGGAAGAGGACCGCGCCAGGCGGGCGAGGCGGGTGCCGGAGGCGGCGGAGGGCGCGAGTGGAAGGGCGGGACGAGGTGGCCGACGAGCCGATGAGAGCACGCCGGGCGGAGACCCGCCGGCGCCGACCAACGGCGGCCTGGGACCGCGGCGCGAGAGGGTTCGGGTCGGCGGGCGCACGGCGGCGGCCGGGCGGTGGGCGGCGGGAGAGGTGCTGTTCATGGGACTATTTTCGAACAGGGGTTCGAGTCAGGCAAGATCCCTATCGGGTGAAATGGAGGGGACTCCGCTTAGGGGTGGGTGGGGCGCCCGGGGCTGACGGGGTTCTGCCACCATCCACGGTGTGGCGCGTTGGGGTCTGGTGCTGCCGGCGCTCGCGTCGGGCGCGGTGCTCGTCGTGGTGGGCGCGATCGCGGGCGCCCCGAGCGCGGAATCGCCGCCGCGCGGCCGGGCGGTCGTGGTCGACTCGGCGTCGTGCGCGGGTGGCGGGTTCGACGTGGTGGACGTCGACGCGGGCGGCACCGTCACGCGGGCCCGGCTTGACGGATGCGGGCACGCCGCAGGCCAGACCGTGGACGTGGTGGTGCCCGTCGGCCCGGACGGCGTGGTGCAGGCCGCCTCGACGGTGCCGGACGGTTCGTCGGCGACACGGCTCTGGGTGGCGCTGCTGGGCCTCTCGGGCGTCGCGGGCGGCTTCCTCGCCCACCGCCTCCGCCCCCGACCTCAGGCCACGTCCTCCGCCGACGCCGCGTAGGTGTTGCACGACGCCGTGGTGCCGCCGTCGAACCCGTTCGACGCCCACCGCGCCTGGTTCACCGGGTTGCCGTGCCCGTTGCGCTCCGGCGGTTCCTCCACCGCGTACTGGAAGTCGTCCGCCGCCTGCGACGCGAGGTCCCACCCGAGCGAGTCGGTCGCCGCGGCCAGGAACAACCCGGCGAAGCAGTTGGCCTGCAACTCGATCCGCCGCGACATCTCCAGCCCGGCGGGCGACTTCTCGCCCGCGTCGGTGATCTTGCCGTCGGCCGCGCGCAGCATGCCGGACAACGCCTGCACGTGGTGCCCGTACTCGTGCGCCAACGTGGCCAGGTGCGAACTGGGCCGCTCGCCGCCGCCGTTGTCCCGCAACCGGGACGTCGGCATGTAGATCGTCCGGTTGCGCCCGCAGTAGAACGCCACCGCCTCGTCCGGCGACGGCGCCTCGCCGCACGGTGACGCGCCCAGCGTGGCCGACGCGTCGAGTCCGGGCGGGTCGAACGGCAGGTTGCCCTTGGCCAGCAGGGGCTGCCACGCGAGGTCCAGGCACGCGACGCCGGCCCGGTAGTACGCGGTCAGCTCGGCGTCGGACGGCCCGAACTCCGGCAGCGCGCACCGCACCGGCGGCAGCGTGCCGGCGTCGAGCAGCAGCGGGTGGTCGGCCAGCCGGTGCACGGCGCGCGGGCGCTGCGGTTCGGCGGTGGCGGGCGCGGGCAGCCCGCCCGGAACGGCGACGGCGCGGCCCGTCACCTTGTCCGAGGGCTCCACGCGCGACACCAGGGCCAGACCCAGGACGCTCAACACGATCGCCGCGAACACTCCGGTCAGCACGGCCGGGTTGTTCCTGGGCTGTTCGGGCGGGTGCACGATCCTCCAGAAGGCGCTAGCTGACGTCGGCCGCGCTGGCGGTCCAAGTGTTGCACGCCGCGGTGGAGTTGTTCTTGTAGCCTTGTTGCACCCACGACATGTTCTTCTCGGGCGCGCCGTGGTCCCGGTTCGGGTAGACCGGGTAGTCGCCCCGGTTGCCCGCGTCGGTGATCGCGACCTGGATCACGTCGATCGGCACCGCGCCGTGCGACAGCGGGGCGAGCGACTCGCCGCCGAAGCACGTGGCCTGCAACTCCTTGCGCCGGTTGAGCTCCAGCCCGGCGGGGGTGTCCCAGCCGCCCTTGTCGTACTGGGCCTGGCCGGAGGCCTTGAGGATGCCGGAGAGCCACTGGATGTGGTGGCCGTACTCGTGCGCGAGCTGACCCAGGTACTTGCCCGGGTGGTTCGGGTTGGCCGACCCGGTTTCGCCCGCGTAGTGCAGCGGCGTCCAGTAGATCGTGCCCTCGCAGTACATCGCGGTCCGGTCCGGACCCATCGAGCCGCACGAGTTGGTGATCTGCGAGGTCACCATGACCAGTTCCGCGGGCTGGTAGGGCAGGTTGGCCTTGGCGAACGCCGGCTTCCACATCTCCTCGATGCACGGCAGCGCGGCGCGCAGGAACGTCTCCTGGCCGCCGACCGAGTAGTCCATCGAGGGCAGGGCGCAGCCGTTCTTCAGGTCGAACGCGCCGATGTCCTTGCTGTGGATCGGGTTGTCCCCCAACGCGATCACGGCCTTCGGCCCGGCCTTGGTCGTGGTGGTCGGCGACGTCCTGGTCGACGGGGACGTGTTGGTGCCGGGACCGGCGGACGTCGTGGCGGTCGTCGGCGGGGCCGAGTAGGTGTAGGTGGAATATCCGGAATACGCGGAATCGTCCACGCTCTTGTTCTTGGTCCGGGTCGCGAAAATCCCGACCGCGGCGATGCCGAGCACCACCACGCCGATGATCAGGAACGCGACCAGCGGACCGCCGCTCTTCTTCCGCGGCAACGGCGGGTACGGCGCGTAGGGCTGCTGCGGCGGCCACCCGGGCTGGGGCGACCACTGGGCCGGCGGCGGCTGGGGTGGCGCGGCGGGTGGCGGCGCCATGGGCGGTCTCGGCCACTGCTGGGGGAAGCCGCCGGGACCGGTGCCGGGCTGGGCCGCGGGCTGCGGTGCGGGCGGGGGGAACGGGGGTTGTTGCTGGTAGCCGGGCTGCTGGTAGCCGGGCGGTGGCGGTGGGAAACCCTGCGGGCGCTGCTGCGGCGGGTACTGCGGCTGTGGTGGCGGTGGTTGCTGGTGGGGCTGTTGTTGCGGCGGCGGGACGGGGTACGGGCGGGTCGGCTGGGGGTTCAGCGGCGCGGGCACGGGCGGAGGCCCGACCGGTCGTGGTGGCGGCCAGCCACCCGGCGGTGGTGGTTGCGTCATCGCTGGTGGTCCCCCAAATCGCGGATGCCCGAATCAGCACTGGAGCTTAGGCGAACTCCGCTATCCTCCGCGGCCGTGTTGAAAAACTGGGGAGCGGTGGTCCTCGCCGCGGCGGCTCTCTGCCTCACCGCCGGTCCGGCGGTGGCGCAGGAGAGCAGCTCGGCGAACCTGCCCGGCACCGCGGGCGCCGACGTCCGGCTGAAGCTGGAGCGCGACGGCAGGCTCTCGGTCACCGAGGTGGTCACCGTTCCCGAGGGTAGGACGGCCAGGCGGGTGGTTCCGTTGCGCATCGCGGTCGGGGAATCCCGCGACCGCGTCTTCGGGGTTTCCGACGTCAAGGTCGACGGCAAGGGCACCGCGACCGCGAACGGCGAGGAGTTGGCCATCTCGCTGGACGCCGGCACGTCCACCGTCGGCTACGTCGTGGACGGCGCGGTGGCGAAGATCGGCGACACGCTGGAGCTGCGCTGGCAGCCCGCGAGCGGCTGGGACACCGTGCTCGACCAGGTGAAGGTGTCGGTGATCACGCCCGACCCGCCCAGGTCGGTGAACTGCCTGGCGGGTCAGCCGGGCACGTCGAGGCCGTGCACGACGGCCGAGCTGGGCGACGGCCGCGGCGTGCGGGCGACCCAGATCAACCTCGCCGCGGGCGACCGGGTGGACGTCGCGGTGGGTCTGGAGAACGGCGCCGCGCCGGCCAACGCGCGGGTCGAGGAGACCTCGGTGCTGGCGGCGGCGTTCGCGCTGACCCCGGCGACCACCGTCGGGCTCGTGGTGCTGGTGGTGTTCCTGCTGGGCGGCGTGGTGCTGCTGTGGACGCTGCGCGGCCGGGACGCCAAGGCGCTGGCGGGCGAGGTCGGGCCGGTGCACGTGCTGGTGCCCGACGCGGCGGGGCACGTCCAGTTCGCCTCGCCGGACGGGGTGCTGCCGGGCCAGGTCGGCACGGTGGTGGACGAGCACGTCGACGTGGTGGACGTGACGGCGACGGTCGTGGACCTCGCGGTGCGCAACTACCTGTGGGTCGAGGAGGTCGGCGGGCTGGACTGGCGGCTCGTCCGGCGCAACCCGGCCGACCCGTCGCTGTCGGGCTACGAGCGCGCGGTCTACGACGCGTTCCTGCCCGAGGGCGTGGACGCGGTGCTGCTGTCCGAGCTGCGGTCCCGGCGGATCGACCTGACGAAGGTGCGCGACGAGCTGTACGCGGACGTGGTGGCCAAGAACTGGTTCGCCCGCCGTCCGGACGCCGAGCGCAGCCTGTTCTGGTGGGTGGGCCTCGGCCTCGGCCTGGTCGGCGCGGTGGGCACGGTGGTGTTCGCGCTCACCGCCGGTCCGGCGCTGTTCGGGCTGGTGGTCGTGGTGGCGGGCGCGGCGATCGCGGTGGGCGCGCGCTGGATGCCCGCGCGGACCCGGCGGGGCAGCGCGTTGCTGGAGCACGTGCGGGGCCTGCGGGGCTACCTGGTCGGCGCGACGCCGCGGGACGTGCCGGAGGCCGACCGCGAGATGGTGTTCTCCCGGTCGCTGCCCTACGCCGTGGTGCTGGGCGAGACCGACCGGTGGCTGCGCGCGTTCGCGGGCAGCGGGTCGGGCCTGTACTGGTACGGCGCGGCCGAGGAGTCGGCCGACCTCGCGCGGTTCGCGGAGCGGTTCCCGGCGTTCCTGGGCGCGCTGGACGGCGTGTTGGCACAGGCGGGGCACCTGCGTTCGCTCAAGGCGTGAACGCCTTCGGGCGAGCCGGGCGACCTCCACTCCGGGTGCGGGCGCAAACCCGTAGGCTGCGTCCATGGCGCTACCGGAACTGCACAGGTTCACGCTCCCCAATGGTCTGAGGGTCGTGCTCGCCCCCGATCCCAGCGCACCGGTCGTAGGGGTGAGCGTGCACTACGACGTGGGGTTCCGCTCCGAACCCGAAGGCCGCACGGGCTTCGCGCACCTGTTCGAACACCTGATGTTCCAGGGCAGCGAGAGCCTCGAGAAGCTGGCCCACTTCCGGATCGTGCAGTCCTCGGGCGGCACGTTCAACGGGTCGACGCACCCGGACTACACGGACTACTACCAGGTGCTGCCGAGCGCGGCCCTGGAGCGCGCGCTGTTCCTGGAAGCCGACCGGATGCGCGCGCCCAAGATCACCGAGGAGAACCTCCGCAACCAGATCGACGTGGTGAAGGAGGAGATCCGGCTCAACGTGCTGAACCGGCCTTACGGCGGGTTCCCGTGGATCCTGCTCCCGCCGGTGCTGTTCACGACGTTCCCCAACGCGCACAACGGGTACGGCGACTTCACCGACCTGGAGAACGCGACCGTCGAGGACTGCGCGGCGTTCTTCGACACCTACTACGCGCCCGGCAACGCGGTGCTGACGGTGGCGGGCGACCTCGACGTGCCGCGGGCGAAGGCGCTGGTGGAGAAGCACTTCGGCGACGTGCCCGCCCGGCCGGTCGCGGTGCGGCCGTCGTTCGCGGAGGACGCGCCCAAGGGCGAGCGGCGCGCCGAGCACACCGACCAGCACGCGCCGATGCCCGCGCTCGCGCTGGGGTACCGGATCCCGGACCCGGTGGACGACGTGGACTCCTACTTGGCGTACCTGGTTCTCGCGGGCGTGCTGACCGACGGCGACGGCGCCCGGCTCCAGCAGCGGCTGGTGCACCGGGACGCGATCGTGGTCGACGTGGGCGCGGGCTGCGGCCTGTTCGGCCCGCTCGAGGCGCGTGACCCGGACACGTTCAGCATCACCGCGATCCACCCGCCGGAGGTGCCCGCGGAGCAGGTGATCGCGGCGGTGGACGAGGAACTGCTGAAGCTGGCCGAGGACGGTCCGACGGCGCAGGAGCTGGCCAAGATCACCGCGCGCTGGGTGTCGACCATGCACCGCGAGCACGACCGGCTGACCAGCCGCACCCTCGGCCTCGGTTCGGCCGAGCTGCTCTACGGCCGCGCCGAGCTGCTCTACGAGCTGCCCGGCAAGCTGGCCGCGATCACCACCGACGAGGTCGCCGCGGCGGCCAAGGCGCTGCGGGCCGACTCGCGCGCCGTCCTGATCCTCAAGCCCGCCAACGGAGGTACCGAGTGAGCGCCCCGACGTCGCACCGGAGCGCCGAGGAGATCGGTCGCACCGAACAAGGGCCGCGCCCGCTGCCGGAACTCGGCGAGCAGAGGGCCGCCGCCGATCTGTCCAGTGTGGACACCGTGCTGCCCAACGGGTTGCGGGTGATCGCGGTGCGCCGCTCGTCGGTGCCGCTGGTCGAGCTGCGCCTGCGGGTGCCGTTCGCGGACCCGGCCGACACGAGCGTCGGCTCCGCGCACGCGGCCCGGTCCGAGGTGCTCGCGAGCACCGTGCTGACCGGCACGGCCGCGCGCGACCGGGTGGCGATCGACACCGAGCTGGCGCTGGTCGGCGGCGAGCTGGACGCGGTGGTGGACCCGGAGCGGTTGGCGTTCTCCGGCAACGCGCTGGTGTCCGGGCTGGACACGCTGCTCGACGTGCTGCGGGACGTGCTGACCGGCGCGGTGTACCCGGCCGACGAGGTCGAGCGCGAGCGCGCCCGGCTGGTCGAGCGGATCCGGCTGGCCCGGTCGCAGCCGAACGTGATCGCGCGCGAGGCGTTGCAGGACCACCTGTACGGCGACCACCCGTACGCCAAGGAGATGCCCGAGGCGGACGAGGTCGCGGCGGTCGGGCGCGACGACGTGGCGGACCTGCACGCCCGCGCGGTGCTGCCGCGCGGGTCCGTGCTGGTGCTGGTGGGCGATCTGGAGCCGGACGCCGCGGTGGCCGCGGTCGGCGCGGCGCTGGAGACGTGGGTCGGTGCCGGCGAGGCGGTCGCGCTGCGGCCGTTGCCCGCCGTGCGCGGTGGCGACCTGCTGCTGGTGAACCGGCCCGGCGCGGTGCAGTCGCAGATCCGGCTGGCCGGTCGCGGGCTGGAGCGCACCGACCCGCGGTACCCGGCGTTGCAGGTCGCGAACCTGATCTTCGGCGGGTTCTTCTCGTCGCGGTTGGTCGAGAACATCCGCGAGGACAAGGGCTACACCTACAGCGCGCGGTCGCACCCGGAGTTCACGCCCGGTGGCGCGGCGCTGCTGGTGGACGCGGACACGGCGAGCGAGGTCACGGCGGCGGCGCTGCTGGAGACCCGGTACGAGCTGGGCCGGTTGAGCCTGGTCGCGCCGACCGAAGCCGAGGTCGACACGGCCCGGCGGTACGCCATCGGGTCGCTGCTCACCGCGACGTCGTCGCAGGGCGGGTTGGCGTCGTTCCTGGTGAACCTGGCCGGGTTGGGGCTGGGCATCGACTGGTTCGCCGGGCACCCGGAGCGGTTGGCGGGCGTGACGGTGGAGCAGGTGTCCGAGGTGGCGCTGGAGTTCTTCGCGCCCAGCGCGTTCACCGGGGTCGTCGTCGGCGACGCCGAGGTGCTGTCGGCCCGCTTGGGCGCCCTGGGCGGGGTCGCGCTGCCGTGAGCTTCGACCTGGTCGCGCTGCCGGCGTTGTCGCGGTTCACGGTCGACCGGCAGGAGCCGCTGCGCGGTGACCTCGAGCGGTTGGCGCGGAGTTGGGCCAAGGCCCGGGTGATCGTGGTCGACCGGTTCGGGCGGACGCTCGTGGCCGAGCGCGGGAGTCGCGTGGTGGAGCGGGAGGCCTCGGACTTCGGGGCCGTCCCTCCCGGCGACGCCGTGCTGCTGGGCGAGCAGGACGGCGTCGCCTACTGGGGTGTGCCGCTGGCCGAGGACGAGACCGCGGACGCCACGCCCGACGCGCGGGTGTGGGAGCGGCCCGATCCCACCGAGGAGCCGCAGTGGTTGGACCTGCGGTCCTGCGGCGCCTTCCTGGACGCCACCGGCGCCGGGTTGTTCACCACGGCCGTCGCGCTGTTCCACTGGCACCGGTCGGCGAGGTTCTGCGCCCGGTGCGGTGGTGGGCAGCAGGCGGTGAAGGCCGGGTGGACCCGGGTGTGCGATCGGTGCGGGCGCGAGGAGTACCCGCGCACCGACGCCGCGGTGATCTGCCTGGTGCACGACGGTGGCGACCGGATGTTGCTGGCCCGGGGCACCGGGTGGCCGGAGGGGCGGTACTCGGTGCTGGCCGGGTTCGTCGAGGCCGGTGAGTCGTTGGAGGCCTGCGTCGCCCGGGAGGTGCTGGAGGAGGTCGGGGTGACCGTGCGGGACGTCCGGTACCTCGGCAGCCAGCCCTGGCCGTTCCCCCGGTCGTTGATGGTGGGGTTCGAGGCGGTCGGGGATCCGGACGAGCCGTTGCGGCCCGCCGACGGGGAGATCGCGGCGGCCAAGTGGGTCACCCGGGCCGAGGTCCGGCGGGCGTTGGCCTCGCCGGGGAGCGTCGAGGACCTGAAGTTGGCCTCGGGCGCCTCGATCGCCTACCGGATGATCGAGTCCTGGGCGGCCGCGGACTAGCGGGTCGGGTGCAGGAGTTCGGGCCACGGCAGGGTTCGCACGTGGTCTTCGTAGGTGTGCCAGGTGATGTCGGGGTACGCCGCGCGCAGGGCGGCGGTGTCGACGTCGGTGCCCGGTTCGGTGAAGTAGCGGAACATCGCGGCCAGGTCGGTCGAGTGGCGTTCCACCTGCTCCGTCGGGGGTTGGTGGTGGCGGATCGGGCGGCCGGTCGCGGTGGTCAGGGCCTCGGCCATCTCGTTCGGGGTCAGGGCTTGGGAGGCCAGGTCCAGGCGGGTTCGCGGGCGGTGCTCCAGGGCGTGGACGGCGATCTTCGCGATGTCCCGGACCGCGATGAGGTGCAGGGGTGTGTCGCCGGGCAGGGGCAGGGCCAGGACGCCGTCGCGCAGGCCCTGTAGCGACCACTCGCCGAACTTGTCGTCGATGAACGCGGCCGGCGCGAGGACGGTGTGGCTCCGGCCGGTCGCGGCCAGGTGTTCCTCGACGCGCTGTTTGCTGTCGAAGTGGGGGATGCCGGTGGAGCGGTTCGCGTTGCAGGCCGAGGTGAAGACGAGGTGGTCGGTGTCCCCGGCCGCGTCGACCAGGGCGATGCCCTGACGGGTTTCCTTGGCGGGGTTGGTGTTCGGGCCGAACGGGGTGGTGACGGCGAAGACGTTGGCGACGCCGTCCAGTGCTCGGCGGAGGCTTTCCGGGTTGTCGTAGTCGGCCTGCGCCAGGTGGGCGCCGCGGGCTCGGAGGGCTTGGGCGGCCGGGCTGTCCGGGGTTCTGGTGAGGGCTCGGACGGGGTGGCCGCGGTCCAGGAGGAGGTTCGCCACCGCGCCACCCTGTGCGCCGGTGGCGCCGGTGACCAAAGTCAGTTCCATGGGCAAAGGTTGACTGTGGAAATGTTCTGTTGTCAAGTTCGTTGTAGACTGGTGGGGTGGACCGGTACCCGGCGAGTGACGCGTTGTTGGCGTGGCTGTACGTGCAGCAGGGCGTGGACGCGGTGCGGGTCGCCATGGGGGCGCGGATGGAGGCCGTCGGCTGTTCGCTGCCCGAGCACGAGGCGCTGTACCGGATCGACATGAACGGGCGGCTGCCGATGTCCGAGTTGGCCGAGTTGTTGGCCGTGACGCCGTCCGGGGTGACCCGGCTGGTGGAGCGGTTGGTGGCTCGCGGGTGGGTGCGGCGGTACCAGCCACCGGAGAATCGGCGGGTGGTGTTCGCCGAGTTGACCCAGGAGGGGGTCGCGGTGCTCGAGGGGATCACCGGACCCGCCTACCGGGCGGCCGTGGAGGAGGGCTTCACGACCGTGCTCACCGACCGGGACGTGGCCGATCTCAGGCGGGTCGGGCGGAAGCTGCTCGAGGCCCACGGGAAGTGGGACGCTCGGCGCTTCGCCACCTGAGGCGTCGGGCCTACGGGTCCACCCGGTCCAGGGTCGCGCCGTCCCAGGTCGTCTTGGTGCAGGCCACCCCTCGACCGTTCTTGGGGCGCAGGACGTCGTAGATGTGCATCTTCGGGATCCTGTCCGACACCCCCCAGCCGCTCGGCCAGGTGATCACCCAGTCCATGTCCAGGTCCACCAGGAGTCCCAGCATCCTGGCGATCGTGGGGTCGTCCAGGCGTTCGAAGGCCTCGTCCAGCAGGACCAGGCGCAGCGGCGAGAAGTCGTCGCTCACCGCGTCGTAGAACGACGCCGCCGCCGCGAACAGGGTCACGTAGGAGATCAGCCGGGTCTCGCCGGACGACAGTTGGCGCAGCCGGCGTTCCCGGGGCGCGTTGTCGGGGCCGGTGTCGGCCACCGTGACGGTGAACTGGTGCCAGGTCCGGTAGTCCAGGGCCCGGCCCAGGATCTCGGCGTAGCCGCCGGTGTGGGAGTCCCGTTCGGACTCGATGCGCTCGGTGAACACGCGGCGCAGGGTGGTGTCCTGGTCCGGGGTGCGGTCGGCGTAGGGGAGGCGGACCAGGGCCAGGGCGTCCCGGGTGGGTTCGTCCAGGGCCGCGGTGGGTTTCCAGGACAGCTTCACGTGGACGCCCTGGCTCGACCTCGCCCGGCCCAGCACGTCGTTCATGCGCTTGCACAGGTCCTCGGCCACCGCGATCTGGCCGCGGAGCCACTCGGCCAGGTCCCGGATCAGGTAGTCGGCGAAGATGCCCTGGTAGCGCTCGTCCAGGAAACCCCGCTGTTCGGTCAACCTCGCGGTCACCCGCTTCGCCGCCACGGCCACCGGGCGGGCGCCCTCCTCGCCGGTCACCGTGACGGTCAGCAGACCCGCGTGCTGTTCGGCGGCGATGTCGTGGCTGCCGGCCAACGCCGTTTGCAGGGCTTGCAGGCGGGTGATCACGGTGGGTTCGGTGGCGGCGCGTCGGTCCGATGTGGACAGAACGGCGCGGACCTCCTCGACGGTCGGGTCGGTGTCGGGGAGGGCCGCGGCCAGGACGCCCGGCGCGTGCACGGCCTCCGTGAACCGGGCCAGGGTTCGGCTCGCGGTGTCCTGCGCCTCCCGGAGCTGGTCCGCGGCGTTCTCCAGGCGGGCGTTGAGGGTCGCGGCTTCCTCGCGGGCCGCGGCGACGCGTTCGCGGACGGCTTTCAGCTCGGTGCGCATGTCCTGGCGGGAGCGCTCGAGGTCGGCCAGCTGGGTGGCGATCTCCTTGGCCTCGCCGCCGATCGCGTCGGTCAGTTCGGCCAGGGTCGCGGCCTGGGAGGCGTAGTCGACGCAGCGGGCCTCGGCGTCGGCCTCCGCCGCCACGCGGTCCTCGACGGCCGAGTGGTGGCGGTGGGTGGCGTCGGTCAGGTCGGCGAGGGTGCCCGCGCACTGGCGGCGCAGGACGTCGCCCAGGCGGTCGGCGGTGCGCTGGGCCTCGGCGGCGGACTCCCTGGCCTGGCGCAGGCCCTCCGAGGTGTCCGGGAGGTCGGCTTCCGCGGCGTGCCGGACCACCTCGGCGCGGCTCGCGTCGGAGCGGGTCCGGGCGGTGTCCACCTCGGCGCGGAGGTCCTCGGCGCGGCGGGTCAGCCGGTCCGCGGCTTCCTGGGCGGCCTGGAGGCGACCCTGGCGGGCCACCAGGTCGCGATCCGGCGGGAAGCGCAGGAGGTGGGACTCCCACCGGTCGACCACGCCGTGCGCGGCGGCCAGGTCGGACTCGGCGGTGCCCGCCTCGGTCCGCCGGCGGGCCAGGTCGTCCTCCAGCTCGGCGATGCGGCGTCGCCTGGCCGATTCACGGGCGCCCGCGCCGATGAACTCCGCCCTGGCCTTGTGCCACCGGCCGGTCAGGACGCCGGATCGCCACCCGCCCGAGCTCCCGGTGACGCCGATCGAGGCGGCGGCCGGGGTGTCGGTGTCCGCCAGGGAGATCGAGGAGAGCAGGCGGGCCACCAGGTCCGGGGACACCGGTGAGCCCGGTTCCACGGCCGGGGTCAGGATCGAGTCCAGGGACGGGGTCACCGGGGCGAGCGGGGTCGCGAGGACGTCGTCGGACTCGGTGTGACCCACCCAGGCGTCGAGGACGCCGGAGGCCTCCAGGGCCGCTTCGACGTTCGCGCGGGTCTGTTCGTCCACTGTGGACCGGAAGTCGACCAGGCGGTAGAACGGGGCGCCGGTGGCCGGGTCGCGGTCCGCCGCGGTGAACCGGCCGCGGTCGGGTGCCTGGGAGGTGCCGGCGCGGAGGGTGGCCAGTTCGGCGTCGAGGGTGTCGATGGTGGCGTGCAGGTCGTCGCGGCGGGCGGCGGCGGTGTGGGCGGCTTCGCGGGCCCGGGCCACGTGGGGCGCGATCCACTGGCGGGCCGCGGTGGCCAGGGCTCGGGCGCCGGTCGGCTCGATCGCCGGTGGCAGGGCGAACTCGGTGTCCGCCGGCGGACCCTGGGCGCGCCACGCGCGCACCTCGTCCAGCCACGTCAGGGTCACCTCGGCCAGCTCGGTGGCCTCCTGCTCGCGCCGGGCCACCGCCTCGGTGGCCGTGTGGCGGGCGTCCTGGGCGGTTTGGCGGAGCGCGTCCACGCGGCGGGCGGCCTCGTCCAGGGCGGTCGCCTGGTCGCCGAGGGCGAGCGCCAGGGCGCCGCGTCGGCGCGCGGTGGAGGCGATCTCGGCGGTTCGGGCGACGACGGGCGCGAGGTCCGGCTCGGGCGGGGGCGGAGGCACCCGGCGTTCGATCGGCAGGGGGTCGGCCTCGGGATCCGGTTTGGCGCGCACCGGGTCCGTGCGGGTGGAGGCGTCCACAGTGGACAGTCGAGGGATCTCCGGCGCGAGGTTCGGGTCCAGGCCCGCGGTGCGCAGGTGGTGGCGCAGCGGTTCCACCAGGTCCTCGGCGGTGGCCAGATCGTCGGCGAACCGGCGGAGCAGGCGTAGGACGCCGTCCACCGCGCCGTCCTCCTGGAGGCGCTGCCTGCTCGCCGCGTCCAGCGCCGCGAGTGCCGAGGAACGCTTCTCCTGCACCAGCTTCTCGCGGGTTTGCAGGTCCTGGAGGTCGCGGAACGCGGGCAGCTCCTTGAGCGCGCCGATGGTGTCCTCGGCCTGCTGCTCGCCGTTCTCCAACGCCTCCAGCGCGGACTCGGCGGCGGAGCGCTCGGCCCCGGCCTCGTCCAGCGACACCCGGAGCCTGGTCGACGCGCGTTCCAGCTTGCGCACGGCCTCCTCGGCCGCGGTCAGCTTGTCCGCGGCCGTGCGCAGACCACCGAGGGCGTAGTCCGAGTACGTCCTGAGGAACGTGCCCAGCGCCACGTCGGCGGCGGACAGCCGGGTGATGTTCTCCCGGATCGACTCCAGGTCGTCGAACGAGGTCGCGAGCTGCTCGACCATCGCCGGGTCCAGCGGCGGCAGCGCGTCGGACAGGATCTGCTCCAGCTGGCCCTCCAACACCTTCAGGCCGACGTCCGGGTTGCGCAGCGTGCGCTGGAGGTGCAGCAGGTCGCCGTACCGGGTGGCCGGCACGCCGTAGACGGTCTCGGCGATCCTGGCCCGGAACGCGGCTTCCTCGAGCACGCAGTCCGCGCCGATCAGGTCGCGCAGCTGGGTCGGGCCGAGCGGCGTGCGCTCGGCGCCCACCAGGAAGAAGTCGTGGCCGACCCGTTCCGGAGTGACGAAACGCCACGAGTCGGTGATCGCCTGCGAGGTCTTGGACGCCTTCACGCCCAGACCGCAGGTCAGGAACTCGTCGTCGCCCCTGGTGAGTTCGACCCACGCGTAGCCGATCCGGTTGGGGCCGCCGTCGTAGTCGTCCAGCATCAGCCGGCGCAGGCTCACCGTGTCGAAACCCTTGGAGCCGACCTGCCGCAGGTCGCCGTCCAGGCACAGCGGCAGCAGCAGTTCCAGGGTGCGCGACTTGCCGGACCCGTTGGTGCCCTGGAAGATCGCGCGGCCGCCCGAGAAGTCGAACTCCTGCTCAGTGTACTGCCAGACGTTGACGATGCCGCCGCGGTGCAACCGCCACCTGTTCACGCGTTCTCCTCGTCGAAAAGCGACCAGCTCGGCGGCTCGGGCGCGGGTTCGGGTCGGTCCGCCTCGCGCTCGGGCACGCCGTCCGGTTCCGGGCACCAGCGGTGCGCGGTCGGCGCGAGCCGCCAACCGTCCGCTGTGGACACCGCGAGTCCCATGCGGCGCAACAGCTCCAGCACCTCGTCGGCCAACCGGTCCCGGTCGTCGGTGAACTGCCTCGACCACGCCGTCGGGTGGTCGAGCACCAGCCGTTCGCACTCGGCGAGCAGCGCCTCGCGCGCCACCGGGTGCAGTCCGTCCGCGTCCGGCTCGCCGGACAGCAGTTCCGGCAGCGCCAGCAGCGCGATCCGCGCCACCGTCGACGTGCCGGGGAAGTACAGGTCGGTCAGGTAGTCCTCGGGGTCGGACGCCAGCACGCCCTCGAGCCGGCACTCCGTGCGCAGCCCGAACGACGACTCCAGCAGCGCGGACTCCCTGCGCTGGTTGCGCCGCAACCACTCCGCCTGGTCCGGCGGCAGGTCCGCGTACCGCACCACCGGGTTCTCCACCAGCAGTCGGCGCACCGCGTGCTCCACCCCGCGCGGACCCGGCCGGGCGGCCAGCGCCACCAGGTGCTCCGGGCTCGTCGCCTCGGCCACCGGACCCGCGAGCAGGTGGCCGAGCAGGTCGGTGTCGAACGTGATCAGCGCCTCCGCCTGCACGTCCACCGAACCCTCGGTCTCGTGCAGCACGCCCAGACCCACCAGGTGGCGCAGCGCGGCGGTCAGCGCGCGGCGATCGGTCATGTCGTCCACGACCGGCACGCCCGCCTCCGCCGCGGCCGACCGGATGTCCGCGACCAGCCGGGACAGCAGGACCTGCCTGCCCACCCCGGTGAGCACCGCCAGGGTCAGCGCCAGGTAGGCGTAACCCCTGGGGGACAACGCGTTCGCGCCGCGCGAGTCGTCGTGGCCCGGACCCGACTTGTACAGCCGGGCGTAGCGCCGCTCCACCACGAGCCGGTAGCCGAGCAGCCGGGCGAACAGGTCCTGGAGCGCGGCGCGGTGCCGGTAGACCAGGGTCAGCAGTTCGCCGTCCGGGCCGTCGGAGCGCAGCAACGGGCGGCGCAGCAGGGTGCGCGCGCAGCGGACCACGTTCTGCGCGTCGATCTCGGACAGGTCCTCCACCGGCATCAGTCGAGCACCAGCGTCGAGTCGTGCAGGGTCAACGTGCCCGCGGCGGAGGTGATCCGGGTGTGCCTGCCCGCCGAGTGCTCGACGGTGACCCGCAGGCCGCGCACCGGGTCCGTCGCCGAACCCGGGTCCCGCGTGCCGTCGCGTTGCGCCATGGCGAGGGTGAGCAGTTCGCACAGCACGCCGAGCGCCTCGCCGGACAGCGTGGTGGTGTCCAGGTTCGGTGCCGCCGCGGCGAGTTCCGCGACCGACGCGGCCCGGCGCTCGTCGGCCTCCCGTGCCTGCGCCAGCAGCGATTGCTCGGTCATCGGGTCGTCCAGGATCCGCGACGTGCGGGCGCGGGCGCCCCGGTCGCCGCGACCGCGCACGCTGACCTGCACGTCGACCACCGGGCCGTCCCGCCACGGGGTGCGCTCGTTGTCGCTGTCGTGCTCGGGCGCGGGCGAGAGGTGCCGCGACGGGTGCAGCCCGAACGCCGCCGCGTACAGGGTGTGCGCGTCGCCGCGGGTCGCGGAGTCCAACCAGGAGGCCAGTTTCAGCAATTCGGCGCGTCGGCCCGGGAGCAGGCCGCCGCCCGAGGTCGCGCGTTTCACGCCCGCCAGCAGCGAGCCGATCGCGCGGGCCGTGGCGTCGCGCAGCGCGGTGACCTGGCTCGGCCGGCCCGGTCGGTCGACGAACCAGTCGGTCAGCTCCCGCCAGTCCTCCGCCGAACGACCGCGGGCGCGCTCCACCCGGTCGCCCAGGTCCGCGCGGCCCAGCAGGCCGAGGAGTTCGGCGCGGGCGGAGGTGAGCTTCGAGAGCGCGTCGGCGATCGCGGGCGTGTGCCGCAGCACGTCCTCCACGACCATCTGGATGTACTCGACCAGCAGGTTGCGGAACCCGGCGATCTCGTCCGGCGCGAGGTGGTGCCGGGTCACGACCTGGCCCAGGTAGGCGTAGAAGTCGCGGACCGTCGCGGCCAGTTCGGCGTGCTGGAGGAACACCGTGGTGACCTGCTCGGCCAGCACCTCGCGCGGCCGCCGACCACCGCCGACCAGCGCCGCCGAGAGCGACTGGCCCAGTTGACCCAAACCCCGTTGCACGGCGGGCAGGAGTTCGCGGGACACCTCGCGCGCGCCCTCGGGGACGCGCAGCAGTTCGTCCACGTCGCGCTGCACCCGGACGGCCAGCTTGCTCACCTGGTAGCGCACGCTGCCGTGCTGGAACTCGGCGATGCTGGACGCGACCACCTCGCGCCTGCCCTGCACCAGGTTGCCCCACTCGACCAGTTGGCGGAGCCGGTTGATCACGTTCTCGATGCGCGACTCGCCCTGGTCGACCCGGCCCTCGCGCTCGGCGCCCGCGAGCGCGCCCGCCACCTCGCCCGCCGACAGGTCCGCCAGCAGGGTGGACGTGAACAACCGCATGATCGCCAGGTAGGTGCGCTGGTGGTCGCGCGCGTCCAGGTAGGCGTAGAGCTTCAGGCGGGCTGGTTCCACGGTGGGCCACCCTAGTGCGGGGTGCCTCCGGGCGCGGGCTACCGTGCCGGTGTGAGCGTGGGACGCGCGGTGGGGTTGGTGCTGGGCGTGGCCGCGGACGCGGTGCTCGGCGACCCGAAGAGGTTTCACCCGGTAGCGGGATTCGGCCGGGCGGCGGCGGCGTTGGAACGGCGGGTCTACCGCGATCACCAGGTGTCCGGGGCGGTGCACACGGCCGTGCTGGTCGGTGGCACGGTGCTCGCCGGGGTGGCGGTCGAGCGGGTGTCGCGGCGGTCCCGGGTGCTGGAGGCGCTGACGACGGCGGTCGCGACGTGGGTCGTGCTCGGCGGGTCGTCGCTGGCCGACGAGGGCACGTCGATGGGGCGCGAGCTGGACGGCGGCGACATCGAGGCGGCGCGGCGGCGGTTGCCCAACCTGTGCGGCCGGGAGCCCGCGAAGCTCGACACCCTCGGGTTGGCCAAGGCGACCGTGGAGTCGGTGGCGGAGAACACGTCGGACGCCGTGGTGGCGCCGTTGTTCTGGGGCGCGGTGGCCGGGGTGCCCGGGTTGCTGGGGTACCGGGCGGCGAACACGTTGGACGCGATGGTCGGGCACCGGAACGCGCGGTACCGGAGGTTCGGGTGGGCCGCGGCCCGTCTGGACGACGCGGCCAACCTGGTGCCGTCGCGGCTGGCGGCGTTGTTGACGACCGCGGGCGCGCCGGTGGTCGGCGGGTCGGCGAGCGAGGCGTGGACGACGTGGCGCCGTGACGCGAACGCCCACCCCAGCCCGAACGCGGGCCAGGTGGAGGCGGCCTTCGCCGGAGCCCTGGAAATCCGCCTGGGCGGCCGCACGGTCTACTCCCACGGCGCCGAAGACCGCCCCGTCCTGGGCCACGGCCGCAACCCGGACGCCGGCCACGTGACGAGGGCGGTGGAACTCTCCCGAGTGGTAGGCGGCACCGCCGCCGCCCTGACCGCCGCCCTGGCCCTCTTCCGCCCCCGCTCCGGTTCCCCGTCCCGTTCCCGTCGCGCCGGCGCGACTTCGAGGCAGCGCTAACTCGTAGAATCATAGAATCGCCGGATCGTAGAGTTGCCGAATTGTTCAACAATCCCACAATCCTCGGCACCTACGATGATCCGGCCCGCGCGAGACACCCTCAGGCCACCATGCCGAGCTGTCCAATCGCTCAATCGTCCGGTTGTTCAACAACCACACAATCCTCGGCGCCAACGATCCCAGGCCCAGGCCCAGGCCGGGGTCGGGGTCGGGGTCGAGACTGAGGCTGGGGCCGGGACTGAGGCCGGGACTGGGCCGGGACTGGACTGAGGCCGGGGCCGGGGCCGGGGCCGGGGACTGAGGCTGGGGCTGGGCTGAGACTGGGACTTGGCCGGGGCTAGGGCGGGACTTGGGGCTTGGGCCTTGAGTCGGGCGAGGGCCAGGGCTTGGGACCTGAGCCGGGCGAGGGTCGGGGCTTGGGGCCTGAGCCGGGCGAGGGTCGGCGTTTGGCCCGGGGCTTGGGCCAGGGCAGAGCAGGGCTCGGGTCGGGAGCCGGGGCTTGTGGCTTGGGGCTTGAGTCGGGCGAGGCTCGGACCTGACCTGACCTGACCTGACCTGACCTGGCCTGGCCTGGGTTGGCCTGGGTTGGGTTGGCCTGGGTTGGGCTGGGCTGGGCGGGGTTGGGCGGGGTGGGGGCTTGGGTCGGGCTAGGGCGGGGGCTTGAGCAGGGCAAGGCCCTGGGCTGGGCGGGGGCTTGGGGCTTGGCCTGGGACTAGGGCTGCGGGTTGGGGCTGGGCTGGGCGGGGGCTTGGGGCTGGGCTGGGCGACGCGGTCGGTGGGTTGGGGGTTGGGGCTGGGCGGGGCGCGGCTGGTGGGTTTGGGTGGACTTCAGGTGGGTTGTTCGATTGTTGAACGATGTTGTTGTTCGACAATCCTGGGTGTGCCCCATGTCGTTGTTGAGTGGTTCTGTTGTTCAACAATCCGGCGATCGGACAACCGCTAGGCCTCGCGTGTGAGGCGGTGAGACCGCGAGGGGTGGGAGCGGGAGGTGCCGGGATACAGAGGTGCCGGGAGCGCGAGGTCCCGCGGGACCGGCTCAGGTGTGGACCGGTGGGGCGGGGTGGTGGTCGTCCTCGGCGAGGAGTTCGGCCACCGACTTGCGCTTCGTGGGGCGGGGATCGGTGGTCAGGGCTCCGCCGGGGCGGGCTTCCCGGATGGTGAAGTAGAGCCAACCCGCCAAGGCCATCGTGCCGAAGGCGATCCACTGGAGGGCGTAGGAGAAGAACGGGCCGGCTTCCAGGATGGGCAGGGGGAGGGATTCCTCCACTCCCGGTGAGCCGTCGGTCAACTGGAAGTAGCCCGGGCGGATGTCCAGGTTCGCCGCGCGGCCCACCACCGCCGAGTTGATCGCGTACACCTGGCGATGGCCGTCCTGCTCGAACGCGTCGCGGTTGTCCAGCTCACCGGCGCGGACCCACGCGGTCAGGGTCACCTCGGTCTCCGGCACCGGTTTCAGCGCCGGCACCTTGATGCCGTTCACCGGCCGGACGTACCCCCGGTCCACCAGCACGACCGGCCCGCCCGCCAGCGCGAACGGCGTCAGGACCTCGAACGCCGCCTCGCCCTGCACGGTCCGCAGCCGGGCGACGGCCTGACCCGCGGGCAGGTACCGCCCGGTCATCGTCACCCGGTGCCACTCGATCTCCGAGTTCGGCCGACCCAGCACCGACGTCACCGGCACGGCCTCGGTGCGCTGCGACGTGAGAACGGCGTTGTTCTGCGCCGACCGCTCGTCGTCCCGCCCGAACTGCCAGGGCGCGAGCAGCGCGTAGCAGGCGCCCGCGAACACCCACACGGCCAACGTCAACGCCAGCCACCCGGGTCGCAACAGGAACCTCAACCGCACCCGACCACGGTAAGCCCTACGCCGTTGTGACCCGCACCCGGTCGAACCGCGCGGTGAAACCGGGCCCCGTCGGTGCGGCCGCCATCACACCCGCGAACACCGGCGCCTCGGGCGGGAAGTACGCCAGGCGCAGCATGGTGGTCGCCGAGGCCTCGCCCAGGCCGTAGCGGATGGTCACCGTGTCACCCTCGCGCGCCGCCGCGATCGTCACCCGCTCCGCGCGGCCGGCCGCGACCACCGACCAGTCCGACACCTCGCGCGTCACGACCGCGCTGACCTGGTACTCGTCGTCCACCAGCTCGACACCGGACTTGATCCAGTTCCGCTCGTCGGCCCGCAGCACGATCCCGGCCTGGTCGTACTGGGCCGCGTAGTCCGCCCCGAACGACGCCTCCAGCGAGAAGTCGCCCACCACCGGCACGCCGAGCACGTGCCCGCTGTCCCGCACGAACCCGTAGTGCGTCGTGCGCCAGAAGTCGGTGTCCGGGTCGGTCGTCACGGTCAGCCCGCCCGCCACCGCCCACCGGGACGGCTCGTTCAGCCAGCGCCAGTCGTCGCGGTCGAACGCGTGGATCCCCATGCGGCCATCATGGCAGCGCCCGCACGGCCTCCAGTGCCTGCTCCGCGTAACCCCGCCCGAACAGCACGGCGTGCACGAGCAGCGGGAACAGCCGGTGCAACGGCGCCCGCGCGCGCCACCCGGCACCGAGCGGCGCCACGTCGGCGTAGCCGCCCATCACCCGATCGAGATGCGGGCACCCGAACAGCGCGAGCATCGCCAGGTCGGTCTCCCGGTGCCCGCCGTGCGCGGCCGGGTCGATCAGCCACGCGCGGGTCCCCCACAGCACGTTGCCCCGCCACAGGTCGCCGTGCAGCCGGGCGGGCGGCTCCTCGGGCGCCGCCACCTCGACCCGCTCCACCAGCGCCGCCTCGGCGCTCGTCAACACGCCGGCGTCCACGGCCGACCGCGTGTAGGGGGCGATCCGGTGCTCCAGGAACCACGGCGCCCACGAGTCCGCCGCGACGTTGCGCATCGGGGCCGCGCCGATCGTCGCCTCCACCGGCCCGCCGGGCGGCGGCACGCCGAACGCCTCCGCGCCCGCGAGGTGCAGCACGGCCAACGCCCGCCCGAACTCCTCGGCCGCCTCGACCGTCGGCCGGCCCACCGGAACCCGGTCGACGCCCAGCCACCGCCCGGACGTCCCGCGCACCCGCGGCACCGGCGGCCCGCCCGGTACCGCCAACCACGCCAACCCGGCCGCCTCGGCCGCCGCGCCGGCCGCGTCCGGGTGCCGCTTCACCACGACCACGTCGCCGTCGGCCAACCCGACCTCGTGCACCTCGCCGCCCAGCGGCCGGGTCGTCGCGGCGGCCACCCCGGTCAGCGCGAGCGCCACCGACCGCGGTGTCACAGCCGCTCGCGCACCCAGTCGAGCAGCCCCGGCACGGCGGCCTCGACCATCACGACCACCTCGGCGAACCCGCTCGCCCCGCCGTAGTACGGGTCGGGCACGTCGACGCCGTCGGCGTCCGGGTCGAACGACCGCAGCAGTCGCACCCGGTCCGGGTCGGCCACCAGCCGGCGCAGCGCGCGGGCGTGCCCGGAGTCCAGCGCCACCAGCAGGTCGGCGGACAGGTGCTCGTCGGCCACCTGGGCGGCCGTGTGCTCGGTCGGATAACCGTTGTCCGCCAACGACTTCCGCGACCTCGGGTCGGCCTGGTCGCCGACGTGCCAGCCGTCGGTGCCGGCACTGGTCACGGTCACGAGGTCACCCGGTACCGCCCGCCGGAGGTGCTCGCGGAATATGATCGCCGCCACCGGGGAGCGGCAGATGTTGCCGGTGCAGACGAACGACACGTGCAGGGTCACGGCGGGGGAGTCTGCCGGCTCTGACCCGGACGTTCGTGGGGGTCTTCGGTGTCGTTGGTGTGGTTCGCGGTGGCCGTGGTGGCCGCGCTCGCCGGTTTCTCGCTGCTGCGCGTCGGAAGTCCGCCGACACCGTCGTTCGCCGCCGCGGGCGCGGGCGCGGCGACGTCGGAGTTGCGCGCCGATCCCAACGCGGGCTTCCTGCACGACCGCGGCCCGCTGTTCGGCCGTCGCGCGTTCTTCCTCGGCACGGGCTGCCCGCCGACGCCGGTGACCGGGTTCCGGGAGTTGGCCGAGCGCCGCCGCGAGGAGCCGGTGCGGGTCGCGCGGCTGGGGCCGCGGACGTGGTGGTGGTACGAGGACGGCTTCCACACCGAGGCGGTCGGCTATCGCGCGCAGGACGTCTCCGCACTGGTGCGGAATAGTCGAAAGAGGGAGAAAGAACGCCTCGAACGCGCGGAATTGCTACTCGCTGTCAATGACACCCTCCGCCGCCGTGACGAGTCGGACCAGGGGTAACGCTCGAACGGACGAAAGCGAAGAAATAGCTGTAATGCAATTCGGGGGAGGGCGATGTGACCGAGCCACTGTTCCCGGCTACCGCGCGACAATCCCGCGCGCCGTTGCCCTGGCACCTCGTGGCGGCGCTGCTCGTGGTGTTCCTCGCGGTGGCCGCGTCGGTCCTGTAGGGACCGCCCACCGCGACCGGGGGCGCTCCTCCGATCGCCTAGACTCGCCGCGATGACCAGCCCGGATCCGCACCGCGACCTCCTGCGCCACCACGGCGACGTGGACGCCGCGCCCGGCCTCGCCGACTTCGCGGTGAACGTGCGGGTGCCGGCACCGCCGCCCTGGTTGCGCGACCGGCTCGTCGCCGCGCTGGACACCCTGGGCGCCTACCCCGCCGCCACCGCCGATCAACGCGCCCGGAGCACCGTCGCGGCCCGGCACGGCAGGCGGCCCGACGAGGTCCTGGTGCTGGCGGGCGCGGCCGAGGGCTTCGCGCTGCTGCCGTCGCTGCGCCCGAGGCTCGCCGCGGTGGTGCACCCGTCGTTCACCGAGCCCGAGGTGGCGCTGCGGGACGCCGGCGTGCCGGTCCACCACGTGCCGCTGCCCGCGCCCGACTACCGGCTGGCGCCCGACCTGGTGCCCGACGAGGCCGACCTGGTGGTGCTGGGCAACCCGACCAACCCGACGTCCGTGCTGCACCCGGCCGAGGTCGTCGCCGCGCTGACCCGACCGGGCCGGGTGCTGGTGGTGGACGAGGCGTTCATGGACGCGGTGCCCGGCGAGCCGGAGTCGGTGGCGGGCCTGGACCTGCCCGGACTGCTGGTGCTGCGCAGCCTCACCAAGACCTGGGGTCTCGCCGGGTTGCGCGCGGGCTACGCGCTCGGCGCGCCCGACCTGCTGGCCCGGCTCGGCAGGCACCGCCCGCAGTGGCCCGTCGGCTCGCTGGTGCTGGAGGCGGTGACGGCGTGCTGCGAGCCGGCCGCGCTGGAGTCGGCCGCCCGCGCCGCGCTGGAGGTCGCCGGGCACACCCGGTACGCCTACGACCTGGTGCGCCCGCACGTGGTGGTCCCGCCGGCCGCGCCGTTCCTGCTGCTCCGCGTGCCGGACGGGGAACGGGTGCGCGAAGCGTTGCGGGACAAGGGGATCGCGGTGCGCCGCGGCGACACCTTCCCCGGGTTGACCACCGACCACCTGCGGGTGGCGGTCCGCCCGCCCGCCGAGTTCGACCTGTTGACGGACGCGCTGCGAGTCGTGTTGGAGGAGCGGTGACCACACTGGGGGACGTCGTCTCGGCGCTGGAGGCGGTCTACCCGCCCGGCACCGCCGAGTCCTGGGACGCGGTGGGGCTGGTGTGCGGCGACCGGGCCGAACCGGTGTCCACCGCGCTGTTCTGCGTCGACGTCACGCAGTCCACTGTGGACGAAGCGGTCGAGGTGGGCGCGCAACTGCTGGTCGCGCACCACCCGCTGCTGCTGCGCGGGGTGACCGGCGTGCCCGCCGACGACCCCAAGGGCGCCTTGGTGCACAGGCTGATCCGCACCGGGATCGGCCTGTTCACCGCGCACACCAACGCGGACGCGGCCAACCCGGGCGTGTCCGACGCGCTCGCGGAGGCGCTGGGTCTGACCGTCACCGGCCCGCTCACCCCCGCGTCCGATCGCGAGCTCGACGTGCTGACCACGTACGTGCCGCGGGCCGACGCCGAGGCGGTGCTCGCGGCGCTGCACGCGGCCGGCGCCGGCACGCTCGGCGACTACCGCGACACCGCCTGGGTGGTCGACGGCACCGGCCGGTTCCGCCCGGTCGGCGGCGCGAACCCGACCATCGGCGCGCTGGGCGAGTTGGAGCAGGTCGCCGAAACCCGGATCGAGATCGTGCTGGACCGGCGGCTGCGCGCGTCCGTCGTCGCGGCCCTGCGCGCGGCGCACCCGTACGAAGAGGTCGCGTTCAACCTCAACGAGATCGCCGCGCTGCCGGGTGACACCGGCATCGGCCGGATCGGCGAACTGCCCGAGCCCGAGCCGCTGCGGGTGTTCGCGGACCGGGTGGCCGCCGCGCTGCCCGCGACCGCGTGGGGCGTCCGCGCGGCGGGCGACCCCGAACGGCCGATCCGGCGGGTCGCGGTGTGCGGCGGATCGGGCGACGGCTACCTCGCCGCGGCCCGTCGGGCGGGCGTCGACGCCTACGTCACCTCGGACCTGCGGCACCACCCGGCGGGTGACCACCTGGCCGCCGGCGGACCCGCCCTGGTGGACGTGGCGCACTGGGCCGGCGAGTGGCCGTGGTGCGGCCAGGCGGCCGGCGTCGTGACCACCGCCTTCGGCGGTACCGTCAAGGCACTCGTCTCCGCCCGTCGGACCGACCCGTGGACCGTCGGCGCGACGACCAAATCTGGAGGACCGCACAAGTGAAAGCCGATCCCGCCGTGCAGCGCAGGCTTCTCGCCCTCGCCGAGGTGGACGCGGAGCTGTCCCGCGTCACCCACCGACGCCGCACGCTGCCCGAGATCGCGGAGATCGCCGAGGCGGAGAAGTCGGTGCGGGCCAAGCAGGACGCGCTGACCACCATCGAGACCACCGCGGGCGATCTCGGGCGGGACGTCAAGCGCCAGGAGACCGAGATCGACCAGGTCCGGGCCCGCGAGGAGCGGGACCGCAAGCTGCTCCAGGGCGGCACGGTCGGCGCGAAGCAGCTGTCCGACCTGGAGCACGAGCTGGCCACCCTGGGCCGTCGCCGCTCCGCGCTGGAGGACGACCTGCTCGAGCTGATGGAACGCCGGGAGGCCGTCGACGCCGACGTCCAGCACGCCAGGGTCGAGCTGGACAAGGCGCAGGAGGCGCTGTCCGACGCGGCCCGCCGCCGGGACAGCGCGCTCGCCGACCTGGAGTCGACCGAGGCCAAGCGCAGCGCCGACCGGTCGCTGATGACCAAGCAGTTCCCCGAGCCGCTGCTCGCCCTCTACGACCGCGTGCGGCTGCACAAGGGCATCGGCGCCGGCACGTTCCAGACCCGCAGCTGCGGCGCGTGCCGGATCGAGCTGGACCGCAGCACGCTGAGCAAGCTCAAGGACGCCGCGTCCGACGAGGTCGTGCAGTGCGACGAGTGCGGCGCGATCCTCGTGCGGCTGGGCGAGCCGGGCCGGTGAAGGTCGTCGTCTACGCCGACGGCGGGTCGCGGGGCAACCCCGGTCCGGCCGGGTACGGCGCGGCCGTGTTCGCCGAGTCCGGCGAGCTGCTCGCCGAGCGCCGCGACGGGATCGGCCGCGAGACCAACAACGTCGCCGAGTACCGCGGGTTGATCGCGGGCCTGGAGGCGGCGGCCGAGCTGGGCGCCTCGGTGGTCGAGGTGCGGATGGACTCGAAGCTCGTGGTCGAGCAGATGTCCGGCCGCTGGCAGGTGAAGCACCCGTCGATGAAGCCGCTGGCCGCGCGGGCCCGCGAGGTGGCCGCCGGGTTCTCCCGGGTGGGCTACGAGTGGATCCCGCGCGAGCGCAACAAGGACGCGGACCGGTTGGCGAACCTCGCGATGGACGAGCAGGCGGGTGTCGCGAAGCCCGCCGGGTCGGCGGAGGTCGCGGAACCGGCGAAGGCGTCGGCGAAGGTCGCGGCGGACACCGCCTCACCGGCGTCGTGGACCGGCGCGCGCGGCGAGCCCACCCGGCTCTACCTGCTGCGGCACGGTCAGACCGAGCTGTCCGCGGCCCGCCGGTACTCCGGTCGCGGCAACCCCGCGCTCACCGAACTCGGTCGCGGTCAGGCCGAGGCGGCGGCCCGGAGGTTGGGCAAGGTCGAGGGGTTGACGGCGATCGTGTCGTCGCCGCTGGGTCGGGCGCTGGACACGGCGCGGGCCGTCGGCGGCGCGACCGGGTTGGACGTCGCGGTGGACGAGGACCTGATCGAGACCGACTTCGGCGCGTGGGAGGGGCTCACCTTCACCGAGGCGGCGGAGCGGGACCGGGAGGTGCACCCGCGCTGGCTGGGCGACCCGTCGGTGCCGGCGCCGGGCGGCGAGAGCTTCGACCAGGTGCACCACCGGGTGCGGCGGGCGCGCAACGCGCTGCTGGCCCGGCACGGCGGCGGGAACGTGGTGGTGGTCAGCCACGTGACGCCGATCAAGTCGTTGCTGCGGATGGCGCTGGACGTGGGTCCGTCACTGCTGTTCCGGCTGCACCTGGACCTGGCGTCGCTGTCGGTGGTCGAGTTCTACCCGGACGGGCACGCGTCCGTCCGGCTGGTCAACGACACGTCGCACCTGGCGTAGCGGCTCACACCGCCGGGCGCAGGTGCGTCCGGCGGCGTTTGTCGCGGGTGTCCTCGACCGCTCGGACGAACCGCTCGACCGCGGCGTCGATGGCCTCGGCGGAAGCGGGCGCGATGGCGTCGCCGACGATGTCGGGGTCCAGCACGAATTCGCCGCGCAGCACGTTGTCCGCGCCCTTGCTCGCGAGCAGCGGGTTCAGCGCGTAATCCATCGCGACCAGGAAACCCTGCGACCCGCCGGTGGCCAGCGGCAGGATGACCCGACCGCGCAGCGCCTTCTTCGGCAGCAGGTCGAGCAGCGCCTTGACCAGACCGCTGTAGGCCGCGCGGTAAACGGGACTGGCGACCACGATGCCGTCGGCGCGCAGCACGGCGCTCACCGCGTCGGCGATCTCCGGGTCGTGCAGGTCCTCGGTGAGCAGGCTCAACGTGGGCAGTCGTCGCACGTTGAGGGTCTGCACGTCGTAGCCCGCGGCGCGCAGGAGGTCGTCGACGTACGCCGCCACGATGCCCGTGCGGGACGCGGGCGAAGGACTGCCGGAAATGGTCAGAATGGTGGACATGCTCGGCCGACGCCTCTCTCGGTTATAGCTCGGACTACGAGATAAAATGTCGGCCGCGACAGATGTCGGCCGCCGTCCTGCCGAAGTCCAGATAGCGGCGGCGGGTCAATCCCCCGATTCCTGCCATGCTGCGAGTAGAACAGCCGTGCCCGGATCGCGACAAGCATTC
Organism: Actinosynnema sp. NPDC020468; assembly: GCF_040642015.1. Classification (NCBI taxonomy): domain Bacteria; kingdom Bacillati; phylum Actinomycetota; class Actinomycetes; order Pseudonocardiales; family Pseudonocardiaceae; genus Actinosynnema; species Actinosynnema sp. NPDC020468. The sequence goes on from NZ_JBFAEO010000023.1 coordinate 93,585, forward strand.
GGGCACCTGGTTCCACGTCCTGGGACGTGGTCGGCTAAACTCCCGCCTGGGATGAGTCGGCGGGGTGGCCGCGTCGGCAGGAATGTCTGCCGCCGAGGAAAGTCCGGACTCCGCAGGGCAGGGTGGTTGTCAACGGCAACCAGGGGCGACCCTCGGGACAGTGCCACAGAGAACAGACCGCCCCGGCTCCGGCCGGGGTAAGGGTGAAACGGTGGTGTAAGAGACCACCAGCACCCCTGGTGACAGGGGTGGCTAGGTAAACCCCACCCGGAGCAAGGCCAAGAGGGCGCCCAGGCGCCTGCGCAGGCGTTCGAGGGCTGCCCGCCCGATGCCTGCGGGTAGGCCGCACGAGCCCGCCGGCAACGACGGGCCTAGATGGATGGCCACCACCGCCCGCTCGCGGGCGGCACAGAATCCGGCTTATATGCCGGCTCATCCCCTTCGAACGAGCGAGCGAGTTCGAAGAACCCCCGGAGGAGCGCAGCAACCTCCCGTACAGCCCCCAGTCACCTGGCCAACGGCCGCCGCCCGGGCTCGCACTCCCCAAAGGAGCGAAGCGAACTTCCGTCCCCCACACCCCGCACCACCCTCAAGCCGCCCATCCCCACCCATGAACGCGCCACCCCGACGGGGCACACCCCTCAGCACCTCACAGACCGCTGCGAACCGTCCCACACCCGCCGGCCCTCAAGCCCTCTTGGCAGGCCGCCCAGGCGGCATCCGAACCACCGGCCGGAACGCCTCCCCGCCGTTGTACCGCCGCTCCAACTCCTCCACGTACGCCGCCACGGCCGGGTTCACGATGTCCGCCAGGCTCCGCACCCCGGCGTCGGCCTCGTACGCCGCGAGGTAGGTGGCCGCGGCCCGGGCCCGCTCCAGCACCTCCTGGTCGAAGTTGACCGTCCGCTGCACCCGCCGCCCCGACGCGCGCCCGCCACCGGTAACCTGATCATCGCCCGAAACGGTGACGGCCACGGTGATCTCGTTCACTCCGGCGGTCGGTTCGGGCGCGGTTTCGGGCGGCTGGGTCATGTGCGGGTCTCCTCGGCCGGGTAGCTCCGGGGTGCGGGGCCGTTCGGGGCAGCCGTCAGGTCCGAACGGGTCATTGGGCAGCGCTGGACGGACAGGGGGCCGGAGGTCGTGCACACCGTGCGTGACCAGGGGGTTCGCAGTCGGGTGAACTGCCTTCGCAATCGGGAGAATCCAGCTTCGGTGGTTCACCACCGCTTCGCCTCGAACCATGATGACTGTGGTCAGATTAGACGTAATCTAGCCACAGGGGAACGGTTGATGATCTACCGACCGCTCACCGACGGATACACCTCGTGACGAAGACGTGTTCTACTCGATGACGCACGAACCGGACGGGCACCCCTCGGCCCGCCCGGCGAAGTCCTGCGTACCCAGGAGTACGAGATGACCGCCATGACCCTGGTAACACTCGCGCAGCAACAGACGCCGGCAGTCGGCACAACAGGCGTGCGCCAGTGGATTCTGGACAACCTGGTGCCGCTTCTCCTGCTGACCGTGGCGCTGCTCCTGCTCTGGCTCGGTGGCGGCAAGGGCGACAACGCGGGCGTGATGCGCCGTCTCGGCGGCGTGATCATCGCCCTGGCGATCATCGGCCTCGCCGTGACCACGAACGCCGGCTCGAACATCGGCTCGTGGATCGCCGGCCTGTTCACCGGCGGGTGACCCTTTGCGGGTACGCACTGACGACGAGGTCTACCGGGTCGACGCCGTCTGGCTCGGCCCGCCCAAGGCGACCTTCCCGTGGCGCGCGCGCTACGTGGCCTGGGGCGTCGGGATCGTGGTGTTCCTGCTGGTCATGACCGTCGAACGGCAGATGGGCATCGGGTTCGGGTTCTTCAGCACGGCGTGGGCTTTCGTGGCGACGATCATCCTCACCCGCTTCATCTGCGCGCGGATCAGCCACGAGAGACCGCTCGGCGCCGTGATGACCATGTGGGTGCGCGAGCTGACGTCGCCGCGGGAGAAGACCGACAGCCGGGGCGGCGCCGCCAGCGCGGCGCGCATCCGGGTCAGCCGGGAGCGCCCCCGCAAGCGCGTGAAGCAGAAGAAGGGGGCGAAACGCGCGGCGAGCGCCACCCGATCCCAGGACCGCAGGCCAGCTCGCCGTAAGAAGGAGGTTCGCGGTGTTCGGACGCCGGCGAGACCGTGATCGTCGCTCCGCAACGCACGTCGCCCAGCACGCCGCCGCCGCGAGCCAGGACCGCAAGGTCTACAGCAAGCGAGGGCGCCGCCTGCCGGGCGAGCAGGCGATGCCGAGCTACACGCCGTCGATCTCCGCCCGCTCCATCGACGGTCACCTGCTGCGCACCGGCCAGGAGGTCTACGCCTGGTACCGGCTCGCGCCGCAGCGCTGGTCGTTCCGGTCGGACTCGCAGCGCCAGGACCTGATCGCCGCGATCGCGGGCCAGTACGCCGAGCTCCAGGGCCGCTGGATGCACCTCCGGGTGACGACCAGGCCCTACCCGATCCGGATGTGGGCCGAGGCGCACGTGCACAACGCGGTGCGCAGGCTCCCGGACACCCCCGGCACGCTGAGCTTCGACGACTACATGGTCGGCGAGCAGCAGCAGCTGATGGGCCGGTCGATGGCCGAGAAGGAGGTCTACCTCGGCGTCCAGGTGCAAACCCGCAACATGATGGACCGGGCCGTCGAACGGGCCGCCCCCGTGCTGCGCAAGGTCTTCCCGGACGCCGTCGACGCCGAGCTGGTGGCGATCGAGTCCGAGGTCGACCACCTGGACCAGGTGATCGGCTCCGCCGGGCTCGAGGGCAGGCCGGCGACGGCCGAAGAGATGTCGTGGCTGATGCACCGGTCGTGCTCGCTGGGTCTCCCCGCGCCGCGCAACCTGCCTGCCGTCCCGGGCGCGCCGTGGGAGCCCGAGGACCTGGCCAGCTTCACCGACGCCGCCGACTTCCACCAGGAGCCGTACGCGCCGACGGTCACCGTCCGGGGCCGCACCGGCTCCAACGCGGGCATCCGCCGGCACGTCGCGGTGCTCACCGTCGGCCTGATGCACGGTCTCCAGATCCCCGAGGTGGACGACCCGTGGGTGCAGCGCGCGGACCGGCTGCCGGCCTCGGTCGAGTGGTCCGCCCGGATCTACGTGCGCCGGCCCGAGGAGGTGTCCGGCGAGCTCCAGCGCCAGATGAACAAGGTGCGCTCGCAGGTCAGGCACTACACCGACGAGCACGAGCTGGAACCGCCGCAGTCGCTGGCCCGCCAGGCGGGCCGGGTGCTCGAGATCGACGACGAGATGACCTCGGGCTTCACCGCGCTGGGCACCCGGGTGCGCTCGTGGTGGCGGCTCGCGGTGTCCGGCCCGACCGAGCGCGACGCGCTGCGGCTCGCGCAGCTGCTGCTGGACCTCTACAAGCCGAAGGTCGCGATCGAGCACCCCGAGGCGCAGTACGCGATCGCCCGGGAGTTCATCCCCGGTGAGCCGCTGTCCGCGTCGGCGTACCTGCGCCGCGGCTCGGTGCTGTGGGCGGCCTCCGCGGTGCCCACGGCCACGGCCGAGGTCGGCGACCGCCGCGGCATCCTGCTCGGCGAGACCGTGACGGCGACCCGCCGCCCGGTCGCGTGGGACCCGTGGATGGCGCAGGAACTCCGGGACGCCTCGGGCCTGACCGCGATGGTCGCGGGCCTGGGCGCGGGCAAGTCGTTCCTGGGCGGCGGCATCGTCTACAAGACGCTGCGGGCCGGCGCGCACTGGACGCTGCTCGACCCGTCCGGCCCGCTGGCCGCGCTGTGCGAGCTGCCCGAGCTGCGCCCGTACGCCCGGCCGATCAACCTGCTCAACGCCCAGCCGGGCATCCTCAACCCGTACCGCGTGGTGGCCGAGCCGCAACTCGACCACTACCTGGACGAGGAGGACCCGGAGCGCACCTGGCGGCGGGAGCGCGCGCTGGCCGCGGCGACCCGACGCCGGCTCGTGCTCGACGTGCTGACCGGTCTGCTGCCCTTCGAGGTGGCCAGACTGCCGCAAACCCGGATCGTGCTGCTGCGTGCGGTCCGCACGGTCGGCGGCCGGCCGGACGCGCACCCCGGCCAGGTCTTCGAGGCGCTGCGCCGGGACGCCTCCGAGCACCACGAGCACGCGGTGGTGGTCGCCGACTTCCTGGACGAGATGCGCGAGCGGATGTCGCTGCTCATCCCCGAGCAGGACGCGGACCCGTACAACGAGGCGCGCGACGACCGGTTGACCGTGCTGACCATGGCCGGGTTGAACCTGCCCAAGGACGGCGTCGGCCGCGAGCACTGGACCGACGCCGAGGCGCTGGGCGTGGAGATGCTCAACCTGGCCGCCTGGCTCACCCAGCGCTCGATCTACGAGCGGCCCAAGGACCTGCGCAAGGGCGTCTGGATCGACGAGGCGTTCTTCCTGTCCGAGGTGCCGACGGGCCGGGTGCTGATGAACCGGTTCGCCCGCGACTCCCGCAAGTGGAACGTCCGGGTGCTGCTGTCCTCGCAGATCCCGGCGGACTTCCTGCGCATCCAGGGTTTCGTCGCGCTGCTCGACTCGGTGTTCGTCGGCCGGCTGGACGACGACCAGGCGCAGGCGGACGCGTTGCGGCTGCTGAAGGTGCCGATCGGCGCGGGTTACGAGCAGGTGGTGGCGAGCCTCGGGCGGCGCCCGGGCGGCGTGCGCAACACCGTCGAGCGGGACCGCGCGCCGCGGCAGTTCATCTTCGGCGACGGCGCGGGCGGCGTGGAGCGGATCCGGATCGACTTCTCCGGGCCGCACCTGGAGCACCTGCGCAACTCGTTGGACACCACGCCCGACGCGCTGCGCGAGGGCGCGGACTCCGGCGAGACCGGCGAGGTCTCCTCGCCGCCGGAGGACCCGTTCGCCTACGCCGAGGAGTTCACCGACGAGTACGACGACGAGTTGGCCGCCGACCTGGAGGTCGGGCTGACGGACGACCTGGTCGAGTCGAGCCACGGTGAGGGAGGAAACCGCCGCAACGGCCGGGAAGGTGCGGCATGAGCACCCTCCTCCTGGCCGCGGCGTGCGTCGCGTTCGTGGTTTTCGCGCGTCGGCGGGTTAAGCGCCCTCTCCAGGGGAACCCCGGGAAGTTGAGGACTCCTCGCAACCGGGTCCGCTGGCCCGCGATGGCGGGCGTGGTGTCGATCGTGCTCCTCCAGGCGGTCATCGGCGCGCCGACCGCGAACGCGGCGACCTGCGACGTGCCGAACCCGGAACGGCCGGGCTCGGGCATGGTCGGCGCGATCGACCCGCCCATCGGCAACGGCGCCAAGGACACCCCGTACCTGACCTACGGGTACGCGGGCATGGTGTGGCACGCCTACCAAACCGACTGCGTCAAGCTGCCGGACACCACCGCGGTGATCGACACGTGGATGGGCAACGAGCTGTTCAACGCCGGCAAGAACATCGTCGGCGCGACGAACGCCCTGCACTACACGGTCGTCGGCCAGGGTCTGCTCCAGCCGCTGGACGACGCGGTGCGCTCGGGCGTGCAGAAGGTCTACGACAACGTCTACCTGCGCTGGTTCGGGCTGGTGGCGCTGATCCTGGCGGTGCTGATGTTCCGCCAGATCTGGAACGGCGACCTGGCGGCGATCAGCAAGCGCGGCATGTGGGCGCTGGCCGCGATGTGGCTCGCCACCTCGACGTTGGCGCTGCCCCAGTTCTACGACTTCCTGGACAGCACCTTGGTGACCAGGACCTCGGAGATCCAGGCGGGCTTCGTGGACGTCGAGGCGGGCAAGGACCAACTCGACGTCCTGCCGACCCGGTTGCACGACTCGGTGGTCTACCAGAGCTGGCTGCGCGGCGAGTTCGGCTCGCCGGAGGCGCCGCAGGCGACCGAGTTCGGCCCGAAGCTGCTGGCCGCGCAGGCGTGGACGGTGCAGGAGCTGGCCGACCACAAGGACGGCGACCAGGCGGCGCTCGACGCGAAGAAGAAGCAGTACGAGGAGATCTACAAGGGTCTCGGCCCGACCCAGGGCTACTTCACCGGCGCGGACGGCGGCCGGACCGGCGCGGGTTTCCTGTCGCTGCTCCAGGCGGTCGCGTTCTCGCTGTTCCAGCTGTTCGCGAAGGCCGCGGTGCTGCTGGCCCAGCTGCTGCTGCGGATCCTGACCCTGGCCGGACCGCTGATCGGCCTGGTCGCGCTGATCCACCATGACCTGCTGCGCAAGGTCGGCCGGGCGGCGGCCGTGACGGTGTTCAACGTGCTGGTGCTGGCGGTGCTCGCGGGCACGCACGCGCTGCTGCTCCAGGCGATCTTCGGCGCGACGGGCCTGTCGCTGCTGACCAGGACGCTGCTCGGGCTGATGCTGACGCTGGTCTGCTTCATGATCGGCAAACCGCTGCGCCGGATGTGGCAGATGGTCGAGATGTCGGTGGGCAGCGCGAGCGACGCCCTGCCGATGCGCGGCGGCCTGCTGTCCCGGTTCCGGGGCAAGAAGGACGCCGGGCCGACGCCCCAGGAGGAGTTCTGGGAGCAGGTCCGGGACACCGATCCGGACGGACCCGAGGTGCCGCAGCGCGACCGGCGGCGGGTGCGTCCCGAGGCGAACAACCCGGTGGTCGCGACCGCGCAGCGGTTGGACCGCGGCTCGGCGGGCGGTTCGGCGGGCGAGCTGTCGGCCATCGGCGGGTCCCAGTCCACCGCGCCCCGGGCCGCACTGCCCGCGGGCGGCGGACCGGCGGTCGCGGCCCTGCCCGCCGGCCGGCGGACCAGGCTCGCCGACGTGGCGCAGCACGACCGCGGTTGGGACCGGTCCGACGACGCGGTCCTGGTGCCCTCGCGCGCCAACCACGGCTTCCAGCGCATCGCGGACAACCCCGTGGTGCCCGGCCCGCGCAGGGCCGAGACGGAGGTCGTGGCGGGCCGGCAGGTGCACGTGATCTACCGGCCGTCACGCGGGTTGGAAGTCAGGGACAGCTGATGCCGATCAGGACCAACCGCGGCCGGGCCGCGGTGTACCGCCGACTCTGGGGCTGGCCGTTGCGCTCGCCCCGCCACCTCGTGATCACCATCGTGGTGTTCACCGCGCTGGTGCTGGCGATCAGCTTCGTGCTGCCGCGGGTGCTCGGCGCGCCGGCCGGGCCGCGGACCCAGCAGGGCGCCGCGGCGACGACCACCGGCACCCAGGTGGGCGTGCTGCCCACCGCGACCGGTCCGACGACGCCGCAGCCGACCAAGGCGCCGCCGCCCACCGCGTCGGGGCCCACGGTCGCGGTGCCCGCCGACGCCCAGATGACCGCCGAGCTCTGGGTGGAGGTCTACGGGAGCTTCAAGCCCGGGGTCTCCACCAAGGAGAAGTGGTTGGCGGACCTGAAGAAGTACACCTCGGAGGAACTCTTCCCCCGATTGGACTCAATCGACCCTGCGAACGTACCCGCAGTGATCAAGGACAAGATCAAACCCGTCCGCTCTGTCACCGATTCGGTGAAGTTCGAAGTGCCGTTGTCGAATGGCAAGCTCGTGCTGACCGTCGTCAAGCTCCCCGAGGGCTGGCGCGTGCACCAGTTCGACAAGGTGGCCTGACATGCTGAAGATCGTGCTGGCGGCGACGGCGGTCGTCGCCGTGATCACCATCGCCGTCGTCAACGGCGTCTCGACGGTCGTCAACCAGACGACGGCGCAGGACGACCTGTCGATCCGCGCGGTCAGCTGCAACGCCTCCATCGGGCCGTGGGAGGGCGGTGGCGCGGACCAGGGCAAGAACGCCGCGGCCAACCTCACCGAGGAGCAGCGCGGCACCGTCGCCAAGATCATCTCGATCGGCCAGGAGCGCAAGCTTCCGCCGCTGGCGTGGCAGGTCGCGATCCAGGCGGGCATGACCGAGTCCGGGCTGCGCAGCCTGAACTACGGCGACCGGGACTCGCTCGGCATCTTCCAGATGCGGCCTTCGCAGGGCTGGGGCTTGGCGTCCGAGGTCACCGACCCGGTCTACGCGATCAACAAGTTCTACGACGTGCTGCTCCTGGTCGACGGCTGGGACCGGATGAGGCCCGGTGACGCGGCGCAGGCCGTGGAGCGGTCGGGCTTCCCGGACCGCTACCACCAGTGGGAGGGCATGGCCGCCTTCCTGATCGGCGACCTGGGCAAGGTGGCCGATCCGGCGGGCTGCGGCGCGGCGGCCGGCGGCAACGTGCTGCTGGCGTCCAACGCCGCCGAGGTCACCATCAAGTTCATGAAGGAACAGCTCGGCGAGCCCTACCTGTGGGGCGGCAACGGCCCCGACGCGTGGGACTGCTCGGGCATCCTGGTCAAGGCGTTCGCCGAGGCGGGCATCACCATCCCGCGCGTCGCGAACGACCAGTACATGTCCGGCGGCGCGCACCTGCCGGTCAAGGAGGCCAAGGCGGGTGACCTGATCTTCTGGGCCACCAACCCGGCCGACCCGGTGAGCGTGCACCACGTCGCCATGTACCTGGGGGACAACCAGTACATCCACGCGCCGCAGACCGGCGACGTGGTGAAGATCAGCACGATCAACTGGGACTACCCCGAGTTGATGCCGTTGGCCGTCCGGCCGGGCGTGTAAGGGGAGACGCCATGTACAACCACGACCCGATCCAGCGCCATCCGGGCCCGCCCGCGTCGCACACACCGACCAGGGACTACCTCGACTCCCGCCCGCCGGGCGTCGACCAGTCCTACGCGGTGCTGCCGAGGTCGCTGGTCGAGGCCATGCCGCTGGTGTGGCAGCAGCAGATGACGCACCTGCTGGCCGAGTTCCACCGCGCCTACGCGCACCTGGAGTGGCCCGCGTACCGGGTGATCCCGTCCCGCCGGGAACGGCTGGTCGACCTGGACGAGGACCAGCTGTCCGAGATCGGCGTGATCATGGAGATCGACTCGGACGGCGACGTCGTCTACCGCGACCGGGGCGGCCGGCGGATCGACAACCCCGAGGAGCAGAGCGCGCTGGTGTCGGTGCTCGACCCGATTCCCGGCGAGTACGCCAACGCCAACCAGAACACGCCGCCGCGCGGGTTCCCCCGGCCGCAGCCGACGCACCCGGAGTCCGGCCCGATCTCGATGCCGCGGACGTGGTGAGCCCGAGGGGTTGAGAGGCCGACGTGATCGCCTCCGGGTGACATGCGTGCTCGCGCATGGAAACCTGGGGGCATGGTCGCTGTGGACGAGAACGCCTGGTACTACTGCCTGACCCACGCCAAGGCCGAGAAGGGCGTGGGCTGCCGCGCCGCGGACCGGATGGGTCCCTACCCGGACGAGGCGACCGCGAAGCGGGCCCTGGAACTGGCCCGTGAGCGGACCGCGGCCGAGGACAAGGCCGACAAGGAGTGGAAGGGCCGGTAGCGCGGGTTAGGGTGCGCCCATGGCCTCCATGGTGATCCGAACCGGCCGCGCGGACCTGGACTTCGGCGGCATCCGGACCGAGTTCGGACTGCCGTCCGCCTTCCCTCCCGAAGTGCTGGTCGAGGCGGAACGGGCGGTGGCCCGCGGGTACACCGTCGCGGGCCGCGAGGACGCGACCGACCTGCCGCTGGTGACCATCGACCCGCCCGGGTCGAAGGACCTCGACCAGGCGCTGCTGGTGCAGCGCGTCGGTGCCGGGTTCCGGGTGCACTACGCCATCGCCGACCTGGGCGTGTTCGTGGTGCCCGGCGGCAAGATGGACGCCGAGGTGCGCAGGCGTGGCCAAACCCTGTACCTGCCCGACGGCAACGTGCCGCTGCACCCGACGGTGCTGTCCGAGGGCGCGGCGAGCCTGCTGCCCGACCAGGTGCGGCCCGCCGTGCTGTGGACCTTCGAGTGCGGCGCGGACGGCGAGCCGGTCGACGTCCGGGTTCGGCACGCGATCGTGCGCTCCGTCGCCCGGTTCGACTACGAGGGCGTGCAGAAGTCGTTCGACGCGGGCACCCCGCACCCGTCGGTCGAGGCGCTGCCGGACTTCGGCCGGTTGCGCCGGCAGCTCGCCGTGGAGCGCGGCGCGGTCGAGTTGCAGCTGCCCGAGCAGGAGATCGTGCCCAACGGCGGCGGTGACTGGAAGCTCGTGGTGCGGCCGCGCGCGGCCGTGGACGCGTGGAACGCCGAGATCTCGCTGATGACCGGCATGGCCGCGGCCCGGATCATGATCGACGCGCGGGTGGGCGTGCTGCGCACCCTGCCCGACGCGGACGACGGCGCGGTGCAGAAGCTGCGCCGGTCGGCGGACGCGCTGGGCGTGCCCTGGCCCGAGGGCGTGACGCCGTCGCGGTTCCTCGCCGGGCTCGACCCGACCCGGCCCGAGTCGCTGGCGCTGTTCTCCGACGCCACGAAGTTGTTGCGCGGCGCGGGGTACACCGCGTTCGACGGCACGCTGCCCGCCGTGACGACGCACGCCGGTGTCGCCGCGCCCTACGCGCACGTGACGGCGCCGCTGCGCCGGCTGGTCGACCGGTTCGGCACCGAGGTGTGCCTGGCGGTCACGGCCGGCCGCGAGGTGCCCGCGTGGCTGCGCGACGCGCTGCCGCTGCTGCCGTCGTTGATGGGCGGCTCGGACGCGGTGGCGGGCAAGGTCGAGCGGGCGTGCCTGGACCAGGTCGAGGCCTGGGTGCTGGCGGACCGGGTCGGCGCGGAGTTCGACGCGGTCGTGCTGCGGGCCGAGGGGCACGGCGCGGACGTGTTCGTGGCGCAGCCGCCGGTGATGGGCCGGTGTTCGGGCGACGAGCTCCCCGAGGGCGAGACCATCCGGGTCCGGCTGCTGGAGGCCGATCCGGCGCGTCGCAAGGTGATCTTCGAAAGGGCCTGAATGCTTCCCGTCGACGACCTCGGCGAACCCGTGCCGCTGCCCGCGCCCCCGGTGCGGGTGGTGAGCCTGGTCCCGTCGCTGACCGAGGCGGTGGACCCGGCCGTGCTGGTCGGCGCCACGGACTACTGCACGCACCCGGCCGACCTGGACGTGCCGCGGGTCGGCGGGTCGAAGTACCCGAAGGTGGACCGGGTGCTCGCGTTGAGGCCGGATCTCGTGCTGGCCAACAGCGAGGAGAACCGGCCCGAGGACGTGGCGCGGCTGCGCGCCGACGGGGTGCCGGTGTGGGTCACCGAGGCGCCCGCGACGGTGCCGGCGGCGCTGGCGTCGTTGCGCCGGCTGTTCGCGACCGCGTGGGACGTCGAGCCCGGCTGGCTGGTCGAGGCCGAACGGCTGTGGCGGCCCGAGGTCGGGCCGCGGCTGCGCGCGGTGGTGCCGGTGTGGCGCAAGCCGTGGGTGGTCGTCGGTCGGGACACCTTCGCCGGTGACGTGCTGCGCCGGCTCGGCGTGGTCAACGCCTACGCCGGGCACGCCGAGCGCTACCCGAGGCCGGCGCACGAGGAGCTGCTCGCGGTCGAGGCCGACGTGGTCGTGCTGCCGGACGAGCCGTACGTGTTCACGCCGGAGGACGGGCCGCAGTGGTTCCCGGCCCTGCGGCCCGTCTTCGTGTCCGGTCGACACCTCACCTGGTACGGCCCGGCGCTGGTGGAGGCCAGGTCCGCGCTGGAGGTGGCGTTGCGCGCGGACTAGCTGCGGAACCGGTCGGTGGCGGCCACCAGCGCCGCCGCGATGCCCGGCTCGTCGGCCGAGTGCCCGGCGTCCGGCACGATCACCAGCTCGGAGCCCGGCCACGCGCGGTGCAGCTCCCACGCGGTGGTCGGCGGCGTCGCCACGTCGTAGCGGCCCTGCACGATCACGCCCGGGATGCCCGCGAGCCGACCCGCGTCCCGCAGCAGCTGCCCCTCCTCCAGGAAGCCGCCGTGGCGCATGTAGTGGTTCTCGATGCGGGCGAACGCGAGCGCGAACCGGTCCTTCGCGAAGTCCGCCACCAGCTCGGGCCGGGGCAGCAGGGTGATCGTCGAGGCCTCCCACACGCTCCACGCCACCGCCGCGGGCAGGTGCACGGCCGGGTCCGGGTCCTCCAGCAGTCGCCCGTACGTGCCGACCACGTCGCCGTCGGGCGCGAACCGGGTCAACTCGGCCCACGCCTCGGGGAACAGGAACCCGGTGCCGCCGGCGTAGAACCAGTCGACCTCCTTGCGCCGCATGGTGAACACGCCGCGCACGACCAGCTCGGACACCCGCTCCGGGTGGGTCTGCGCGTAGGCGAGGGCCAGCGTGCTGCCCCACGACCCGCCGAACACCTGCCACCGGTCGACGCCCAGGTGCGCGCGCAACGCCTCCAGGTCGGCCACGAGGTGCCAGGTCGTGTTGACCGCCGGGTCGTAGTCGTCGTCCGCGGCGTGCGGCAGCGACCGCCCGCACCCGCGCTGGTCCACCAGGACGATCCGGTACGCGGCCGGGTCGAAGAACCGCCGGTGCCCCGGTGTGCTGCCGCCGCCGGGTCCGCCGTGCAGGAACACCACGGGTTTGCCGTCGGGGTTGCCGCACTCCTCCCAGTACACGCGGTTGCCGTCGCCGACGTCGAGCAGACCGTGCTCGTGGGGCTCAATCTCGGGATACATACCCAGCACTGTGCCCGAACCGGGTGGCCCCGCGGGACCCGTGCGGGCCCCGCGGGGTCGTGGTCAGTGGAAGGTGTGCTCGGGCCCGGGGAACTCGTGGCCGCGCACCTCGGCGGCGAACTGCTCGGCGGCCGACTTCAGCACGCCCGCCACGTCGGCGTACCGCTTCACGAAGCGCGGCGCGCGGCCTCGGCGCAGCCCCATCATGTCCTGCCACACCAGCACCTGGGCGTCGGTGTCGGGACCCGCGCCGATGCCGACGGTCGGGATCGCCAGGTCGTGCGTGATCCGCTTGGCCACCTCGGCCGTGACCATCTCCAGCACCACCGCGAACGCGCCCGCCTCCTGCACGGCGAGGGCGTCGGCCACCACGGAGTCGAACGCGTCGTCGCGGCCCTGCACCCGGTACCCGCCCAGCTGGTGCTCGCTCTGCGGGGTGAACCCGATGTGCGCCATGACCGGGATGCCCGCCGCCGTGATCGCCCGGATGTGCGGCGCGAAGTACGCACCGCCCTCGAGCTTGACCGCGTGCGCGTGGCCCTCCTTCATGAACCGGACCGCGGTCGCCACCGCCTGCTCGACCGACACCTGGTAGGACCCGAACGGCAGGTCCGCCACCACGAGCGCGCGCTTCACCGACCGCGTCACGCCGCGGACCAGGGGCAGCAGCTCGTCCACGGTGACCGGGAGCGAGGTCTCGTGCCCGTAGACGTTGTTCGACGCCGAGTCGCCGACCAGCAGCACCGGGATGCCCGCCTCGTCGAACAGCTCGGCGGTGTACATGTCGTACGCGGTCAGCATGGGCCACGCCTCGCCGCGTTCCTTCAGCTCCCGCAGGTGGTGGATCCGCACCCGCTTGCCGGGGTTCGCGGCGGGGGAGGAGCCGCTGCCGTAGGGCGCGGCCAGCTCAGCCGAAGAGGTCATCGTGGACCGTCCTTCCCTCGAAGCCCGCAGCGTCGCGGGTCTCCGGGTCTCGTTGCACGGTTACCAGCCCAGGGTGACACCGGACGGGGCGTCGCGCGCACCGGGTGCGAGTAGTTTCACAACCCGCCTGCCGGCCGCGTGCGCCGGAACGCCCGCTGAATCGAACGAGACCGGCGGTCCCGACACCCGGACCCGCTCGCGGCCGCCCTGGCGCGGATCGCGCTCTCGGTGGGGCTGCCGCGGTCCGGCCGCGCCCTCGGTGAGGCGGCTCTGGTCCGGCCGCGCTCTTGGCGGGGTGGCTCCGGTCCGGCCGCGCCCTCTGCGGGTGGTCGCGGTCCGGCCGCGCTCTTGGCGAGGTGGCCGCGGTCCGGCCGCGCCCTCTGCGGGGTCGCTCCGGTCCGGCGCGCCTTCTGCGGGGTGGTCGCGGTCCGGGCGCTCGAAGCTCCCGGCACTCGCCGAGATGCCGGCCGGGCGTCCCCACCCGGTCGGCGTGGCTCGCGAAGCTCCCCGGCACTCGCCGTGACGCCGAGTGGGCGTTCCCGCGCGGTCGGCGCGGCTCGCGGAGTCCGGAAGGGCGTTCAGCGCTCCAGCACCCGCCGCACGGCCAGCGCCACCGCGTCCGGGCGGTCCAGCGGCACCATGTGCCTGCTGCCCGGCACCAGCACGTTCCGCCCCTGCGGGCTCAGGGCGGCCAGGGCGGTGTGCTCGGCCCACGGTCGCCGACCGGCCGTCAGCACGGTGAACGGCACCGCCGGCAGCGGTCGGAACACCCGCAGCCGCTCCACCGCCGCCACCTGACCCGGGTACGAGGCCAATTCGTCCAGCACCGCCGCCGACACCTCCCGCCGGGTGTACACCTCGCGCACCAACGCCGGGTCGGCCGGATCGCGTCGACCCAGCGTGGACCCCGACACCGCCCACCGCCGCAGTCGCACGCCGTGCCTGGCGAGCACGCGGTCCGCCCGCACCCGCAACAGGACCCGCGCGACCAGCGCCGACAGGTCGAACGGCCGCCCGGCGCCCGGCACCTCCAGGTCCGGGTCGACCAGCACCACCCCGCGCACCCTGGTCGGCCGCAGCCGGGCCCACGCCTCCACGTGCAGGGCCGCCATCGAGTGACCCACGAGCACGACCGACGGCGCGTCGCCCGCCACCGCGTCCAGCACGGCCACCTCGCGGGCCAGGGACGCGGGCGCGAGGGCCGGTCCGCTGCGCCCCGTGCCCGGCCGGTCGAAGACCACCACCCGCGCCCTCGGGGCCAGCAGGGATACCGTGGCGTCCCAGTCGAACCACGCGCCGCCGAGCCCAGAGCTGACCACGACGAGCGGACCGCCGGCCGGACCGGCGCCGCGGACGTGCACGGACCCGGCGAGTGAGGCGATCATGGTGGGCAAGTCGAGTACCTCTCGGGAGCGTGTGGTGCCAGTGGCCAGGTGGAAGACTCGTGCGGCGGGGTTCGTCGCCACGATCGTGCAACTCGCGGCACTGGCGTCGCTGGTCCTCCTCGTGGTGGACGAGGACTCGCCGGTCGCGGACGCCATTTTCCTCGGCGGCTACGCGTTGGGCCTCCCGGTCGACGCGAACCTGTTCATCGTCCTGGTGTTCGTGGTCCTGGGTTCCGCGCTGCGCCGCCGCAAGCGCGCCGCCCTGTCCACGTTGCTGCTGTTCGAGGTCCTCGGCCTCGGGTTGACCACCCTCGCGGTGCTGCTGGTGTTCGTCGCGCCGGACAACGTGCTGCTGGAGGGCGAGGAGCTCGACCTCGACCAGGCCGAGCTCTTCCTCGGCGGCGGCATCGCGACCTCCGCGGTGATCATCATCCTGCTGTGGCTGATCCGACCGGCCTTCCCCGCGCGGCTCGCGCCCGGCGCGTGGCGCAAGGCGCTGGTCACGTTCCTCACCGGCATCGTGCTGTGGTGCCTGGTCGGCTGGGGGCTCACCGAGCTGTTCCCCGGCACCCTCACCGAGGCGGGCGAGAAGCTGATCTGGGCGGCGAACCAGGTCACCGGCGAGGTGCTGCCGCTCAAGCGGGCCGGTGTCGGCGCGGGCCCGCAGTGGTTGAGCGTGGTCCTGGGCCTCGCCGGCACGCTGGTCGCGATCGCCACCCTGTACGTGTTCTTCCGCGGCGAGCGGAGCAGCCGGCTGCTCGGCGACCAGGACGAGCTGGAGGTCCGCCGACTGCTGGCCGCGCACGGCGAACCCGACTCGCTCGGCTACTTCGCGACCCGGCGGGACAAGAGCGTGGTGTTCGCCGCCAACGGCCGGGCCGCGCTGACCTACCGCGTCCTCGCCGGCACCACGCTGGCCAGCGGCGACCCGATCGGCGACGAGGACGCGTGGCCCGCCGCCGTCGAGGCGTGGCTGGCCGAGGCACGCCGGTACGGCTGGCTGCCGGGCGTGCTGGGCGCGAGCGAGCGCGGCGCGCACGTCTACACCGACGCGGGCCTCAAAGCCCTGGAGATCGGCGACGAGGCGGTGCTGGACGTCCGCGAGTTCAGCCTGGCGGGCCCCGAGCGCCGGGCCGTGCGGCAGGCGGTGAGCCGGGTCGAACGGGCCGGCTACACGACCCGCGTGCGCCGGCACGCCGAGATCCCCCCGGACGAGATGGCCTCGATCCTGGACCTGGCGCAGCGGTGGCGCGGCGCGCAGACCGAGCGCGGCTTCTCGATGGCCCTGGGCAGGCTCGGCGACCCGACCGACGGCCGGTGCGTGATGGTCGAGGCCTACGACTCCTCCGGCGACCTGCGCGGGCTGCTGTCGTTCGTGCCGTGGGGCAGGCGCGGCGTGTCGCTGGACCTGATGCGCCGCGACCGGGGCGCCGAGAACGGCCTGAACGAGTTCATGGTGGCCGAACTGGCCGACGCGGCGGGCAAGCTGGGCGTGCAGCGGATCTCGCTCAACTTCGCCATGTTCCGCGCGGTGTTCGAGGAGGGCGAGAAGATCGGCGCGGGCCCGGTGCTGCGGGCCTGGCGGTCGGTGCTGGGGCTCGCGTCCCGGTTCTTCCAGCTGGAGTCCCTCTACCGGTCCAACGCCAAGTACAGCCCCGAGTGGCTGCCCCGCTACCTCTGCTACAGCCGGGCCGCGTACCTGCCCCGGGTCAGCATGGCCGCGGGCGTGGCCGAGGGTTTCGTGCCCAGTCTGCGCTCGCTGTTCAAGCGCGGCTCGGACCGGGCGCTGCGCTACGAGACGGCAGGCACCCGGTTCGCCGCCGCGGTGGCCGAGATCGACGCGCTCAAGGTCGAGGCCAAGCAGGTCCGCCGCCCGGAGCAGGTGCGGGTCCGGATCGCCAAGCTGGAACGGCTGCGCGCGGACGGCGTCGACCCGTACCCGGTGAACTTCGCCCGCACCACGTCGCTGGCCGGTGCCCGCGAGCGGTTCGGCGACGAGGTGTCGGTGACCGGCCGGGTGGTGGCGCTGCGCGAGCTGGGCGGCCTGTGCTTCGCCCGGATCCGCGACTTCACCGGCGAGCTCCAGGTCATGCTGGACGCCGAGCGCCTCGGCGCGGGCCTGGACACCTGGAAGTCCGGCGTCGACCTGGGCGACCACGTGGGCGTGCGCGGCGAGGTGATCAAGTCGCGGCGCGGCGAGCTGTCCGTGCTCGCGGACGGGTGGGCGGTCACCGCGAAGTGCCTGCACCCGTTGCCGGACAAGCGGAAGGGCCTCGCCGACCCGGAGGCGCGGATCCGCAAGCGCTACCTGGACCTGGTGGTCAACCCCGACTCGGCGCGGATGCTGCGGCTGCGCAGCGACGTGGTGCGCGGCATCCGGGAGTTCCTGCACGACCGGGACTACCTGGAGGTCGAGACCCCGATGCTCCAGGCGGTGCACGGCGGCGCGAACGCCCGGCCGTTCGTCACCCACATCAACGCCTACGACATGCGGATGTACCTGCGGATCGCGCCCGAGCTGTACCTCAAGCGGCTGTGCGTGGCGGGCGTGGACCGGGTGTTCGAGCTGAACCGGAACTTCCGCAACGAGGGCGCGGACGCCACGCACAACCCCGAGTTCACCATGCTGGAGGCCTACCAGTCCTACGCCGACTACCGGGACATGCTGACCCTGATGCGGCAGCTGGTGCAGCACGCGGCCGTGGCGGCGCACGGCGCGCAGATCGCGCTGCGCGACGGCGTCGAGGTGGACATCTCGGGTGAGTGGCCGGTCGTGCCGGTGCACGAGGCCGTGTCGCGCGCGCTGGGCGAGGAGATCACGCCGGACACCTCGGTGTCCCTGCTGCGCGCGCTGCTCGCCGAGCGCGGCATCGAGCCGGACGAGGACGCCGAGCACGGCGCCCTCGTCCAGGAGGCGTACGACGAGCTGGTCGAGCCGACCACGGTGGAGCCGACCTTCTACACCGACTTCCCGATCTCGGTCTCACCGCTCACCCGGCAGCACCGGGTGGACCCGAGGCTCGCCGAGCGGTGGGACCTGGTCGCGTTCGGCGCGGAGATCGGCACCGCCTACTCGGAGCTGACCGACCCGCTGGAGCAGCGCCGCAGGCTCGAGAACCAGTCGCTCAAGGCCGCGAGCGGCGACGTCGAGGCGATGGAGCTGGACGAGGACTTCCTGACCGCGCTGGAGCACGGCATGCCGCCCACCGGCGGGCTCGGGATGGGCGTGGACCGGGTGCTGATGATGCTCACCGGCACCTCGATCCGGCAGACCGTGCTGTTCCCGTTCGTCCGGCCCGCCGAGTAGGGCTCAGACCTGGGCGGTGGGCTGCACGACGAGGTGGCTCAGGTTCACGTGCCGGGCCCGGCTGGTCGCGTAGGCCACCGCGTCGGCGAGGTCGGCGGCGGCCAGCGGCTCGACGGCGGCCAGCCACCGCGCCAGGTGCGCGTCGACCTCGGGGTTGTCCATGTGGGTGCCGAGTTCGGTGCCGGTCAGGCCGGGTTCGACGGTGGTGACCCGCACGCCGAGCGGGCCGAACTCGGTGCGCAGGTTCGCGGACAGGTGCGTCACGGCGGCTTTGGTGGCCGTGTACACGGCGTAGTTGGGGAACGTGAGGTGCGCCCCGATCGAGGAGATGTTCACCAGGTCGGCGGGTCCGTCGACACCCGCCGCGACCAGGTCTTCGGTGAACACCCTGGTGACGTTGAGCAAACCGGAGATGTTGGTGTCGATCATGCGAGACCACTCGTCCGAGCGACCCTCGGTGATCGGGTTGGCGAGCATCACGCCCGCGTTGTTGACGAGCAGGTCCACCCGGCCGAAGGCGTCGCGGATCGTCGCGGCGGCCTCGGACAGGTCGGCGGTCACGTCCGCCGCCACGGCGAGCGCCCGCCCACCCTCGGCGGTGATCTTCGCGGCCAGGTCGGCGAGCCGGTCGGCCCGGCGGGCCAGCAGCGCCACCTTCGCGCCGGAACGGGCGAGCAGCAGCGCGGTCTCCTCGCCGATGCCGCTCGCGGCGCCGGTGACGACTGCGGTCCGGTTGGTGAGGTCGTAGGTCATGGGACCAACGGTGGACCCCGGGCGCGCCGGTACCCGAGGCCCCGTTCGTCCTGGGGAAGCCCGCACCCTAGGACTGGCAGGACCAGGTTCGGTGCCGGTGTCCGCGGCCATACTGGGACGCGTGAACCACGACCTCGGCGAATTCCTGCGCACCCGCCGGGCCCGCGTCCGCCCCGACGACGTGGGCCTGCCCGGAGGCGGTCGGCGGCGCGTGCCGGGGTTGCGGCGCGAGGAGTTGGCGCTGCTGGCCGGCGTGAGCGTGGACTACTACATGCGGCTGGAGCAGGGCCGGACCCCGGCGGTGTCGGACGCGGTGCTCGACGCGGTCGCGGGCGTGCTGCGGCTGGACGAGACCGAGCGGCTGCACCTGCGCAACCTGGTCCGCCCGGCCAAGGTCAGGCGGCCCGCGCCGCAGCGGGTGCGGCCGGGCGTGCGGCGGCTGCTGGAGATGACGGGCGACGTGCCGGCGTTCGTGATGGGCAGGCGGTCGGACATCCTGGCGTGGAACCCGCTGGCCGGCGCCCTCTACGGCTTCGCCGAGCAGGACCCGGAACTGCGCAACAGCGCCCGGTACGCGTTCCTGGACCCGGCGGCGCGGACGTTCTACCGCGACTGGCCCTCGGTGGCCGCGGACGTGGTGGCCTACCTCCGGCTGGACGCGGGGGCGCACCCGGAAGACCCCAGGCTGGCCGCGTTGGTGGGCGAGCTGTCGGTCAAGGACGAGGGGTTCCGCAAGCTGTGGGCGCAGCACGCGGTGCTGGAGAAGACCCACGGGACCAAGCTGCTGCGCCACCCCGTGGTCGGCGACCTCGACCTGGACTACGAGAGCCTGCGGCTGCCCGGCGAGGAGCACCTGTCGCTCGCGTTCTACACCGCGCCCGCGGGCTCGCCGACCGAGGAGCGCCTGAAGCTGCTCGCGAGCTGGGCCGCGTCGGCCGCGGCGGGTGACGCTGGGCCGGCCGCGCCCGGCGGGAGGACGCGGCCGGGTTCCGCTTCTGCCTAGAGGCGATCGGTCTTCGCTGCGGACAGGAAGACCGCCAGAACGCCCCTGCGGAACTCGAGCACGGGGCCGTCGGTGTTCTTTGAGTCCCGGACGGCGGTGAGCCCGGATCTCAGCTCGACGCACTGGCCACCGCTGTTGCCGCTGCGGCTGCTCTTGCGCCACACCTCTTCGTGTTGCGGGATCATGCCCACTCCTCCGCTGGTGTTCACAGTTGCCCGGCGACACTAGCGATGAGTGCGGTGGAGGCGGTCGGCGAGAGTGCCTGTCCGAGCATTTCCCGGAAGGCGACCTCGTATTTCGCCACACGTAATGGCTCGTCCACGAACAACCCGTCCGTGAGCGTTTCGACGTACACCATTCGGCGTCGCCCCTGCGGGGGAGTGAGAATCGTGAACGGCAAACCCGAACCGGCGTGCGCACCCAAGGCGGTGGGAATCACCCGGATGGTGATCTCCGATCGGCGGGCCAGCCGGCGCAGGTGGGCGAGCTGTTCGACCATCACGGCCGGCCCGCCGACCTGCGCCCGGATCACCGATTCGGGTACCACCAGGGTGAGTGCCGGCGCGTCGGAGGTCTCCAGCAACGCCTGTCGGGCCATTCGCGCGTAGACCAGCCGTTCCACTTCCTCCGGGCGGAACGCGGAGTTGGTGGAAAGGACCGCACGTGCGTAGTTCTCGGTTTGCACCAGCCCGTGCAGCAGTTCCGGGAGGTAGGCGTCGATGGCGACCGCCGTCTCCTCGGTCGTGAAGAACTTCTTCAGCCGGTCGGGGATCACGCTGCCCCACGGTGTTCGCGGCCGGCGGCGCTTGGCCTCCGAGGCGAGGTGCTCCACGTCGGCGCGCTCGTCGCCGGTCACACCGTAGAGGTCCAGCACGACCTTGAGCTCCGCGGCGCGGATGGCCACGTCGCCGCGCTCGATCGTGCCGATCTTCCCCTCGCTGCACCCGAGCTCGTCCGCCGCCGCCTTGCGCGGCAAACCGGCACGCAGCCGGAACCTCTCCAGCGCCGCGCCCAGTTGCAGCTTGTAGCTCGTCGGGTTCTGCTCTCGCACCATGCCCAGCTCTCCTCGGTGATCGCGCAACAGTGTGCACGATCACCGGGGCGGGGGACGCCATTCCCATCGGGCAGACGAATCAAGTATTGCCGTCAAGATTTGACGACACATATCCGGAACCACGTGACGACCGGTTTTAGGGGTCGACCGATCGCCGCCCCCGATCGCGAGCCGTCCGTGGCCGGCGCATTCGCCTCCACCGTCCCGCCGCGCACGCCGTTGCGCCACAACCTTCTTCCGGCGCGCGACCCCATCCCCACCGGAGTCGGCGCTCACCCCGGCGGCACGCCGGTGCTCCGAACAGCCGAGTGCCACCGGGACCGGACGCGGATGTGAGGCAGCTCACCGAAGGAAATTCCGAAGAACCCCTCCGCGTGCCATCCGCGAACGCCCGCGGCCGCCTGGCGAACACTTGACCCGAAGGTCGTTCAAATAGTTTTTCGACTACCGCTGGCGACTTTCCCGACCGAGCCCGGAAGAACTGTGACCCGCCTCACGCGGAACCCTCAGAACCTCCCGCGCTTCACCGCCACCACGAACGCCCGCAGCCCCTTCGCGGACAACTCGACACCGGGGTTCTTGGAGTCGCGAGCCGCGGCCAGGTCCGACCGCAGCTCGACACAATCACCACCGCTGTTCCCGCTGTGGCTGCTCTTCCGCCAACCCTTGCCGTCCATGCCTCCGCCTTCCACCGCGATCATCGCCTCCCGCCGACTCTATCCAGCAACCGCAACGTCTCGGCAGGGCCAAGAGCGATGTCCATCAACTCCGCGAAGACCGATTCGTAGTGGGAGATCCGACTTTCCTCGTCGACGAGCAACCCGTCGGTCAGCGTCTCGACGTACACCGTCTTCGCCCGGTCGCCGGCGGGCGTGAGGATCATGAACGGGAAGTACAGCGCCCCGGTGAGCCCCGCGTCCGCGGCCACGACCCGGATCGCGATGTGGTCCAGCGCGGCGAGTTCCCGCAACCGCGCGATCTGCGCCTTCCGGACCGCCGGCGTGCCGACCGGCGTGTGCAGCACCGACTCCCGGATCACCAGCGTGTAGTCGGGCGGGTTCGGCCCGGTCAGTCGGGTCTGCCTGGCCATCCGCGCCTGCACGAGCCGGTCGACCTCGGTCGGGCTCAGCGCGGAGTTGGTCTCGATGATCGCCCGCGCGTAGGCCTCGGTCTGCACCAGGCCGTGCAGCAGGTCCGGTCGGTACAGCTCGATCCGGCGCGCGGTCTCCTCGGTGTTGAAGAACTTCCGGAGCCGATCCGGGATCGCCGACCCCCACGGCGTCTTGGGTCGACGGCGGCGGGCCTCCTCGCCGAGGTGCAGCAGGTCCGCCCGCTCGTCCCCGCGCACCCCGAACAGGTCGAGCAGCGCGACCAGTTCCAGCGGCGCGATCGAGGTGTCGCCGCGCAGGATCGTGCCGACCTTCGACACCGAGCACCCGAGGGTCCGCTGGACGTCCGCTCTCGACGTGCCGGTGCGCTCCATCAGCGCCCGCACGCGTTCGGCGAGTCCCGCCCGGTAGTCGGTGGGGTTCTGGCCGCTGGAGGTCATGCACCGCTCCTCGAAGTCGATCGCGGTCAGTCTGCCGGACGGTGATCCGCCTACAGGTCACCTGATCGGGCGGCTAGATTACCTGAGCGTTCAGGTTTAGCGTCACTCCCAACCGTTCAGCTTGATGGGAGACGTTCGTGACACACGAGGAACTGGTCAAGGACCTGGTCGAGGTCAACGCGCCGCGGGTGTTCGCGGTCGTGCAGGAGGAGGACGGCAACCCGGACGCGTGGGTGGCGGCGTGGGGCATGGCGTTCTTCGAGCACGCCGAGGTGGTCACCGTCGGCGGTGACTTCCGGATGCGGCTGGGTGACCCGGAGGGCGCGGTGGCCGCGTTCACCGGGCCGCAGGTGGGCGCGCGGCTCGTGTGGGTCTAGTGCCGGACCTGGCTCCGGACCTGGCTCCGGATCAGGTGGCGGGGCGCGGTCAGGAGCAGCGCTTGCCCTCGGCCGGCAGGGTCAGGTCGATCAGGTAGGCGGTGCCCGCGCCGTCCACGCACGCGTTGTCCTGGAGGAACACCGTGTGCTGGACGCCCTCGAAGGTGAGCAGGCCGCCGCCCAGCGCCTTGGCCAGGTTGACGCCCGCGTCGTACGGGGTCGCCGGGTCGCCGGTGGTCGAGATGACCAGCACCTTCGGCAGGTCGGCCACCTTCGGCTGGTGCGGCACGGTGGTCGGCGGCACGGGCCAGAACGCGCACGCGTCCAGGGTGCCCGCCGCCGCGCTGCCGTCGTCCAGGAACGGCGCGGCCTGCTTGTACTTGCGGGCCACGTCGTCCAGCACGGCGCGGTCGGTCAGCCTCGGCTCGTCCACGCACTTGATCGCGGTGAACGCGTCGGTGATGGTCGAGTACCGGCCCTGCTGGTCGCGGTCGTAGTACGCGTCGGCCAGCAGCATCAGCACATCGCCCTTGCCGTTGCGCAGCTCCATCAGCCCCTTGTTCAGCGGCGCCCACAACTCCTTGGAGTACATGGCCTGGATCGCGCCGGTGATCGCGTCGGAGTAGGACAGCTTCCGGTCGCCCGCGGGCACCGGCTTCGCGATCAGCGGCACGGTCAGGTCGTGGAACAGCCGGTTCGCCTGCGCGGGGTCCTTGGCCAGCGCGCAGTCGTCCCGCTTCGCGCACCACGCGGCGAACTCGGTGAACGCCTTCTGGAACCCGGCGCCCTGCGCGATCAGGGACTGCACCTCGTCCTGCGTCGGGTCCACCGCGCCGTCCAGCACGAGCGCGCGCACGTTCTTCGGGAACGCCTCGGCGTACCCGGTGCCGATCGCCGTCCCGTAGGAGTAGCCGAGGTAGGTGAGCTTCTCGTCGCCCAGCACGGACCGCAGCACGTCGAGGTCCTTGACGACGTCCCGGGTCCCGAGGTTCGCGAGCACGTCCGCGCCGGTGTTGGCCGCGCACTTCTCCGCGTAGGCCTTGTTCTCGGCCTCGGTCTGCGCGATGCCGGCGGGCGTGGTGTCGACGTCGTTGTCCAGCCGGTCCGCGTCGCGCTCGGCGTCGGTCAGGCACTTGACCGCCGGCTCGCTCGACCCGACGCCGCGCGGGTCGAACCCGACCAGGTCGAACCGCTGCCCCAAGGGCGACTTGCCGACCGTCGTGGCGAGGCTCGCGGCGGCCGACATGCCGGACGCGCCCGGTCCGCCGGGGTTGATCACCAACGACCCGATCCGGTCCCCGGTGGCCTTCTGCCGCAGCAGGCCGATCTTGATCTTCGTGCCGGTCGGCTTCGCGTAGTCCAGCGGAACCTCCATGCGCGAGCACTCGAGGTTCTTCTTGTTCCGGTACTGGCCGGTGGTGGAGAGCGTCGTGGCGTAGGAGGCGCAGTCCTCCCAGCCGAGTTGCTGACCGTAGAAGGACTCCAGCCCCTGCGGCACCGCACCCGCCGGGCCCTGTCTCTCCAGCGTGGTCCCCGCCGTCGGCGAGCCCGTCACCACGACGGTGCACGAGACGAGCAGGGGAGCGGCGAGGATCAGCAGCAACAGGCGGCGCACGCCTGCGATCGTAGGTGTGACTCGCCCGCCACATCGGCCACCAAGTACGCGTGGCGTGGGTCAAAATGTCCCCATGCCTCAGCTGCGCCTCGCCCTCGCCCAGGTCAACGCCTGTGTCGGCGACCTGTCCGGCAACGCCGAACTCGTCGTGGACTGGACCCGCAAGGCGGTCGAGGCGGGCGCCCACCTCGTGGTGTTCCCGGAGATGGCGCTCACCGGGTACCCGGTCGAGGACCTGGCGCTGCGCGAGTCGTTCGCCGACGCGTCCCGCCGCGCCCTGGACGCGCTGGCCGTCGACCTCGCCGACCGAGGGCTGGGCGACATCGCGGTGTTCGTCGGCTACCTCGACCGCGACGAGCGCGGGGCGCGCAACGCCGCCGCCGTGCTGCACGGCGGCGCGGTCGTGGCCCGGCAGCACAAGCACCACCTGCCGAACTACGGCGTCTTCGACGAGCGCCGCTACTTCACCCCGGGCGACTCGCTGGACGTCGTGCGCCTGCACGGCCTGGAGATCGGCCTGGTGATCTGCGAGGACCTGTGGCAGGACGGCGGTCCGATTGCGGCCCTGGGCGCGGCGGGCGTGGACCTGGTGGTCTCGCCGAACGCCTCGCCGTACGAGCGCAAGAAGGACGACGCCCGGCTGCCGCTGGTGGCCAGGCGGGCCGTCGAGGCCGGCGCGCCGCTCGCGTACGTGAACCTGGTCGGCGGTCAGGACGAGCTGGTGTTCGACGGCGACACGATGGTGGTCACCGCGACCGGCGAGCTGATCACCCGCGCGCCCCAGTTCGTGGAGCAGCTGACCGTGCTCGACCTCGACCTGCCCGGCGGCGCGGCCCGCGCGGACGGCCTGGTCGGCGATTTCACCGTGCACCGCCGGACGCTGTCGGCGGACCCGCTGCCCTCCTACGAGCCGCTGCCCGTGCCGCCGTCGGCCGAGCCGCTGTCCGACGAGGCCGAGGTGTGGCACGCGCTGGTCGTCGGCCTGCGCGACTACGTGCACAAGAACGGCTTCCGCTCGGTGACGCTGGGCCTGTCCGGCGGCATCGACTCGGCGGTGGTCGCGTCGCTGTCGGTCGACGCGCTCGGCGCGGGCAACGTCTACGGCGTCTCGATGCCGTCGGTGTACTCGTCGGACCACTCGAAGTCCGACGCCTACGAGATGGCCCGGCGCACCGGCCTTGACTACCAGGTGCAGCCGATCGCGGACATGGTCGAGGTGTTCGTCTCGCAGCTCGGGCTGACCGGCCTCGCCGAGGAGAACGTGCAGGCGCGCTGCCGCGGCGTCACGTTGATGGGCCTGTCCAACCAGCACGGCCACCTGGTCCTCGCGACCGGCAACAAGACCGAGCTCGCGGTGGGCTACTCGACCATCTACGGCGACGCGGTCGGCGGGTTCGCGCCCATCAAGGACGTGCTGAAAACCCTCGTCTGGGACCTCGCGAAGTGGCGCAACGCCCAGGCCGAGAAGCTCGGCGAGCTGCCGCCCATCCCGGAGAACTCGATCACCAAGCCGCCGTCGGCCGAACTGCGCCCCGGCCAGGTCGACACCGACTCGCTGCCCGACTACGAACTCCTCGACGCCGTCCTGGACGACTACGTGGAGGGCGACAAGGGCTACCAGGACCTGCTCGCGGCGGGCTTCGCGCCGGAACTGGTCGACCGCGTGCTGCGGATGGTCGACCGGGCCGAGTACAAGCGCCGGCAGTACCCGCCGGGCACCAAGATCAGTCTCAAGGCGTTCGGCCGCGACCGCCGGCTGCCGATCACCAACGGCTGGCGCGAGGGCTGACCGGCCGTCGACGCCGCGGGTTCAGGCCTTCCCGCCGGACCCGCGGCCCGGCATCAGCAGCGCACCGGCCGCGCCCAGCACGCAGACCACCGCCGTGATCACGAAGATCTCGTGGTACTCGGTCAGCAGCGCGTCGGTCAGCCGCGTCCGGTACTCGGCGAGCTGCCCCCGGTAGACCTCGGCGTCCACCCCGAACGGCAGCGGCGTCGACAGGGTCGCGGTCAGCTCGCGGAAGCGGTGCAGCCCCCACGCGGTCAACGCCGCCACGCCCACGAGCATGCCGGTCATCCGCGCCACCACCACGGCCGCCGACGCGACGCCGTGCTGCGCCGCCGGCACCACCCGCAGCACCGCCGACGACACCGGCGCGATCACCAGCCCCAGCCCGAACCCGGCGATCACCAGGTCCCGGTCGAGCACGAACCCCGACACGTCCGCGGGCCACCGGGCGATCAGCGCGTACCCGACGGCGGCGATCACGAGTCCCCCGAACGAGACCCACCGATCACCCACCCGTGAGGCGATCCACCCGCCGACCACCGCGCCCACCGGCAACGCGACCAGGAACCGGGCCAGCAGCACCGCCGCCGACCCCGAGTCGCGCAGCAACACCGTGCGCGCGAACAACTCCACGTCCACCAGCGTCACCATCAACGCCGCGCCCGAGGCCAGCGAGACGCCCAGCGTCGCGAAGAACGGCCGCAGCGCGACACCCCTCGGGTCCAGCAGCCGCACCGACGACCGCCGTTCCCACCACACGAACCCGGCGCCGACCAGCGCGGCGCCGCCGAGCGCCCACCAACCCCACGGCGGCAGCACGGCGTGCTCCGGGTCGGGGTTGTACAACCCGACCACCAGCAACCCGAGCGCCAGCGCCAGCAACCCGCCGCCGACGAGGTCGATCCGCACCGGCCGCCCGCCACCGCCCGGCACGACCAGCTGCACCACCACGGCCGCCACCAGCGCGAGCGGCAGGTTCACCCAGAACACCCACCGCCAGGCCTGCGGCTCCAGCGCGGTGAAGAACGTCCACCCGCCGAACAGCGAGGTCACCCCGACGCCGTACAGCGTCCCCAGCACGCTGCCCAACTCCTGCGCCGCGCCCACCACGCCCAGCGCCGTGGTGCGCCGCTTCGGCTCCCACAGGTCCGCGACCAGCGCCAACGTCACCGGCAGCAGCGCGCCCCCGGCCAACCCCTGCACCACCCGCCCGGCCACCAGCACCGGAAGGTCGGCGGCCAGCGCCGTCACCACCGAGCCCAGCGCGAACCCGGCCAGGCACGCGTGCAGCACGACGCGGCGGCCGAACCGGTCCGACAGCTGACCGAGCAGCGGCATCCCGGCCACGTACCCGAGCAGGTAGCCGGTCACCACGGGCGTCGCGCGCTCCAGGTGGTTCACCGGCACGCCCAGGTCGCGCACCATGTCGACCAGCACGCCGACCACCACGTACGCGTCCAGCGCGCCCAGCAGCACGGCCACCGCGCCCGCGCCGAGCGCGAGCCCCCGCGACCTCACGCGGGCGGCGTGACGGTGACCAACTTGTTCAAGTCGGTCAGGTCGACGGTCGCCTTCGCCCCGTTGGGCATCGTGAACACCGCGTTGACCAGCTTCTCGTCCCGCACCGAGAACCGCGCCTTCACGTCGGCGTCGATGCCGGGCACCAACCCGGCGGCCACCTCGGCCGGCACGGTCGCCTCGACCACGCTCACCCCGCCGTCCGACGACACCGTCTTCGCGCCGTTGGCCGCGCCGAGCACCTTCGCCACGCCGCGCGCCGGGTCCAGGATCGCGGTCGGGTCGTACACCGAGCCCGCGAGCGCCGACGACAGCTTGGTGAACCCGCCCGTCGGCCCCTTCACCCACAGGTCCTTGCCGACCAGCACGAAGTCGACCTCGACCAGCTGCCCGAACTGCTCGACCTTCGCCCGACCCGACGACTCGCCCGACGAGGTCAGGTCGCCCTCGGCCTCCTTCACCGGCACGTTCGGCACCTCGCCGTCCACCTTCACGGTGAAGTGCGCGCTCGACACCGCCTTCATCGAGACGGAAGCCTGGGAGAGCAGCTCGGAACCCTCGGGAAGTTCCCCCGACGAGGAACCGCAACCGGCGAGCAACACGAGCGCGAGCGACCCGATCAGGGCGCGGCGGGTGACCATGCCCGCATCGTAGAACGGCGCGGACCGCCCGACCGCAAGCCCTTGACCAGGGAGTGATGAACCCGACGCGGCCGTTCCACCCGGTCGGTCACGCGCCACGTCCCGTATTTACCTAGGCTTCGTGCCATGAACCGCCAGCAGGAGTTCGTGCTCCGCACCCTTGAGGAACGCGACATCCGGTTCGTCCGGCTCTGGTTCACCGACGTCCTGGGCTTCCTCAAGTCCGTCGCGGTGGCGCCGGCCGAACTGGAGGGCGCTTTCAGCGAGGGCATCGGCTTCGACGGCTCGGCCATCGAGGGCTTCGCGAGGGTGTACGAGTCGGACATGGTGGCGAAGCCGGACCCGGCGACGTTCCAGGTGCTGCCGTGGCAGACACCGGACCGGAACAACTACTCGGCGCGGATGTTCTGCGACATCGCGATGCCCGACGGCTCGCCGTCGTGGGCCGACCCGAGGCACGTCCTGCGCCGCACCCTCGCCAGGGCGAGCGAGGCGGGTTTCACCTGCTACGTGCACCCCGAGATGGAGTTCTTCCTCCTCAAGGGGCTGCCCGACGACGGGAGCGAGCCGCTGCCCGCGGACAACGGCGGGTTCTTCGACCAGACCAGCCACGAGACCGCGACGCACTTCCGCCGGCACGCCATCGAGGCGCTGGAGGCGATGGGGATCTCGGTCGAGTTCAGCCACCACGAGGGCGCGCCCGGCCAGCAGGAGATCGACCTGCGCTACGCCGACGCCCTCACCATGGCCGACAACGTCATGACGTTCCGGTACGTGATCAAGGAAGTCGCGATCACCCAGGGCGTGCGGGCCTCGTTCATGCCCAAGCCGTTCTCCGACCAGCCCGGCTCCGGCATGCACACGCACGTGTCGCTGTTCGAGGGCGACCGGAACGCGTTCTACGACCCCGAGGACCCCTACCAGCTCTCCGACACCGGCAAGATGTTCGTCGCCGGACTGCTCAAGCACGCGCGCGAGATCTCCGGTGTCACGAACCAGTGGGTCAACTCCTACAAGCGGCTGATCGTCGGCGGCGAGGCCCCGACGGCCGTCTGCTGGGGCCACTCGAACCGGTCCGCGCTGGTCAGGGTGCCGATGTACTCGCCGGGCAAGTCCTCGTCGCGCCGGGTCGAGATCCGGTCGCTCGACTCGGCCTGCAATCCGTACCTGGCGTACGCGGTCATCCTCGCGGCAGGCTTGAAGGGCATCGAGAAGGGCTACGAGCTTCCACCGCCGGCGGAGGACGACGTGTGGTCGCTGACCGACCGCGAGCGGCGGGCCGCCGGCTACGACAACCTGCCGCAGAACCTGGGCGAGGCGCTGACCGAGATGGAGAACTCCGAACTGCTCCCCGAGGCGCTCGGCGAGCACGTCTACGACTTCTTCCTGCGCAACAAGCGCACCGAGTGGGACGCGTACCGGCGCAGCGTGACGCCGTACGAGCTCCGGACCCTGCTCCCCGTCCTGTGAGCGGGCCGGTGAACGGGCGCCCGGTCCGGGTGGTGCACACCGGGCACTCGGAGAAGGTGGGGTTGCAGTCGGTGACCGAGATCCCCGCGGGGTCGCAGGCGCGGCCGACGCTGATCGCGTGCACGGTGGCCACCGCCGCCGAACTGCCCGCGACGAAGGTGCTCGCGTCGTCGTTCCTGGCCCACCACCCCGAGGGTCGCTTCCTCGCGCTGATCGTGGACGCGCTGCCCGAGCACTCCGGCCCGGGCCTGGTGACACCGGCCGACCTCGGCCTGCCGCCCGAGGAGCTGGCGGAGCTGGCCACCGGCTGCACCGCGGCCCAGCTCGGCGGCCTGCTGCGACCCCGGCTGCTGGAGCAGCTGCTCGGCCAGGGCGTGCCGGTGCTCTACCTCGACCCGTGGGCGCACGTGCTCGCGCCGCTGACCGACGTGGTGCTCGACGCCGTGGCGCGCGGCCCGCTCGTGCTGCTGCCCCGGTCGCTGCGCCCGCTGCCCGACGACGGCCTGCGGCCCACCCAGTCCGAACTGCTCGACACCGGAGTGTTCGACCCCGGCTTCCTGGTGGTCGCGCCCGGCGCGGAGCCGTTCCTGCGCACCCTGGGCGACCAGCTGCGACGCACCCCGGACGCCACCAAGGCCGTCCTGGACACCGCGCCCGCGCAGGTCAACGTGCAGGTGCTGCGGGACGCCACGATCGGCCTGTCGTCGTGGAACGCCGCCCAGCGCGACCTTCACCGGATCGAGGAAGGCCCGGTCACCGTGATGGGTGAACCGGTGCGCACCGTGCACTTCGCCGGCTTCGACCCGCAACGCCCGTGGCTGCTGTCCGCCGACTTCGCCGACCGCCCGCGCGTGCTGCTGTCCGAACGCCCGGTCCTGGCCGACCTCACCGCCGCCTACCGGGCCGAACTCGTCCGGCACGGCCACACGCCCCAGCACGTGCCCTACGGGTTCGGCCGGCTCGCCGACGGCACCCGCATCCCCGAGGGCCTGCGCGCCCTCTACCGCGAGGAGATGCGCGCCCGACCGGGGTCCGCGTTTCACCCGGACGGGTTCTCCGCCGACGAGACCCGACCCTCCGCGTTCGGACCCGACCTGGCCGGCTGGCTCATCTGGGCCTGCTCCCCGCGCCCGGACGCGCCCGGCAGCACCCGCTGGTCCGCCGCGCTGTGGGACGAGGACGAGGGCCTGCGCGCCCAGTTCCCCGACCCGTTCGGCGCCGACCTCTCCGCGTTCCGCGACTGGTGCGCCACCACCGGCACCGCCGGCGCCCGCCTGCCCAGCCCCGCCGTGCCTGGCCCGAAGGCGCAGGCGCCCGCTTTACTCGACCAACTCGGCGTCTCGGTGCTCGGCACCGGCCCGCTGGCCGACCTGGTCCGCTCGGCCGCCCGCGCCTCCGGCCTGCCGACCGGTGACGGCGTCGGCTACCCGATAGTCCTCCGGGTCGCGAACAGCACCCCGGTGCCGCCCGACCGGTACCTGGTCGACTTCCGCACCGACGCGCCGTCCGCGCCCGACGCGCACGAGCTGTGGGTGCCGTCGGAAACGTCGCGGGTCGCGTTCGAACGGCCCGACGTGCCGGTGCGCACGCTCCCGTTGCCCGTTCCCGAGGCCGACCCCGTCGAGCGCGAGGAACGCGAGGAGGTGGTGTTCGCGGCCATCGCCGACCACGCCACCGACCGCGCGGGCAACGTGCTGGGCGCCGTGTCGGCGTTCCTCGCCGCGTTCCCCGACCGCGCGGACGTCGTGCTGCGGATCGCGGTGCACGGCGCGTCCGAGCACCCCGAGGCCGCCGAGCGGCTCCGCCTGGCCACCGCCGCCGACCCGCGCGTGCAGCTGGTCGACCAGGTCGACCTCACCGCGGACTGCCTCGTGTCGCTGCACCGCGGCGGCGCCGACGACCGGATCGCGCTCGCGCTGGCCCACGTCGCCGCGCACGGCGTGCCGATCATGGTCGGCGACCACGGCGCGGTGGCCGAGCTGTTCGACAAGTCCTCGGTGGTGTTCGTGCCGTGCCGCCAGGGCGTGGAACCGGACGTCCAGGCCGCCGTGAAACTGCTGCGCGCGCTCGCCGACGACCTGCCCACCGCGCACGCCATCGGCGCCGCCGGCCGCGAGCGGATCCGCTCGACCCGCGCCCTGGACCAGATCGGCGACCTGCTCCGGGACCGCGTCGAGCACGCCTACCGCTCGTGGCGCGCCCGCCGCGCCGCGCAGAACCCGGCGCCCGCCGTCGACCCGCTCAAGGCGCTGCACTCCGCGAAGCACGCGCTGCTGCGCGAACCGGACGTGACCAAGTCCAGCCGCACGCCCATGGCGCCGCAGCTGCGCAAGGTCGTGCTGCGGGTGCTCGACCACTACGACAACCACATGCGCGACGTGCTGACGTCCCTCGTGGACGGTGTCGAGCGCACCGTGTCCGAAGTGGTCCGCCGCCAGGACGAGGTGTCCGGCGGCATCGGCATGGGCGAGCTCGAGGTGCTGCGCAACGAGGTCGAGCACCACGCCGAGCGCCAGGAGCAGGTCTACGCCCAGGTGCTCGGCCTGGACGACGGCGTCGTGCGGGTCCGCGCGGACATGGCGGGCCAGGGCAGGCGACTGCGCGAGATCGAGGACGCCGTGGTGTCCGAGGCGGGCAAGCACGCCAAGCAGGCCGACGCGCTGACCCAGCGGATCGACAAGCTCGCGGTCGCGCTGGAGCGCACGCTCGACCGGATCGACTCGCTCGAGTCCAAGGTGGTCGAGGTGCTGCGCGAGCGCGACACCCGGCTGGACGTCGGCATCCGCGCGGCCAACCAGGCCCAGCTCACCGCCGACGCGCTGCGCCGGGTCGTGGTGCGCGAGCACGAGCGGCACGCCGCGGCCGGGGTGTCGGTGCGCAGCTCGCTCGTGCTGACCGACGTGGGTCTGCTGCGGCTGCCCGCCGACGACGCGTTCATGCTGCCGCTGCTGTCCAGCAACGGGGTGTGGGAACCGGACCTGTCCGAGCTGATCGACTCGGTGGTGGAGCCCGACGGGATCTTCCTCGACGTCGGCGCGTACGTGGGCTACCAGACGGTCCGGATGCTCGGCAGGCTCGGCGGGCTCGGCGCGGTGGTCGCCGTCGAACCCAGCCCGGAGGCGCTGGAACTGTTGCGGCACAACGTGTCGGTGAACCTGCCGGCGTCCGTCGCGGACGGTCTGGTGGTGGTCGACGCGGCGGCGTGGGAGAGCGTGGGCGAGGTCGCGACCCAGCCGTCGCTCACCGGCGGCCTGTCCGTGGCGCCGCTGCCGGACGGCGCGGCGCAGGACGTGGCCAGGGTGCGCGCGGCCCGGCTCGACAAGGAGCTGGAGGCGGTGCCCGCGCTCCAGGGCCGCAAGCTGTCGGTGGTGCGGGTGGACGCGCCGGGTCGCGGGCACCGCGCGCTCGCCGGGCTGGTCCGGCTGCTGCGCCGGGACCGGCCGCACGTGTTCCTGGAGTTCTCCGCGACCGCGACCGAGTCGTTGGGCGACGATCCGGTCACGGTCCTCAAGGAGTTCCGGATCTGGGGCTACGACCTGGTGCCCGTGGCGACCCGCGAGGCGGCCGACCCGGAGCAGATCGTGGCGGCCATGGAAGGTCTCCGATCGATCACGCTGTGGCTCCGTCCGCGTCCGGTGGCCGCCAAGCAGAGCCCGCCGACCGTCGCCGTGCCGCTCCGGCAGCCCGCTGACCAGGCGATTTGACACCGACGAAGGTCATGAGTAACTTTTACCGAGTCGCCAGCAAGACCCCCGGAACGAGCGGTTGACACCGCGAATCGGGCTGGGTAGAGTTCTGCGGCGTCACCCCGGGAAGCGAATAAGCGGCATAAGATGCCGCCTCGGTCCCTGGGAAATACAAGCAAACTGAATGCGAAGCGAGTTTCTCGTGGAGCCGGAGACGCCGAAACGGCCGATTTGACACCGCGAAAACGAACGAGCTAAGCTTTCAACACAAGCCCCGGAATGAACCGCGGTAAGACGCGGGACAAGATGGTGAGCGCGTGTTCTTTGAGAACTCAACAGCGTGCCGAATAGCCAGTAAATTGTATGAACCTCGTCAAGAGGTTTTCCTTTGAGATTGTTACTGGA
>NZ_JBFAEO010000024.1:0-124968 GCF_040642015.1 Actinosynnema sp. NPDC020468
CCTCCGGCAGGCCATACGGGGAGAACACGACGCCCTTCACCTCCTTGGTGGTCAGCCCGTCCGGCGAGGACGCCCTAAACGCAGGCCAACGCCCACCCACACCCACCCCACGTGCCCCCCACCCCACGTGCCCCCACCCCCACCCTCCACGCGCCCCCTCAAGACGAAATGAACCATCCCGACCCCACACACGTGTCGGTGAACGTCCGCAGTTGTGCAAGAGAGGTCAACGCCGATGATCACCAAGCGCAACCCGTCACCGCTGGGCCACACCCCCCGCGGCTGAGTGGGAAGACCCCGTCCATGCCGGATCCCATCCTCGACCAGGCGCTCTCCCGGGTCCGGGCCGAACAGGCCCGAACCCGCCGCCAACGCCGAACAACCACCACCGCGACGGCAACAGCCCTCACCGCCACCCTCCTGGCGACAGGCATCCACCTGGGCCGCACCACCCCCCAGACCCCCACAGTGCTGACCGCGACCACGGAATCCGGCCTACACCTGACCACCACGATCACCCCGGCCACCGGCTGGATCCGCCTACAAACAACCCTCACCGGCCTCACCACCCCACAGCCATGCCGCCTGGTGGTCACCGACACCACCAACACCCCCTACACAGCCGCGAGCTGGCTCTCCCAAGCCACCACCCCCGACACCCGGATCAACGGCACGGCCATGGTCGACATCACCGACCTCGTCAAGATCACCGTGATCACCACCGACGGGAGAATCCTGATCTCCGCATCCACCTGATCAGCCGGCAAGCTAACCCGGGTGAGGCGGTTGCTACCGCTGCTCCTGGTCCTGTCCCTGACCGGTTGCGGCGCGGGAAACAGGTACGCGGACCCGGACGACATGCCGACCCGTCCCCCACCGGCGAGCCCGGGCCAGGACGCGTCGACCGGCGACTTCACCGTCCCCTGCGGCCGCAACGAGGAACGCCACCTCAACGCCGACAACATCGTGTCCGCGCCGGGCCAACCGTTCGGCGCGCACCACACCCACGAGTACGTCGGCAACCGCGACACCGACGCGTTCTCGACCGACGCGACCCTGGCCACCGCCGCCACCACCTGCGCGCACGACGACCGCTCGACCTACTACTGGCCCGTGCTGCGGCTGACCGACCGCACGGGCGCCGACGCGCACGCCCAGGGCGGCGGCGTGCACGGCAACACCGGCGAGGTCCTGCCCCCGGCCGACGTCGCGATCACCTACACCGGCAACCCGCAGAGCCACGTCGTCCCGCCGCCGAGATTCCTGCGGATGATCACCGGCGACCCGGCCGCGTTCACCAACGGCGGCGGCCGGGCGCGCTGGTCGTGCGAGGGTCGCGAGGACCGGGTCACCGACCGCTACCCGAGGTGCGACGACGCCCGCACGGTCCGCGAGTTCGAGTTCCCGAGCTGCTGGGACGGCCGCAACACCGACAGCACCTCGCACCGCGCCCACGTCGTGTTCCCGGCCGACAACGGCGTCTGCCGCCCCGGCACGTTCCCGATCCCGAAGCTGAAGATCCGCACCTCCTACGCCGTCCCGCCGGGGGAGGAGTACGCGATCGACAGCTTCCCCGAGCAGTTCCGCGACCCCGGAACCGACCACGCGATGGTCGTGGAGGTCATGCCGGACGCGCTGACGGCCACCCTGGTCGACTGCCTGAACGCCGGCCGCTCCTGCCGGTGAGGGAAGAACTTCGCCGACCGCTTGAACCGCCGGCGCGCCACGCCCGTGTCCTCGGTGACGAGTGGCACGAGAGGAGTGGGGTGGATGGCGGCTTTGTGGTCCCGGAAACGGGAGACCGCGGCCGACGAGGCGCTGGTCCGATCCCTCTACGAGGAACACGGCCGGGCGCTCCTCGCCTACGCGACGCGGTTGACCGGTGACAGGGCGGCGGCCGAGGACGTCGTCCAGGAGACGCTCGTGCGGGCGTGGCGGCACCCCGAGGCGTTGACCAACGGCAAGGGCTCGGTGCGCGGCTGGCTGCTGACCGTGGCGCGCAACATCGTCACGGACCGGGTCAGGGCGCGCGCGGCCCGACCGCAGGAGGTCGCCGAGTCGCCGACGACACCGCCGGTGCAGCGCGACCACGCGGACTCCGTGGTGGACTCGGTGGTGGTGCTCGAAGCGCTCGACCGGCTCTCCTCCGACCACCGCGACGTGCTGCTGGAGATCTACTTCCGCGGCCGGAGCGTGACCGAGGCGGCCCAGGCGCTCGGCGTTCCGCCCGGCACGGTGAAATCGAGATCGCACTACGCGCTCAGGGCGCTCCGCGAGACGTTCGCGGGCCAACAGGTCGCGCTGAAGGGGGTGGCCGGATGACCAACCACGACCCACAACTGCTCGGCGCGTACGTGCTGGGCGCACTCGATCCGCGGGAGGGACGTGCGGTGGAGGAGCACTTGGCCACCTGCCCGCGCTGCCGGTCCGAACTGGCCGAGCTGCGGGCCATGGAGGAGGCGATGGGAGGCGTTCCGCCCGAGGCGCTGCTCGACGGACCGCCCGAGGGCGGCGACCTGCTGCTCCAGCGCACGTTGCGCCAGGTCCGGCGGGAACGCGGTGCGCAGCTGACCCGACGCCGGGTGGGTGTCGGGGTGGCGGCCGCGGCCGTGGTCGCCGTCGTGCTGGGCGGCGGTTTCGCGGTCGGCCGGGGCACCGCTCCGGAGCCGGTCGCCCAACCGGGCACGTCCGTGCCGGCACCGCCCAGCGGCACCAAGGTCGGCTCCACGACCGACCCGACGACCGGCGCCCGGATGACCGTCCAGGTCAGGCCGGCGGCGGGCTGGGTCCGGGTGAACGCCTCCGTCGGCGGCATCGGGCAGGGCCGGAAGTGCCGACTGGTCGTCGTGGGCAAGGACGGCAGCCGGCAGGAGGCGGGCAGCTGGCTCGTGTCGCAGCTCGGCGAGAAGGAGGGCACGAACCTGGACGGCTCGGCCCTGATCGCGCCGGACGACGTGGCGGCCGTGGAGGTCGTCGACTTCGACGGTCGGCTGCTGGTCACCGTACCGGTGTAGGACGCACCCCGTCCCGAGGCCTTCGGTTCGCGGCCCTCGGGACGGGGTGGTTCCGTCACGGCTCCAGCACGACCTTCCCGACCGTGTCCCGGTTCTGCAACGCGGTGTGCGCGCGAGCCGTCCCGGCCAACGGGAACACCGTCGTGAGCGGCGTCAGCAGGCCCTCGTCCAGCGCGGCGAGGGCCTGCTCCTCCAGATCCCGCAACGTCACGCCCTTGAGCAGCCGCGGCCCGACCGCGACCGCCGCGGTGAGCCCGCGCGAGTACAGGTCGAGCGTCTCGATCCGGGTGTGCGTGCCGGAACTCCACCCGTACAACACGATCCGCCCGCCGACCCCGAGCAGCTCCAACGCCTGCCGGCCCGCGTCACCCCCGACGCCGTCGAGCACCGCGGTGACCTCGCCGACCCGCGCGCGCACCTCGTCGGCCCAGTCCGGAAGCGTGTAGTCGACCGCGTGGTCCGCCGCGACCCGGTCCAACTTCGCCCCGCTCGCCACCCCGACCACGGTCGCGCCGACCGCCTTGGCGGCCTGGACGAACAACGCACCGAGCCCACCGGCCGCCGCGGTCACCAACACGACGTCCCCCCGCTCCAGCCGCGCCTGCCGCAACACCCCGACCGCGGTCCGCCCGGTCCCGATCATGGCCACCGCCTGGGCGTCGGTGACGTGCCCGGGCACCTCGTGCAGGCTCGCCACGTTCACCGCGGCGAGTTCCGCGTAGCCCCCGTGCGCGCCGCCGAGGTGCGCGGTGACCCGCTTGCCGAGCCACCGTGCGTCGACGTCGGCACCCACCGCGTCCACCACCCCCGCCACTTCACGCCCGGGCGTGTACGGCAAGGGCGGCAACGGAAACGGCCCACCCTCGGCCCCTTCGCGCAACGACGTGTCGAGCAAGTGCACCCCGGCCGCCCGCACGGCGACCCTCACCTGCCCCACCCCGGGCACCACGTCCGGAACCTCTTCGTAGCGCAGGACGTCCGCGCCGCCGAACTCGTGCTGGCGGATGGCGTGCATGTTTCCCCCTCGGTTCTGGTGAAACGAACCTAAAACCTCAGCCTTACTGGAGGTCAACAAAACGCCCCGCCCGGCCCTGCCCGCCCGGCCTGGCCCCGCCGCTCGTCGACGACCAGACCATGGTGCGCCAGAGCTTCCACCGCCCGGCCCTGCCCGCCCGGCTTGGCCCCGCCGCCCTGCCCTCCGGCCCGCCGCCGAATCCGCCCTGCCCTTGTCCGGACCCGCTCCCTTCCGCCCCGCCCGATTCGGCCCAGCCCCTCCACCCCGCCTCCACCCCGCCCCAACCGGCACGTGCAAGCCACACCTCCAGGCCAACGCCCTCACCCGCCACGCGTCCACCGAACGTGAAGCACTTCGACCACAACGCCCACTACCACGACCTCCTGCTGTCCCACGTCCCTCCGACCGCCCGCACCGCGCTCGACCTCGGCTCCGGCCACGGCGCCTTCGCCCGCCGCCTGGTCGCGCACGGCCTCGCC
The DNA here is from genome assembly GCF_040642015.1 of Actinosynnema sp. NPDC020468. Taxonomy (NCBI): domain Bacteria; kingdom Bacillati; phylum Actinomycetota; class Actinomycetes; order Pseudonocardiales; family Pseudonocardiaceae; genus Actinosynnema; species Actinosynnema sp. NPDC020468. Next base: position 4,509 of record NZ_JBFAEO010000024.1, read on the forward strand.
GTCACCGCCGTCGACCAGGCCGTCGACCTCGACGCACCCGGTGTCGACTTCCGCCGCGTCGACGCGATGACCGGCGACCTCGGCGGTCCGTACGACTACGTCTCCTGCGTCGCCACCCTCCACCACCTCCCGTGCGAGGCCGCGTTGGCGCGGATGCGGGACGTGCTCGCGCCCGGCGGCGTGCTCGCGGTGCTCGGACTGGCCAAGGAGGAGAGCCCGCTCGACTGGGCGTTCAGCCTGACCTCCGTGCCGCTGAACCTCGTCCGCCGCCTCCGGCACGACGACCCGCCCCAGGGCGCACCCGTCGCCGCCTGGTCGATGTCGCTGCGCGAGATCGCCGAATCCGCCGAACGGGTCATCCCGGGCGCCCGGATCCGGCGGCACCTGTACTGGCGCTACTCGCTGTCGTGGACCCGCCGGTAAAGCACCGGAAAAGCGCCGAAAATCCTTTGACGAGAAGGGGGTCCGGTCGCGATAGTCGTTCTCGACACCGAGGAGGGAAAGTGCTCGACAGCACCTGGAACGGCTCGCCCACGTTCGCGTTCCTCCCCCTTGTGACCTGCGCGTAGTCCGTAGTGGTCACGGGGCGGGGTATCCTGCCACGGGCTATTCGGAAATGTGATCCGCGTTATCAGGTCCGGTGATCCGCGCATTCGCGCCACCAGACGTCCCGACCTTCATGGGGTGGGTCGGGGTGACCTCGGCACGGCGGGGTTCTCGACTCCTGTCGCACCGGGTGCGGGTCCGTGCGCCCGTGCCCTCGTTTACCCGATGTGGTGAAGGGGTAGCCGGGTGTGCACCGGAGCCCGAAAAAGACGGGCTCGTGGTCCTCCTGGAGGGCGTGATGACCCACCCGACCACTCGCGGTCGCGTCAAGGTCGCGGGGCTTCAGCCCGCCCAGGTCCTCGCGGGCCTGGTCGGCTTGGCGTTCCTCGTCGCCGGTGTCGCGGGCTTCGTGCGCACCGGGTTCGGCGACTTCGCCGGCGAGCAGCACGCGCTGCTGCTCGGCTTCTCGGTGAACCCGCTGCACAACGTGATCCACCTGGCGCTCGGCGTTCTCGGCCTGCTGATGGCCACCGGCTCCGGGCTGTCCAGGCTGTACGGCTGGATCGTCTTCCTCGGCTACGCCGCCGCGCTGGTGTGGGGCCTGATGATCATCGGCGTGGTCTCGGTGAACCCGGTGGCCTCGCTGGGCAACCCGCTGGCGCTCACCGTGAACGACAACTGGCTGCACCTCGGCCTCGCCGCCGTCGGCCTGCTGATCGCGGTCCTGCCCGCACGCCGCCGCGTCGTGGTCCCGGACACCAGCCTCGCGCCCGTCGCGCCGCCGGAGTCCGTCGAGCCGCCCCGCGAGGAGACGATCCGCTCCCCGCGTCGCGAGTCCGACCCGAGGGACCGCGAGCCGGACATGCCGACCCAGCGCACCGCCGAGTTCCCGACCCCCGTCTCCACCCGTCCGACCCAGCCGGTCGACCCGGCCGTCGCCGAACAGCAGAAGGCGCGCCACGCCCGCTGACTCCCACCACACACCGCGGCCCGGTCCACTTCGGACCGGGCCGCGGTCGTGCGAGGCCGCGAAAGCCCGAGTCCCACCAAGCCGAGGAGTGCCACCCCGCGCGCCTGGCATGCTGGTGGTGATGTCGACATTCGCGCAGTGGGCTCCCGCCGCGCTCGCGCTGGTCCTCGTGATCAGCCCGGGCGTGTGGCGGTTGAGCCGGAACGTGATCACGATCGCCCACGAGGGCGGGCACGCGCTCGTCGCGCTGCTCACCGGGCGCAGGCTCAGCGGCATCAAGCTGCACTCCGACACCTCCGGCGTCACGGTGTCGCGCGGCCGCCCCACGGGCCTCGGCATGGTGCTCACCGCGTTCGCGGGCTACGTCACGCCGTCGCTGCTCGGTCTCGGCGCCGCCGCGCTGGTGGTGGCGGGCAACACGCGACCGCTGCTGTGGGCCACGGTCGTGCTGCTCGGCCTCATGCTCGTCATGATCCGCAACGTCTTCGGCGTGCTCTCCGTGGTCGTCACCGGCGGCGTGGTGTTCGTCGTGTCCTGGTACGCCGCCGCCGACGTGCAGGCCGCGTTCGGGCTGTTCGTCGCGTGGTTCCTGCTGCTCGGCGGCGTCCGACCGGTGGGGGAGTTGCAGGCCAAGCGCGCACGCCGGCAGGCGCCCGGCTCCGACGCGGACCAACTGGGCAGGCTGACCGGAGTTCCGGGGCTGCTGTGGGTCTTCGTGTTCGGCGTCGTCGCGCTCGGCTGCCTGTTCCTCGGTGGACGGATGCTGCTCCCGCCGCTCTGGGAAGGGGTTGCGGACCTGGTGGCGGGGTAACCGTGCGTCAGGGTGGCGACGAACCGGTGTCGCCACGGCACGGACGGAGCGAAGTGACATGGGCGAACCGCATCGCAGGCTGCTGAACACGGTCGAGGGAGCCGAGGCCGAGCAGCCCGAGCAGGAGTTGGCGAAGGGCGTCGAGCCGCGCGGGCACTGGGGAGTGGGCGTCGACCACCACCCCGTCCGGCACGGCGAGACGGTGGACGAGTCCGCGGCACGTGAGCAGAGCCGCTGACCCGATCGTGCCCGGCACGTTTGTCCACCCGGGTGCACCGGGTAAGCCCTGACCAGCACCTGATCAACGCCGAAGGAGTCACCCGATGACCAGCACCGCCCGTCTGCCGAAGCCGGTCACCGACGTCTGGGACTGGCAGAAGGAAGGACTGTGCCGCGGCACGGACAGCGCGGTCTTCTTCCACCCCGACAACGAGCGCGGCTCGGCGCGAGCGTCCCGTGAGGACCACGCCAAGCAGCTGTGCGCCCGGTGCCCGGTGCTCGTGCAGTGCCGCGAGCACGCGCTGGCGGTGCAGGAGCCCTACGGCGTGTGGGGCGGGATGGGCGAGGACGAGCGGCGGCGGATCATCGCCGCCGCCCGCCGGGGAAAAGCCGCGTAACTACTGCTCGAGGCCGTCCCGGAGCTGGCGCAACGTCTTGGCCAGCAACCGGGACACGTGCATCTGGGAGATGCCGACCTTCTGCGCGATCTGGGTTTGCGTCATGTTCCCGAAGAACCGCATCACGACGATCTTCCGCTCCCGCTCCGGGAGTTTCTCCAGGAGCGGGTGCAACGCCTCCCGCTGCTCGATGGCCTCGAGCTCCGGGTCCTCCTCGCCGAGCGTGCTGCCCAGCGAGATGGAGCTGTCGTCGGCCACGAGCAGGTCGTCCAACGACGCCGAGTGGTAGGCGTTGCCCGCCGCGAGGCCCTCGTGGATCTCCTCCCGGGACAGGCCCAGGTGCTCGGCCAGCTCGGACGGCGTCGGCGCTCTGCCCAGGTTCTGGGCCAACCGCGCGGTGCCCGCGTTGATCGCCAGGTGCAGCTCCTTGAGCCGCCGCGGCATCCGCACCGACCAGCTGGAGTCGCGGAAGTACTTCCGCACCTCGCCCATGATCGTCGGCACGGCGAACGACAGGAAGTCGCTGCCGCGCTCCGGGTCGAACCGGTCCACCGCGTTGATCAGGCCGACCGTGGCCACCTGCACCAGGTCGTCGTACGGCTCACCGCGGTGCCCGAACCGGCGCGCGATGTGCTTGGCGACCGGCAGGTGCTCGGTCACCAGTTCGTCGCGGAGCCGCTCGCGCTCCGCTCCGGTCTTGCCGGCCAGCTCCACGAACAACGGCGCGAGGTGGTCGTAGTCACCCTGGCCGGAGCGCTTGCCGTCGCCTTCAGTGGCCGTCACGCATCCACCTCGAGCGACCTCTTCACGAGATCGATGTGGACCTCGTACTCGCCGTCCTCCGGCAGCGGCGCGACCCAGGTCGTCACCGAGTCGACCAGCGCGCTGAGCACCCGCCAGCCGAAGCTCTCCCGGTCCGGCGGCGCCGACCGCTGCGAACCCACCTTCGTCGAGACCCGCACCGACCCGTCCACGACCACGAAGTGCGCGGTCAGGACCGCGCCCTTGCTCGCGAGCGAGATCAGGGTGGAGCAGGACTCGTCCACCGCCAGCTTCAGGTCTTCGATCGAGTCGAGGTCGAAGTCCTGGCGCATCGCGATGTCGGCGGCGACTGCCCGCACGATCGACAGCTGCGTGGGATCGGCGGCCATCCGCAGTTCCACCCCGGCCAGGCCGTTCTCCGACTCGCCGCTCTGCGGCTCCGTGTGCGACACGCTCACCTCATCGTCCGTTCTGTCTCAGTGGTGCTGAAGCTATCGATACCCGAACCGATTGCCGCTCACACGTGTAGGCGGGGCGTGTGACGGGAAAACTGACAGGTGCACCACCCGGAGGGCCGGGGAACCGCCCGCTCGCGGTCGAGCCGGGCACGCCCGCCGGCCGGTCCGGCGCGGGAGAACGGGGACGGGGCGTCCGCCGACCGCTCGCCGACGGACCCGACCGCCCGGCTCCCGCGAGGAGCCGGACGACCCCGCGGCGACGTGCGCGCGACGGGAACGGCGAGGACCGGATCGGGGTGCTGCCCCACCCGGTGCCGGTGGACGATCGGGCGCGCGGCCGGGGGAGGACGCCCCGCGGCGCGCGCCGGCGGAAGTCGACCAGGTCGTGGACCTGGCGCCGCACGTCGACTACTGGGCGTCGGCGGCGAGCGCGTCGTCCACCGAGTCGTGCACGCTGAACACGTCGCCGAGGCCGGTCGCCTCCAGCGGCCTGATGACCGCCCGCTTCACCGCCACCACCCGGAACGCCGCGTCGCGCCGCCTGCTGTGCTGGGACGCCTCCACGAGCACCGCGAGGCCGGCGGAGCCGAGGAAGCTCACGCCGGACAGGTCGAGCACGAACGTGGTGCTGGACTCCAGGTGCTCCAGCACCCCCGCGCGGAGTTCGGGCGCGGTCACCATGTCGATCTCCCCGGCCACCGCGACCACCGCGACGCCTTCGGCCACCTGACGGACGGTGATGTCGATCTGCCCGGAACGCTGGGTGGGCGCGGCGGGCTCGGCTCCGGTCGTCGCCACGACGTTCGGATCCTGAACCGTCACTGGGTCTCCTCATTCGGCTCGGTACCGCTGGGTGGGGAGCCCGGGCGTATGGGTGTCCGCGCGCGACGCAGCGTAGCGGCACGAAAGCCCGCAGGCCGGAACTCCCCGGCGCGGCTGTTGGCTCAACCGCTGCGCCACCCACCGTACGGAGCCCCTCGGGACATCACAAGCACGCGGATGGCGTCATGATCAGTTGCAGTGTAGTCGGACGTGCGACGTGCGGCGGGTGACGCACGGTGAACGGTTTGCGCGACGCTCACCCGGATACACCTGAGGTGTGACCCCGGTGCAACTCACCGATCGATCGGGTCCGATGGGCGAGACATCCCGGAAATCGACAGGTGTCGCGCGCCACAGTCCCGCAGAATGCTCCCGTGTCGGGGTTAACGCCGCGAAGGCCGCGCGCGACACCCTGTACGGAGGGATTCACATGAGCACCAGAACGGAAACCGAGGCCGAACCCGCGAAGCGCAGGGCGGCGCGTGCCGGCTCGACCGGCGCGGGAACGCTGCCCACAGCCCCGTGCAGCGTGGTCTGGAGCAAGGGCCACGCCTACGTCCTCGAAGGTTTCCGCGCCCGCTGGGTAGGCGTGGACGACCGCGGTCGACCCCAGGCCCTGACCGGCGACGAACTACAGCGCCGGGGCTGGTCCCGCACCCGCTGACCACCCGCGGGCCCATCCGGTCGGACCTCTGGGGTGGTCCGCCCGGCCGGCGCGCGACCCCTGACCGAGCTGAGCGCCCGCGCGTGCCGCGGTCGACCGGCCGAAATACGCGGTCCGGTGCTGAATCGTGCTTTCCTGCGCTTTCGCGCCCGTTTTCGACACCTGTCGGAAACACCGGCGAAACGTGGTCGACCCGGGTTCACCGCCGGTGAGTGGTGAACCCGGGACGGGTGAGCGGATTCGCCGTCCCGGGTGAATTCCCGCTGCCCGGACGGCCGGCGGTCCCCGCACCCCGGTCGACCTCTAGAGTTCGCCCCGTGGCTACCCACGAGCCCGCCGACCGGTGGCTGACCATCCCCAACGCGCTCAGCGTGCTGCGGCTCCTCGGCGTGCCGCTGTTCCTCTACCTGCTGCTCGGCCCGCACGCCGACGGCTGGGCGGTCGTCGTCCTGGTCGCCGCCGGCCTGTCCGACTGGCTGGACGGCAAGATCGCCCGCTGGCTCGACCAGATGAGCAGGCTCGGCGCGCTGCTCGACCCCGCCGCCGACCGCCTCTACATCCTCGCCACGCTCGTCGCGTTCGTGGTCCGCGACATCGTGCCGCTGTGGGTGGTCGTGGTGCTCGTCGGCCGCGAGGTCGTGGTGGGCGCGTGCCTGCCGGTGCTGCGCGCCCGCGGCTACGGCCCGTTCGAGGTCAGCTACCTCGGCAAGGGCGCCACGTTCAACCTGCTCTACGCCTTCCCGATCCTGCTGCTCGCCCAGGGCACGTCGACGGCGGCGCAGATCGCCCGGCCCATCGCGTACGCCTTCATGGTGTGGGGAGGCGCGCTCTACCTGTGGTCGGGCGCGCTCTACGTCTACCAGTTCGTGCTCGCGCTGCGCCGAAGGCCGGGGGTGGCGGCCGCCTGACGGGGTCGTGGGAGGATTCGGCGGCGAAGATCCACCGTCATGAAGGAGCGCACCGCGGTGATTCCCGAGGAGCTGAAGTACACCGAGGAACATGAGTGGGTGCTGCGCACAGGTGACGACACCGTGCGCATCGGCATCACGGACTACGCCCAGTCCCAACTCGGCGACGTCGTGTTCGTCCAGCTCCCCGAACTCGGCGAGCAGGTCGGCGCCGGTCAGACGCTCGGCGAGGTCGAGTCGACCAAGAGCGTCTCCGACATCTACGCGCCGCTCGCCGGTGAGGTCGTCGCCCGCAACGACGCGCTCGACCAGGAACCCGACCTGGTCAACACCGACCCGTACGGTGAGGGTTGGATGATCGAGCTGCGGCTGAACGACCCGGCCGCGGTCGAGGACCTGCTCGACGCCGTCGCGTACCAGGAGTTGGCGGCGCAGGGGTGACGTCGATCTTCCGGCGGCTCTTCGGTCGGAGGGGGAGCCGCTCCTCAGAGGCCAGCTCGGGCACGATAGGTTCTAGCGGTCCCGACGGTTCCAGCAGCAGGAGGAGAGCTCAGGTGAGCACGAACGACGGGCCAGGCGTTCCGCCCGAGCAGGGCCCGGAGCGGACCTCCGTTTTCCGGGCCGACTTCCTCGCCGAGGTCGAGGGCGCAGAGGCCCCCGCCGGTGAGCCGGCCGTCGCCGGTGTCGACGCGCTGCCGGCCGGGTCCGCCCTGCTGGTGGTCAAGCGCGGTCCCAACGCGGGTTCGCGGTTCCTCTTGGACCGCGACACGACCAGCGCGGGCCGGCACCCCGACAGCGACATCTTCCTCGACGACGTGACGGTGTCCCGCCGGCACGCCGAGTTCCGCCGCGAGGGCGGCGAGTTCGTGGTGATCGACGTGGGCAGCCTCAACGGCACCTACGTCAACCGCGAGCCCGTCGACCAGGCGGTGCTCGCCAACGGCGACGAGGTCCAGATCGGCAAGTTCCGCCTCGTGTTCCTGACCGGTCCGGGCGCCGGGGGGCAGTGACCGCGGCCGGGCGGTCGCAGCGCGGGGGGTTGAGCATCGGAGCGGTGCTCTCGCAACTCCGCGCGGACTTCCCGGACGTGACGATCTCCAAGATCAGGTTCCTGGAGTCGGAAGGTCTGGTCCGCCCGGCACGAACGGCATCGGGGTACCGCCAGTTCACCTCCGCCGACGTCGAACGTCTGCGGTACGTGCTGGCGGCCCAGCGCGACCGGTACCTGCCGTTGAAGGTCATCAAGGAGCAGTTGGACGGCGCTCCGGACGCTCCGCACCCGGTCGGTGCGGAGCAGTTCGGCGCCCCGACCTCGCGCGTGACGCGGGACGACCTGGTCACCCGGGCCGGCATCGAGCCCGGCGTGCTGGCCGAGCTGGAGCGCTTCGGCCTGGTGAAGCCGGGTCCCGCGGGGTGGTACGACGGCGACGCGGTGCAGATCGCGACGACCGTGCGGGCGTTGGCGCGGCACGGTGTGGAACCGCGCCACCTGCGGCCCTTCCAGGCCGCGGCGGACCGCGAGGTCGGGTTGGTGGAGCAGCTGGTGGCACCTTTGTCCCGGCAGCGCGACCCGCAGTCGCGGGCCCGTGCCGAGGAGGTCGTCCGGGAGCTGGCGGCGCTGTCCGTAACGCTGCACACACTCCTGGTCAAAGTGGGTCTTCGCGAGGCCGTCGCGAACCGCGTTTCGCCCAGGTGAACAGGTGTCCGCATGCTGATCCCGGCTACCCGGGCGGTTGCGCAGAAGGCCCGCTTGGCGGGTAGCGTCGGAGATGTGGGTGGGGGATCCTCGTGAGGTAGCGGGGACGCCAGAATTTCAGCGCGCTGAGGGAGGCGAGACCCGATGAGCGAAATGCGTGTCGTCGGTGTGCGGGTGGAACTGCCCGCGAACCAGCCGATCCTGCTGCTGCGCGAAACCGAGGGCGAACGCTACCTGCCGATCTGGATCGGCTCGGTGGAGGCGACGGCGATCGCCCTGGAGCAGCAGGGTGTCCGGCCCGCGCGGCCGTTGACCCACGACCTGCTCAAGGACGTGATCGGCGCGCTCGGCCGGCAGTTGGAACAGGTCCGGATCACCGACCTCCAGGAGGGGACCTACTTCGCCGAACTCGTCTTCGACGGCGACATCCGCGTGTCGGCCCGGCCGAGCGACTCGGTGGCGCTGGCGCTGCGGATCGGGGTGCCGATCCACGCCGAGGAGAGCGTCCTGGCGGAGGCGGGTCTGATCATCCCCGACGAGCAGGAGGACGAGGTCGAGAAGTTCCGGGAGTTCCTGGACTCGGTCTCGCCGGAGGACTTCCGCGGCGCGGACACCTGAACCGCCGCGCGACCTCGACCGGCCCCGTGCACCGCGAGCCCTGACGGCTCCCGTCGGGGCCGTTTCGCGTTTCCGGGTGTCGGGGTGGTCGCGGGTGACGCGCGGTGGTCGACCGGACGGCTCGACGTGCCCGGAGGAGGTCTCGGGGTCGCGTTCACCACGAGGGGTCGGGTTTCGGCCGCGAAGTGAAAGCCGGCCCCTCGTGGTGTGTGCGGTGAGTTGTGGATCAACCCCGTGTGCCACCCCCTGGTGTCACACTTCTGGATTACACAACGTCAACGGTGCTGCGCTAAACGATCACTAAACGCCACCCGAATGGGCTACGTCAGACGGCTTCCTCAACCTCAACCTGAGGTTGAGGTAAGACACGCCCAGCGAGTCGCGTTGACCCGGCCCCTACCCGGTCTTACCGTCGAGCTCAGGTGAATCGGCACGGTGTCATTCGTAGAGCACCGAGGTCGCTTCACGCCGGTCGGCGAGACCGGGTCGAGGGGAGGCAGGCGTGGTCGAGGAAGCGCGCATCCGGGCCGGCACCGGCGAACAGGGTGAGCTGTTCCCGGACTCCTCGCTGCCGGACGAGCTCGTCGGGTACCGCGGGCCCGCCGCGTGCCAGATCGCGGGCATCACCTACCGCCAGTTGGACTACTGGGCGCGCACGGGACTGGTCAACCCGACGATAAGGAGTGCGCACGGCTCGGGGAGCCAACGGCTGTACTCCTTCAAGGACATCCTGGTGCTCAAGGTCGTCAAGCGACTCCTGGACACCGGCGTGAGCCTCCAGAACATCCGCGTCGCGGTCGACCACCTGCGCAGGCGCGGCGTGCAGGACCTGGCCCGGATCACGCTCTTCAGCGACGGCACCACGGTCTACGAGTGCACGTCGCCGGAGGAGGTCGTCGACCTGCTCCAGGGCGGTCAGGGCGTGTTCGGCATCGCGGTCAGCGGCGCGATGCGGGAGATCAGCGGCACCATCCACGACTTCCCGGCCGAGCGGGCCGACGGCGTCGTGCTGGAGGAGACACCGGACGACGAGCTGTCCCGCCGCAGGCGCACCCGCGCGACCGGCTGAGATCCGCGTCGCGCCGACAACCTCGGAGCCCGAGCCGCCGGGTAGGATCGGCGGGTAGTCGCTTTACCCCGCGCGGGAGAGTCCGAGCCCGTCTCGGCGCCGAAGGAGCAACTCCTCCCCGGAACCTCTCAGGCACACGAACCGCGCGGGTGAGACGCCTCTGGAAAGTGGGCCGGGCAACCGACCCCGCCGACGGTGCAAGCCCGGTCCCGGCCGGGTGAAGCTCTCAGGCGCCCGTGTCGGGCGGAAGACAGAGGGGGAGGGCAACGGCAGGAGTCTGTCCGCAGCCCCCCGAAAGGCGCCCCCATGACGCAGGACCGCATCCCTCTCGCCGCGCTCGAACACGGCACCCCGTTCGCGGACCGCCACGTCGGGCCGCGGCCCGCGGAGCTGGCCCGGATCCTCGACGTGATCGGCGTCGGCTCGCTGGAGGAGCTGGCCCAGCGCGCGGTGCCCGAGTCGATCCGCGTGCGCGACCTGGTGCTGGACCTGCCCGCGCCCGCCACCGAGACCGAGGCGCTGGCCGAGCTGCGCGCCCTCGCGGCCCGCAACCGGCCGATGACCCAGATGATCGGCCTGGGCTACTACGGCACCACCACGCCGCCGGTGATCCGCCGCAACGTGCTGGAGAGCCCGGCCTGGTACACGGCCTACACGCCGTACCAGCCGGAGATCTCGCAGGGTCGGCTGGAGGCGCTGCTGAACTTCCAGACCGTCGTCGGCGACCTGACCGGGTTGCCGCTGGCCAACGCGTCGATGCTGGACGAGTCCACCGCGGCGGCCGAGGCGATGACGCTGGTGCGCCGCGCCGGCCGGTCCAAGTCGGCCCGGTTCGTGGTCGACGTCGACACGCTGCCGCAGACGCTCGCGGTCATCGAGACCCGCGCCGAGCCGCTGGGCATCGAGATCGTCACCGCCGACCTGTCCCAGGGCCTCGAGGGGCTCGGGCTGGGCGGCGACTTCTTCGGCGTGCTGCTGTCCTACCCCGGCGCGTCCGGCGTCGTGCGGGACCAGGCCGGGCTGATCGAGGAGATCCACAAGGCGGGCGCGCAGGCGGTCGTGGTCGCGGACCTGCTGGCGCTGACGCTGCTGCGCGCGCCGGGTGAGATCGGCGCGGACGTCGTCGTGGGCACCACCCAGCGGTTCGGCGTGCCGATCGGGTTCGGCGGGCCGCACGCGGGCTACATGGCCGTGCGCCAGGGCCTGGAGCGGCAGCTGCCCGGCCGGCTGGTCGGCGTGTCGGTCGACGCGGACGGCTCGTTGGCCTACCGGCTCGCGTTGCAGACCCGCGAGCAGCACATCCGCCGCGAGAAGGCGACCTCGAACATCTGCACCGCGCAGGTGCTGCTGGCGGTGATCGCGTCGATGTACGCGGTCTACCACGGCCCGGACGGCCTGCGGAACATCGCGACCCGGGCGCACCGGATGGCGACCGTGCTGGCCGCCGGCCTGTGCGAGGGCGGCGTGGACGTCGTGCACGGCGAGTTCTTCGACACCGTGCGCGCGCACGTCGAGGGCCGGGCGGCCGACGTCGTCGCGGCGGCGCGGGACCTGGGCGTGAACCTGTGGCAGGTCGACGCGGACCACGTGCAGATCGCGTGCGACGAGACGACCACGCGCGGGCACCTCGAGTCGGTGTGGAAGGCGTTCGGCGTCACCGTGTCCGACGTCGACGGGCTGGACGGCGACACCGCCGACGGCATCCCGACCGACCTGCGCCGCACCACGGAGTACCTGACCCACCCGGTGTTCCACGCGCACCGCTCGGAGACCGCGCTGCTGCGCTACCTGCGGTCGTTGTCGGACAAGGACGTCGCGCTCGACCGGAGCATGATCCCGCTGGGCTCGTGCACGATGAAGCTCAACGCGACGGCCGAGATGGAGCCGATCACCTGGCCCGAGTTCGCCGACCTGCACCCGTTCGCGCCCGCGTCCGACGCCGAGGGGATGCTGTCCCTGATCGGCGACCTGGAGGGGTGGCTGGCCGAGATCACCGGGTACGACGCGGTGTCGTTGCAGCCCAACGCGGGCAGCCAGGGCGAGTTCGCCGGGTTGCTGGCGATCCGGGCCTACCACCGGTCGAACGGCGACTTCGCGCGCGACGTGTGCCTGATCCCGTCGTCGGCGCACGGCACGAACGCGGCGTCGGCGGTGATGGCCGGGATGCGCGTGGTGGTCGTGAAGTGCGACGACGCGGGCAACATCGACGTGGACCACCTGAAGTCGACGGTCGTGGAGCACCAGGACGACCTGGCCGCGATCATGATCACCTACCCGTCGACGCACGGGGTGTACGAGGACACCGTGCGCGAGGTGTGCGGCTGGGTGCACGACGCGGGCGGCCAGGTGTACGTGGACGGTGCGAACCTGAACGCGCTGATCGGCCTGGCGCAGTACGGGAAGTTCGGCTCGGACGTGTCGCACCTGAACCTGCACAAGACGTTCTGCATCCCGCACGGCGGCGGCGGCCCGGGCGTCGGCCCGATCGGCGTCCGCTCCCACCTGGCGCCGTTCCTGCCGAACCACCCGTTGCAGCCCTCCGCCGGCCCGGCCTCGGGCGTCGGCCCGATCGCGGGCGCGCCGTGGGGTTCGGCGTCGATCCTGCCGATCTCGTGGGCGTACGTGCGGATGATGGGCGCGGACGGTCTGCGGCGGGCGACGTTGACGGCGGTCGCGGCGGCGAACTACGTGGCGCGGCGGCTGGACGAGCACTTCCCGGTCCTCTACACCGGCGAGGGCGGTTTCGTGGCCCACGAGTGCATCCTGGACCTGCGGGCGTTGACCAAGGCGACGGGCGTGACGGTGGACGACGTGGCGAAGCGCCTGGCCGACTACGGTCTGCACGCGCCCACGATGTCGTTCCCGGTCGCGGGCACGCTGATGGTGGAGCCGACGGAGTCCGAGGACCTGGCCGAGATCGACCGGTTCATCGACGCCATGATCGCGATCCGGCACGAGATCGACCTGGTGGGCGCGGGCGAGTGGCCGGCCGACGACAACCCGCTGCGCAACGCGCCCCACACGGCGGCGTCCGTGACGACGGGCGAGTGGACCCACCCGTACAGCCGCGAGGTGGCGGTGTTCCCGGCGGGCACGTCGTCGTCCCCGAAGATCTGGCCTCCGGTCCGCCGCATCGACGGCGCGAAGGGCGACCGCAACCTGGTCTGCTCCTGCCCGCCGATCGAGGCGTACAGCTAGGCACGCGGATCTGCTCGGCGCCCGTTCCCCTCTCCGGGGAGCGGGCGCCGCCGCGTTCCACGCCCCGGACGGACTAGGCGAGGTCGTAGTCCAGGGTGTAGCGGCCCGGTTCGCCGTGCAGCCAGGTGAGGCGGCCGGTTCCGGTGGTTCCGGTCAGGTCTCCCGTGGCGCCGACGATGGTGAAGGTGCCGTCGGCGACGCCGTTCGCGTAGCCGCCGTCGTGGTGCAGGACGAGGGTTCCGGTGCGGCCGGCCAGGGTTCCCGTGACGACCTCGAAGCCGATCGACGTGCAGGTGTCGTCGGTCGGGTAGTGCATCAGGAACCTGGTTTCGGCGGTTCCCTCCAGGTCGCCCGCCCACGTCGACGTCATGCCGCCCGTCGTCTGCTTCGGGGCTTTCGTTTCGTCGTAGTTGCGGCCGTCCCAGGTGTGCTCGTCCCAGGACTTCATCTCGGCGGTGCCGGTGGCGTGCGTGGTCATGGGTGTGAGGGTGCGCCGAGGTGACTGACACCGCCTGTCAGGTTCGAGGGGACAATCGGCGGTATGCGTGCGAGCCGGTTGCTGTCGGTCCTGCTGCTCCTCCAGGCGCGGGGGCGGATGACCGCGCGGGAGCTCGCCGACGAGCTCGAGGTGTCCGTGCGGACGGTCTACCGGGACGTGGAGGCGCTCGGGAGCGCGGGCGTGCCGGTGTACGCCGAGCGCGGACCGGCGGGCGGTTACCGGCTCCTCGACGGGTACCGGACGCGGCTCACCGGATTGACCGGGGACGAGGCCGGGTCGTTGTTCCTGGCCGGGTTGCCCGGGCCGGCCGCGGAACTCGGGTTGGGCGCGGTGGTCGCGGCGGCGCGGCTCAAGGTGCGGGCGGCGCTGCCGCCGGAGTTGCGGGAGCGGGCCGACCGGATCCAGGAGCGGTTCCACCTGGACACGCCGGGGTGGTTCCGGGGGTCCGAGGACGCGCCGCACCTGTCGGTCGTGGCGGACGCGGTGTGGAACCAGCGGCGGGTGTGGGTGCGGTACCGGCGGTGGGGGTCGCGCGGTGGAGAGGTCGAGCGGGTGGTGGAGCCGTTGGGGCTCGTGCTCAAGGCCGGCACCTGGTACCTCGTGGCGCGGGCCGGCGAGCCGCGGACCTACCGGGTGTCGCGGGTGCTGGAGGTCGCGGTGTCCGACGAGGTCTTCGAGCGGGGCTCCTTCGACCTCGACGCGTTCTGGCGGGAGTGGTCGGCGCGGTTCGAGGCGCGGATGTACCCGGTGCGGGTGACGGTCCGGCTCACGCCCGCCGGGGTGCGGTCGGCGCGCTACCTGCTGAGCCTGGTCGCCTCGCGCGAGCTGGAGGGCGTGGAGCCGACCGGCGAGTGGACCACGGTCGAGGTGCCGACCGAGTCGCTCGACCACGCCCACCACGACCTGCTGCGGCTCGGCGCGGACGTCGAGGTGCTGGAGCCCGCCGAGTTGCGCGCGCGCATGGCCGAGACCATCTCGGCCATGGCGCGCGTCTACTGAGCTACCCGTCCGCCGACAGCAGCTGGGCCAACGCCGCGTCCACGCCGCGCCCGTCGGTCGCCACGGACACCGAGCCGCCGTAGGACCGGGCGATCTCCTGGAGCGGAGCGCGGTCGGGGGACGGGCCGATCGCGATGAAGCTGATCTCGACGTCGTGGTCGGCCTGCTTCGCCGCGGCGAGCTTCGCCTTCAGGTCGGCCAGGCTCAGGCCGCCGTCGTTCGGGCCGTCGGTCAGCACGACGATCCGGTTCTTCTTGCCCTGCTGGAAGTTCTTCACCGCGTCCTCGTACAGCGCGGCCACGCTGGAGTACAGCTGCGCGCCGGTGCGCGGCTCGAGGCCGCCCACCCCGTCCAGCAGCGCCTGCCGCTGCACGACCACCGGCCCGGTGCCGACGACCTTGCGGTAGGGCTTGTCGCCGTCGATCGACTGGGAGTACTCCCACAGCCCCAGCGACCCCGACAGCGACCGGCTCACCTGGCCGGACAGCGCCTGCTTCACCCACTGGAGGCGGCTGCGGCCCTCGCCGCCGTCCTGGTTCATCGACTCGGACGAGTCGACCAGCACCGACACGACCTGGCCGTCGTCGGCGGTGGCCCACGTGGCCGAGATCTGCTGCGCGGTGGTCTCGTCGGCGGGCGTGAGCTTGTCGGTCATGGTCGACCACCGGATGCCGGGCGAGGGCTTCGGGCGCTCGGTCGTGGCCGGCACCCGCAACCCGGCCGCCGCCAACGTCTTCTGCTGGTCGGGCTCGGTCAGGAACTCGCGGAACAACTGCGCCGCGCGACCCGGCGCCTCGTCGACCCAGTCGCCGGACAGCGGCACGAACGGGAAGTCGGCCACCGGGCTCGGCCCGCCCGCGGCGACGCCGTACAGCGGCTGGAGCGGCGCGGTGCCGCTGTCCTTGCCGGTGTTGTGCCGGTACAGGTCGACCTCGAACACCGGCACGGCGCTGAAGCCCGCCGCGTTCACCTCGGGCTTGTCGGCCAACGCGGACAGCGCGGCCCACGTGGTCGCGGGAGTGGCGCCGGCGGGCTTGGACGCGACGAGCTTGGTCAGCGTCGCCTTCACCGGCTCCAGCCCGAGCATGTCGGTGGTCACCGGGCCCTTGCCGTCCGGCGACGCGCCCGCGAGCGCGGACTGGATCGCCATCGCGGTGGCCGGGTTCGTCGTCGGGTCGGGCATCGCCACCCGGAACGCGCCCCACTCGGGCTTGCCGAACCGCTCCCAGCCGTTGTCGCCGGTCGTCACGTCCGGCAGGTCGGTCCAGCGGAAGCCGACGGCGGTCTGGAGCGCGGTCGCGCCGTCCTGGGGCAGTGCCAGCAGCACCGGGCTCGCCGCGATCGACACGGGCTGCGCGCCGAGCAGCGCCCGGTTCTGCGCGGCCATCCGGTTGGCCCACAGGGTCGAGTCGGGGATCCACGCCTGCGGCCGGGCGCCGAGCTTGGCCTCGTCCCAGCTCTGGGTCAGGCCCTTGAGCACTTCCTCCGAGTCCACGGACTGGACCTCGACCCGGATGCAGTGGTCGTAGACGACCGGTCGCTGCCGGGCCCACGCCTCGGCGACCTGCTTCACGGCCTCGGCCACGCTGGGCGTCGCGGCGACCCGCAGGGACGCCTCGCCCTGCCGGCAGTCACCCGCCTGCGCGGCGGCGCGCTTGTCCACCAGTGCGCTGACCCAGGTGTACCCGAGGTATCCGAGGACGAGCAGTGCGACCAGGGCCACCAAGGCGACGGGCCACTTGGCGATCCCGCGCTTCACCTTGGTCCGCAGCGCGCGGTGTCGAGACATCGTCTTCCCTCTCAGCGTCCGACTACGGCTGGCGAATCCCGACTGCGCGTCACGCTAACAGGTGAAGTCTGCGGAATGGGTGAAATGACGAGCGGTCATCACAGGATCGTCGGAGCGGGCAGAAAAGTCCGCGTCAGCTCGATTAGCGCAGTCCGCAGCGGTGCCGCTTCCGCGGCGAAAGCGCTTTGTCGCCGTACGTAATCATCGCGACCCTCGGGCGTCTCGATCGGCACCGGCGGGTAACCGAGCGCGGACAGGTCGTAAGGACTCGCCCGCATGTCCAGCTCGCGCACCCGCGCGGCGAACTCGAAGCAGTCCGCGACCAGTTCCGACGGCGTGGCCGGGTCCAGCTTGTACGCCCATTTGAAGCTGTCCATGCCCACGTGCAGGCAGCCCGGCTGCTCCAGTTCGACCTGGGTCTCCCGGACCGGGCGGAGCACGTTGAGCGGCCGGGCCTCCGGGGTGAAGAAGCGGAACGCGTCGAAGTGGCTGCACTGCACCTTCTGCGTCTCCACGACCGCGTCGGTGCCCGCCGGTCCGAGTCGCAGCGGGTACGCGTTGTGCCGCACCTCCTCCGGTCGCTGCCGGTAGACCATCGCCCACTCGTGCAGGCCGAAGCACCCCAGTCGGGGGGTGCGGGACGCGGTCGCGGTGAGCAGCCGGTGCACGAACGCGATCGTGCTCGCCCGGTCGCGGGCGAACGCCGCCACGTCCAGCTCCACGCCCTCGGCGACCCGCCGGTACACCGGCCAGCGCAGGTAGGACAGCGCCTGCTCGCCCTCGAGCACCACGCCGGGCCCGGGGTGCCACCGCTCCATCCGGGACGGGCGGTGGCTGTAGTAGCTGAAGAGGAAGTCCAGCACCGGGTGCTTCACGCCGGCCTTGCGGCGCTCGTGGTGCGGACCGGTCCACGCCCGGACCCGGGTCGTGTGCGCCTGCGCGCGCGCCGTCCACTCGGCTTCGGAAAGGACCACCCCCACCCCTCTACGGTACTTCGCCGCGCACCAGCGCCAGCCCGAGGGCGGTGCGCAGCGACACGACCTCGCGGCCCTGCCGGTGGCTGACCACGAGGCCCGCGCCGCGCAGCACGGCCAGGTGCTGGGACACCGCGCCGACCGTCACGCCCAGCCGCCCGGCCAGCTCGGACACCGCCGTCGGGCGGTCGAGCTCGACCAGCAGCCGCGCCCTCGTGCGGCCGACGAGCCGGGACAGCGCGTGCCACGACGGCGCCTGCGCCCGCTCCCACAGCGAGCCGAAGCCGTGCGCCGGGTAGCACAGGGCCAGCCGCACGGGGCTGTCCCGCAGGTAGGGGCGCGGCCAGACGAACGCGGACGGCACGAGCACCAGGTCCCGCTCGCCGATCGGCACCCGAACCCCGCCGACCACCACCACGTCCGGGGCGTCGAAACACACGTCCGGGTGAAGTTCGGCCAGCACGGTCGGCCCGCCGGCGGCGATCAGTCGTCGACCCCGCCGTTCGACGTCACCCTGGAGGACACCCTCCAGCCGCGGCCACACCGGCGCGATGATCGCCTCGTGCACCGCGCGCAGCCGGTCCTGCACGTCCCGCAACGCCGTTTCCCGCTCCTCGAGCAGCGGCCGGGCGTGCGGCAGGTGCTCGACGGCCGCCGCGATCCGGGCCGGCTTCGCCACCCTGGGCAGCCAGTCCACCTCGTCGGCGAAGTCGATCGTGCGCACCGCGGGCGTCGGGATCAGGAACTCCGGCACCACCGGTCTGGTCACCAGCGCGTGCAGCAGCGACCGGTCCTCGCCCAGGTCGCGCAGCCGTCGCTCGGCCCACGTCGACCAGCGGCGGTGCACCGGCGACGGGTCGCGCGCGGCGAGCACGCGCAGGGCGGCGACCGTTTCCCAGAGCGGGGACACCGAGAAGCGCAGGGCCATGGGTTTGAGCCAACGCTAAAACGTGCGCGGATTCCACGGCCGTTGGCAGGGTGACGACCATGTCCAGGGGGTGGGTGCGGCTCCAGGCCGTCGCGGTGTCCGGTTCGGTCGCGGAGGGGTTGCTGACGACGGTGTTGCCGCTCGTCGCGGTGACGATCACGGTCGACCCGCGCGAGGTGGCGCTGGTCAACGTGGTCGGTCAGCTGCCGTGGTTGTTGTTCTCGCTGTTCGCGGGGGTGCTGATCGACCGGGTGCGGCGGACGGTCGTGCTCGCGGTGGCGTTCGTGGTGCAGGCGTGCGTCGCGCTGGTGCTCGGGGTGGCCGCGACGACCGGCGCGCTGAGCCTGCCGCTGCTGCTGGTGGTGGCGTTCGCGGTGACCTCGGGTCAGGTGCTCGGCGACGGTGCGAGCGGCGCGCTGGTGCCCGAGGTCGTGCCCGCCGAGCGGTACGCGGCGGCCAACGCGCGGCTGATCGTGATCGACCGGGGCGTGGTGCAGTTCGTGGTGCCGCCGCTCGCGGGGTTGCTGGTGGTGTGGGGTTTCGGCGTGCCGGTGTGGCTCGCGCTCGCGGCGGCGCTCGGCGCGGTGCTGCTGACCAGGGGGCTCAGCTCGGCCGAGGTCACGCCGTCGACGCGGCACCCGTTGCGGGACATCGGGGAGGGGCTGCGGTTCCTGGTCGGCACCCGGCTGCTGCTGTCGATCACCCTGGCGGTGGCGCTCGGGTCGTTCGCGGCCAGCGCGGGGATGTCGATGTTCGTGCTGTACGCGCAGCGGATCCTCGGGTTGGGCCCGTTCGGCTACGGCGTGCTGCTGGGGTGCATGGCGCTGGGGTGGGTCGGCGCGTCGTTCGTGGTGAACCAGGTGGTGGCCCGGATCGGCTACGCCTGGTCGATGCGGGTCGCGCAGGTCGGGATGGTGGTGTTCCCGGCGCTGCTCGCGGGCCTGCCGCCGTGGCCGTGGGCGGTCGGGGTGGTGCTGTTCGCGCTGTCCGCGATCGTGATGCTGTGGAACGTGTGCTCGCAGTCGAGCAGGCAGCGGTTCACGCCCGCCGCGCTGCTCGGCCGGGTGCTGACGAGCCACCGGGCGCTCGCGTGGGGGCTCACGCCGCTGGGCGCGCTGGCCGGCGGGCTGGTCGCGGCGCACCTGTCGCTGCGCTGGGTGTGGGTGATGGGCGCGGCCGTGCAGGTGGGCGCGCTGGTGGTGACGTGGATCGGGTTGGCGCCCGACCGGTTCGCCGCCGCCGAGCGGGTGGCCGCCGGGCGCGTGACGCCTACAGCGGGGGGATGAGGCCGGGGAACTTGCGGGCGGCCTGGCAGTGCGGGCACTCGCGGCCGTTGTCGACGGTGCGCGGCGCGCCGCCGATCACCGCGAGCGTCGGGTTCGCGATGAACCCCGCGCCGCCGCACAGGTGGCAGATCGTGCGCGGTTCGGAGGTGACGCCGAACAGGTCGTCCTCGTCTTCCTCCTCCTCGTCCTCGAACTCGTCGTCCTCCTCGCCCTCGAACCCGGCTTCCTCGAACTCGGGGTCGAAGTCGTCCTCGTCGTCCTCGCGCGGCTCCACGGGGGACACCGTAGTCCGGCGTCCCCCGCGGTCGCTCACGGACGCTCGCGCGGCTCGTCGACGACGACCGGGCGGGAGAAGGCGGCCTCCGGCGTGCCCAGGTACTCGTAGGTGTTCTTGTCGAACACCATCCGCTTGAACGGGTCGTCCTTCTCCCGGGTCGGGTCCAGCGGCCACAGCACGCCGATCACGTGCCTGCCGTCGGCGTCGACCAGGTCCGGCACCACCTCGGGGGTGCCGGCGGGGAAGTCGCCCCGGAGCGCGCGCTGCACGACCTGGGGCAGGTAGGAACCGCGCAGCACCTCCGCCATCCCGCCGGACTGCCCGGCCAGCAGGTGGTTCATCGCGGGGTACGGCGTGCAGTCCTGGTACCACGGCGGGTCGGCCTTGAGCTCGAGTTGCATGGCGCGCCTGCCGTCGACGCACCCGCCGGTGATCCGCTCGGTGCCGTCCTCGAGCCGGATGACGGTGTCGTGCTCGTCGTCCACCGACATCCAGGTCTCCCGTCGGAACTGGTGGAGGTAGAAGTACTGGTCGCCGCGGGGCGCCGGGGCGTCGGCGTGCGACTCCAGGAACGCGTGTGCCCGGCTCAGCACGTCGGCGGCGCTTCCCGGCGTGGCGGCCGCGGGTGGTTCGACCCTGGTCAGCGTCACGGTCGCGATCACGGCGGCGGCGGTGGCCAGGGCGGACGCGCCGATGATCGCGAACGGGACCCGGCGGCGACGGGTGGTGGTCAGGCCCGCGACGACCTCGGCGCGGGCGTGGGCGAGGTCGTCGGCGGTGGGCAGGGGGCCGTCGACCAGGTCGTGCAGGAGGGCGAGGTCATCCATCGGTCAGCAACTCCTCGAAGGCTCGGGTGGTCTCGTCCGCGCCCAGGGCGTCGCGGACCTTGCGGCGGGCGCGGCTGAGGCGGGAGCGGACCGTGCCGACGGGGATGGCCAGGGCGGTGGCGACCTCCCCGTAGGTCAGCTGTTCCCAGGCGATCAGCAGCAGGACGTCGCGTTCGCCGCGGCCGAGCGAGGCCAGGGCGTCGGTGAGCGCGGACCGGGTCGAGCGGGCGGTGAGGTCGTGCGCCACCCGGCCGGCGTGGTCGGCGGTGATCTCCTCGGACGGCGGGGTGCGGTAGCGGCGGGTCTCCTGGCGGTGGTGCCGGCGGACGTGCCTGGTCGCGATGCCGTAGAGCCACGGCCTCGCCTCGGGTCGGGCCCGGTCGTAGCGGTCGCGCTTGGCGAACGCGGTCAGGAACGTGTCGGCGACCAGGTCGTCGGCGGTGTGCGCGCCGAGCCTGCGTTCCAGGTAGCGCCGGATGTGCGGCGCGTGCCGGTCGAAGATCTCGGCGAACGCGGCGGGTTCCCGCCGGGACCGCTCGATGATCTCCGCGTCGGTCGGTGTCATGCCCCTTCTCGCCACCCGGGCCGGAAACGGTTCACGGGCCGGTGCGGAGGTGCTCGAGGGTGCTGGTGGTGCGCGGGGCTGGCCTTCGGCCCCCGAGTCCATTGTCCCACGGGGTACCGACAGTTTTGGTGGCCGTGGGACTGGCTGGGGTTGTGGCCGTGGCCGGAGTGGGGGTTGTGGCCAGGCAGGGCGGGCGTTGTGCCGTCGGTGAGCGGGTCAGGGGCGCCACGGGGCGGTGTCGGCCGGGGCGGTGAGGTTCTCGAAGTCCAGGTCGGTCGGGAGGCGGCCGCGGTCCAGTTCGGCCAGGACGTGGGCGTGCCGGCGGGCCAGGGTGGAGATCACCGCCACCGGCGGGCGCGAGGCGTCGGAGTTGTACCAGTTGCCGAGCAGTTCCAGGACCAGGTCGGTGAGCATCACCGCGCCCGCGCCGTGCACGGTGTCCGCGGCGCTGTGGAAGACGCCCGCGTGCAGGGTCAGGTTGCGGGTTGCGTAGAGCGCGTCCAGCACGGTGGTCATGCGGAGTTGGCGGTGGCGCAACCACTTCGCGCACTTGCCCGGCGCGGCCAGCCTGGTGCGCCACGACTGGGCCTGCCGCACGGCCAGCGGGTGCAGGTGGGGCAGCAGGGTGTCCAGGCCGGTGTCGGTGGTGAGCACGGCGACCCACTCGTTGAGGTCCTCCAGGTGGTGCCGGTGGCGGTAGGTGGCGCGTTCGGCGATGTCCTCGAGCAGCCCGTGCAGCAGCGCGTCCCGCTCGTCGGACTCGGCGCGGGCGCGGCGGTGGGTCCGTTCGGCGTCGAACAGGCGCATGCGCAGGTCGTTGCGGCGGTCGATGAGGTCGAGCGGGCACTGGCGGAACGCGCGGGTCGCCTGGGTGACGCCCAGTTCGGCGAGGTCGGCCTGGTTGCGCAGGTAGGCGAGCCTGGTCACGGCGGAGAGCCGCACGAACCGGTGGGTGTGCACGACGGCCTGGCGCAGGCACTGGAGCGCGAGCGCGGCGGCCAGTTCGTCCCGGTTGCCCAGGCCGCACGCCTCGACCGCGGACCAGGACAGCGCGGCGGCGGCGCTCGGCGAGTCGGTGCGGGCCGCGATGTGGGCCATCCGCAGCGAGCGGCGCACCGGTTCGGGCAGCCGCGGGGTGGTGAGGGGCCGGGCCTTCGGCGTGCTGCGGACCTGCGGGCCGAGTTCCTGGGTGCTCGTGGTGCCCGCCTTCGCGACCAGGACGCGCGGGTCGAGTTCCAACTCGGTGTGCCGGTTGCCCGCCATGTACTGGTCGAGGAGTTCGACCAGGGTGCGGCGGGCGAGCCGGCCCGCCGACGGCTTGTCCCGGGCGGTGACGGTGAGCGACACGACGCACGCTTCGCCCGGCGCGGTGACCGCGGTGACGAACTTGTGCAGGCGCCCGGTGCTCAGGCCCCAGCGCAACCGGGTCGCGGTGCGCAGGGGCTGCTGCTCGACGCCGGGGTGGAACTCGGCCAGGCCCGCGAGTTCGCCGGTGCCGCGGACCACGCCCGCGACCCGGTAGTCGGCGGGCGGCGGGAACAGCCGGGCCCACACCGCGTCCGCGCCGATGTCGCCGTGCGCGGCGGCGGTGATCAGGTCGTGCTCCACGGCGGTCAGGTCGCGGTCGGCGAACGCGAGCAGGCAGGCCACCTCGTCGGCGACCACGGCGGCCCGGTCGGGTCGGGGAGGGGTGGTCCAGGCGTCCTTGAACCGGGTCTCGAGGAGGTCCGGCAACGTGTCGAGCAGCTTCTGGAGCCGGGTGGCGAACTCGGCGGCGCGCTCCCGGAAACCGGGTTCGGCGGTCGCGGCCTGCGCCTGGTCCAGCAGGTCGGCCGTCTCGACCAGCAGCGGCTCCGCGGACCACGCCTTGGCGACCGCGCGCACGTGCCGGGCGGTGTTGGCGCACAGCCGGGTCAGCAGGCGCAGCGCGGGCTGACCCTGGGCGTGGTGGTGGTGCAGGGCGGCGTGCACCCGGGGCAGTTCGGTGATCAGGCCGGCGAGGGCGGACGCGTGCTTGCTGAAGATGTTCGCCGGGTCGATGCCGCCGAGCACCCGCTGGAGGAGGTGCACCTGGCCCTCGGTGGCGATGCCCTCCAGCCGTCCGAGCAGCTGAGCGTCGAACCCCCGTTCCCCCACCGGCGCGATCCTAGGCGGCCCGACCGGTCCGGAACGCGCGTTTCGGCGAGACCGGGCACTCCCGTCCCGGCGCGTGCGGGGAACCGGCCTGCGCCCGGCGGGGTGGACTCTCTAAACTGGACAGGCCGTTCGACCACCCCTTTTCTGAGGAGTGATCCCTTCCGTGCACGGAAGTACTGAGCCGGGTCCGACACCCGGCTGCCCTACCGATCCGGCCCCTGTCGGGGGTGGCCGGTGACCCAGACCCTGCTGAGCGTTCTCGGTCTCGTGGCCGTCGCGGCCCTCACCGTGGGCACCGCGATCGCGGTGGCCGCCGAGTTCTCCCTCACCGCCCTCGAGCGCAGCACCGTCGAAGCGCACGTCGCCACGGTCGGCGACGCCAAGGCGCGGACGGTCGAGAAGGCCCACCGGTCGCTGTCGTTCCAGCTCTCCGGCGCGCAGCTGGCCATCACGTTCACCACCCTGATCACCGGCTACATCGCCGAACCGGCCATCGCCGAGCTGGTGTCGCCGCTGATCAGGGCGCTCGGCGTGCCCGACGGCGCGGCCGACGCGATCGGCATCGTGCTGGCGCTGGCCCTGGCCACCGCGCTGTCCATGGTGTTCGGCGAGCTGGTGCCGAAGAACCTCGCCATCGCCAAGCCGCTGGAGACCGCCCGGGCGGTCGCCGGGATGCAGGCGGTGTTCTCCTCGGTGTTCCGCTGGTTGATCACCGGCCTGAACGGCGCGGCGAACTGGCTGGTCCGGAGGTTGGGCGTGGAGCCGGCCGAGGAGCTGGCGTCGGCCCGCTCGCCGCAGGAACTGGGCGCGCTCGTCCGGTCCAGCGCCGAGCACGGCACGATCGACGAGGGCACCGCCACGCTGCTGGACCGCTCGCTGCGGTTCGGCGACCGCACCGCCGACGAGCTGATGACGCCCCGGGTCAAGGTCGAGTCGCTGCGCTCGGACGCGACCGTGCTCGACCTGCTGGCCAAGGCGCGGGAGACGGGCTTCTCCCGGTTCCCGGTCTACCACGGCGACCTGGACGAGGTGCGCGGGATCGTGCACGTCAAGCAGGCGTTCGGGGTGCCGCGCGCGGACCGGGCCACGACGGCGGTGTCGACGCTGGCCCGGTCGGTGCAGACGGTGCCGGAAACCCTGGAGGGCGACGCGCTGCTGGACCGGCTGCGGGCGTCCGGCCTCCAGACCGCGCTGGTCGTGGACGAGTACGGCGGCACGGCGGGGCTGGTCACGCTGGAGGACCTGGTCGAAGAGATCGTCGGCGACGTGCGCGACGAGCACGACCGCAAGGAGACCTCGCCGGTGCGCCCGCTCGGCCGGGACAGCTGGCTCGTGTCCGGTCTGCTGCGCGACGACGAGGTGGTCGAGGCGACCGGGTTCCGGATGCCGCCGGGCGACTACGAGACGTTGGCCGGCCTGGTGCTGGCCCGGCTCGGCCGCATCCCGGACGTGGGTGACGAGATCCGGGTGGACGGCTGGCGCATCACGGTGATGCTGATGGACCGGCACCGGGTGGCCGAACTGCGGGTCGCGCTGGTCGACCCGTCCACGCCGTCCGCGCCGGGCACGCCGTCGCCGGAGGTGTCGCGATGAGCCTGCTGGTGGTGCTGTTGCTGTTGGCGGGCAACGCCTTCTTCGTCGGTGCCGAGTTCGCGATCATCACCGCGCGCCGGGACCGGCTCGAGTCGATCGGCGGCACCCGGGCCCGGACGGTGATCCGGGCCGGTCGCGAGCTGCCGCTGCTGATCGCGGGCGCGCAGCTGGGCATCACGCTGTGCTCGCTCGGGTTGGGCGCGCTCGGCGAGCCCGCGGTGGCCGGGTTGCTGGAGGCGCCGTTCGCGCCGTTCGCCATCCCGGACGCGGTGCGGCACGGCGTCGCATTCGCGTTGGCGCTGGTGATCGTGGTGGCGCTGCACACCGTGCTGGGCGAGATGGTGCCGAAGAACCTGGCCATCGCCGGTCCCGAGCAGGTGGCGCTGTGGCTGGTGCCGGCGCAC
Organism: Actinosynnema sp. NPDC020468; assembly: GCF_040642015.1. Classification (NCBI taxonomy): domain Bacteria; kingdom Bacillati; phylum Actinomycetota; class Actinomycetes; order Pseudonocardiales; family Pseudonocardiaceae; genus Actinosynnema; species Actinosynnema sp. NPDC020468. Next base: position 29,925 of record NZ_JBFAEO010000024.1, read on the forward strand.
TACTGGTTCTGCCGGATGGTGGCCCCGGTGCTCAACGGGTTCACCGTGGTGGCGACGGCCATCCTGCGGCTGCTGGGCGTGACGCCGAAGGAGGAGCTGGAATCGGCGTACACCCGCGACGAGCTGGCCCTGCTGATCGCGCAGTCGCGGCAGGAGGGGTTGCTGGAGGACTCCGAGCACCGGCGGCTCGCGCAAACCCTGTCGTCGGCCACCCGGACCGTAGCGGACGTGCTGGTGCCGCTGGACCGGGTCACGTCGGTGTCGGCGAACCCGACCATGGGCGAGGTGGAGGAGGCGGTGGCCGCCACCGGCTTCTCCCGGTTCCCGGTGCGCGACGAGGGTCGGCTGACCGGGTACCTGCACGTCAAGGACGTGCTGGACCTGGCGGACGCGGAGCCGGGCACGACGGTGCCGCGCGGTCGGATCCGGGGGTTGCCCGAGGTGCCGGTGGACGCCCGGTTGGACGAGGCGGTGGCCGCGTTGCGGCGCTCGCAGAGCCACCTCGCCCGCGCGGTCGCGGCGGACGGCGAACTGCGCGGGGTGGTGGCTCTGGAGGACCTCGTGGAGGAGTACGTGGGCACCGTCCGCGACGGCACCCACGTGCGGCGCGAGGCCTGAGGGACGAGGGCCGACCGCGGACGGCGGTCGCGATCGGCTCCCTCGCCACCCCGGCGGACCGGGGTGGCACCTCTCCCCTCGTGGGTAAGGAGTTCCGGGAACCGGGCGGGATACACCGGTTCCCGGTTTTCTTCCCGTCAGTTCTCGGGGCGGTCGGTGCCGGGCGCGGTCCGGGGCGCGGCGGCGGTCCCGCGCACCGCGTCGTAGCACGACCGGCCGAGCGCGGCCCTGGCCCGCAGCGCCGGGTGGGTGGCGCCGTAGTCCTCGAAGTTGCGGGCCTGGTCGCCGCGGAACGCGCCCGAGGCGAACAGCGCGAAGGTCAGGACCGGGACGCCGCGCGCGTCGAACACCAGCCCGGCCTCGTTGCGCCCGTCGTCGTACCAGCCCGCCTTGGTGGCCACGTCCAGGCGTTCCGGCGAGGTCAGGTCGCGGCGCACGCCCTCGGTGAACGAGGTGAGCGAGCGCAGCACGGTCAGCAGGTGGGCGGTCGAGGCGGGGGAGAGCAGGTCGCCCCGGGCGAGCCGGGCGAACAGGGTCGCGGTCTCCCTCGGCGTGGTGGTGCCCAGGTAGAAGCGGTTCGGGTGGTCGACCGGCTCGACCCTGGTGTGGGTGAAGCCCTTCGCGGCCAGCACGTCGTTGAGCTCCAGCGCCGGCACCACCAGCCCGCACAGCCGGACCGCGGTGTTGTCGGACACGGTGAGCAGCGCGGCGAGCGCGTGGCCCAGGGTGACCGAACTCGGGTACGCGCCGTCGAGGGCGAAGATCCCGTCGGTGTCCCGGATGACGACGTCGTGGGTGACCTCGACGCGCTGGTCGAGTCGCAGCAGACCCCGGTCGACCTTGTCCAGCACCGCGACGGCCACCGCGACCTTGTTCACGCTGTAGGCCTCGACCACGCGGTCGGGGTGGTCCTCGACGACGGGGTGCTCGGCGCCGTCCGGGTCGGTGACGGTGATCAGCGCGGACCACGTGCCGCCCGCCTTCGCGGTTTCCCGCGCGTACTTCCGGGCGATCGCGCGGCGCGCGGCCGTCGTGCCGGTACGGGGTGCGATCCCGCGGTCGACGCTCATCCGTCCCCCTGTCGCCGTGCACCCGGGGTGGCCGGGGCACTCCGTGCTGTCACGCACGGTAGTAGGCCGGCGTAGGGGTGCCCGCACCATGGGATTAGTGTCGCTGACATGGGTGAACGGGTTTTCTTCATCACCGGCGCGTCCCGGGGGATCGGGGCCGCGACCGCGCGCTTGGCGGCCGAGGCCGGGTACCGGTTGGTGTTGACGGCCCGGGACGTCGCCGCGCTCGCGGAGTACGCGCCGCGGCTCGGCGGGCCCGAGGACGTGTGGGTCGCGCCGCTCGACGTGCGCGACTGGGAGCAGGTGGCGGCGCTCGTGGAGCGGGTCGAGGACGAGTGGGGTCGGGTGGACGTGGTGTTCGCCAACGCCGGCGTCAGCGTCGACACCTCGTTCGCCACCGACGCCGGTTCCTCGCCCGCCGAGTGGGGCGACATGGTGCTCACGAACGTGTGCGGGCCCGCGTTCACCGCGAAGGCCGCGATGCCCGCGTTGATCCGCTCCGGCGGGCACCTGGTGCTGACCGGGTCGGCGGCCGGGCGCGGGGTGCGGCCGGGGAACCTCTACTCCGCCACCAAGTGGGCGGTGACCGGGCTCGCGGAGGGCATCAGGGCCGAGTGCGTGGGCACCGGGGCGCGGGTGACGATCGTGCAGCCCGGGTTGACCGACACCGGTGGGATTCCCGAGTCGCGCGAGCAGGATCCGAAGCTCGACCCCGAGGACGTGGCGCGCGCCGTGCTGTACGCGGTGTCGCAGCCCGCCGGGGTGGACGTGAACGAGATCGTCGTGCGGCCGGTCGGTCAGGTCCGCTGAGCACGGGATCTCTTGGCACGGCGGGGAGATCGCGGTCGCGTCGGGCGGCGCCGGGGTGTGGGCCGCGCCGGGGTCGACGCGGCCCTGGTTCAGGTCACGCGTCGAGGTAGCCGTTCGCGACGATGTGCTTGGCCATCATCCGGTAGTCCTCGGGGTTGTCGGGCGCCCAGGTGGCCAGGCCGTCGACGTAGCGGTTCATCATCGCGAAGAACGCGCCGATGAGGACCGTGTCGTGGATCTCGCGGTCGTCGGCGCCGTGTTCGCGGGCGGCGGCGACGAGTTCGGCGGTGACGTTCTTGCCGGAGCCGACCGTGGCGGCGGCGATGGCGAGCAGCGCGGAGAGCTTGGGGGACTCCTGGTGGTCCTCGGGGAGCTGGGCCTCGGCGAGCGCGCTGTGCGACGCCGAGCAGAAGGCGCATTCGTTCAACTTCGACACGTGCGCTGCGATCAGTTCGCGCTCGCCCCGGGACAGCGTGCTCTGGCCGCGGAGCAACTCCTCGGCCAACTCCTTGATCTGACCACCGGTTTCGGGGCGGTAGTCCATGAGTCCGGAAATACCGGGCTGCGGCGAACCCAGCGAGATGTGCGGCATGCGGGTGATTCTTCGTGACTGCGAAGGGTTAATCCATAGCCGCGCTCCGCTGATTCACCCGGACAGCACGTCGACTTGGCGCTATCAAGGTTGCCGGGGGCCGAACGAACGGAGTACGCGTGTCGCCAGTCCGAGCACGGCTGATCACGATCGGGATCCTGGCGGTGAGCGCGCTGGGCACGTTCTCCGCGCTGGCGACCGTGCTGGTGCCCGCGCCGGTCGACGCACGGCTCACCGCGACCCGCGCGTTGGCCGCGGCACGGGGGTCCGGTGGCGCGATCGCGGACGACGTCGCGCCGCGGCTGCCCGAGGGTGCGCGGGCCGTGGTGCTGGTGCCGGGTCCGGGCGCGACGCGGGCCGGTACCCAGCAGGTGGCGGTGCTCTCCGGTGACGTGGACCAGGCGGCCGCGGTGCTGCTGGTGTCCTCGGGCGGGGTGGTGGCGTCCGACGCGAGCACGGACGGCTGGTGGGTCGCGGTCTCGGTGCCCGCACCCGAACCACCCTTCGGCGCCGCCTTCGGTCTGCTGGTGTGCGCCGTGCTGCTGGGCGCGATCGCGGCCGAGGTGCCGCGTCGGCGGTGGTAGCGCACGACGAGTTGTGCGCGTTGCGGGCGTTGGTGCGGGCCGAGGCGGTGCTGGCGCGGCGGGCGGAGTTGGTGCGGTTGTTGGACGACGGGGGTGCCGGCGCGCTGCCCCGGGTGGCCGTCGTGGGTGGGGTGGGCGCGGGGAAGTCGACGTTGGTCAACTCGTTGGTCGGGCGGCCGACGGTGAGTCCGGTGGGGTCGGTGTGCCCGGTCGAGTTCGGGCACGCGCGGGTCGACGGGGCTCGGGCGGTGCTCGCCGGTGCCGCGGACCGGGTGGTGGCGCTCGGTGAGGTCGAGCGGTACGCGTTGGGGACGGTGGTGGAGCCCGTGGTCGGGGTGCGGGTTCGGGTGGGTGCGCCGTTGTTGCGGTCGGTCGTGCTGGTGGACACGCCGGGGATCGGGTGTGTGGACGCGGTGCGGTTCGACGCGGTGGTGTTCGTGCGGGACGCGGACCGGGCGTGGTCGCGGGGGGACTCGGCGTTGCTCGCGGCGGTGGTGGCGCGGACGCCGGCGTGCGTGGTGGCGGTGACGAAGTGCGATCTCGTGCCGCACCGGGCGCAGGTCGTGCTGGAGACCGCGGAACGGGTGGAGGCGGTGTTGCGCGGGGTGCCGGTGCACCCGGTGACCGCGCCGTTCGCGGACCGGGCGGGTGAGTTGGCGGACAGCCCGTTCGCGGCGCGGTTGCACGAGCTGTCCGGGTTGGGGGCGTTGGCGCGGGCGCTGGTGGCCCGCGCGCCGGTGGGCGCGGCGCTGGTGCGGGCGGCGGCGCGGGCGCGGGCGGTCGGGTGGGCGGCGCGGGAGTTGGCCGGGCGGCGCGGGGTGGTGGACCCGGCGCGGGTGGAGGTGTTCCGGTCGCGGGTGGAGGACGTGCGCGCGCTGTACCAGTCGGAGGCGGTGCGGGGACCGGCGGCCGCGTTGCCCACGCTCGCGCCGCGCGCGATGGCCGAGCTGGTGGCGGCCGGGGTGGCCGTGTTGACGCACCTGGAGTCCGTGGTCGGGCCGTCCGCCGCGGTCGGTCCGTTCACCGGCACGGGGTTCGCCGCGTCGGTGGCGGTGCACGGCGCGGGCGCGGGCTGGTGGGCGCACCGGGGTCGGCGCAACCGCTCGGGGCTCACCGCGTGGGTGGACCGGGCGGCGCGCGCGGCGGAGTCGGCGGTGCACCGCGAGCTGGCGACCCGGTTGGCGGCCGGTCCGCCGTCGACCACCTCGCCGCGGGCGGCCGAGCTGGTGGCGCTGGCCGCGCGCGCGGACCGGTTGGCGGAGGCGTTCACCGGCGGGGCGTGACAGTCCGGGTGACCGGGGAAAATTCCTTTGTGGATCATGAACCGGGGCGCGATCCCGGCCGTACTACCGGGAAGGCGCTGTGCCGGAAGCGGTTCCGGCCACCGTGTGAGCGCTCCCACGCGCCACCGGAAAAGGACCGGTTGCCACTTGACTGGTGTAGACCAATCCGGTTGAGTGGCCCGAGTCACGTCCGAGGGCGCTCGAACGGAAGAAGAGAGAACTGTGTCGAAGTTCCGCGTAGTGGCGGCTCTCGCCACCATCGTGGTCGGGGCGGCACTGACGGTCGCGGTGGTCAGCACCTCAGCCTCGGCCGCCAACTGCGCCACCGCCTGGAGCGCTGCCAGCGTCTACACCGGTGGTCAGACCGCGTCGTACAACGGTCACAACTGGTCCGCGAAGTGGTGGACCCAGAACGAGACCCCGGGTTCCGCGCAGGTCTGGGCGGACCAGGGCACGTGCGGTGGCGGCACCACGACCTCGAACCCGACCACCACCACGACGACCACGCCGACGGGCACCTGCAACTACCCGAACTGGGTGCAGGGGCAGACCTACACCACCGGCAGCGTCGTGAAGTACACCGACGGCAAGTACTACATCGCCGAGCACGACAACCCGGGCTACGACCCCACGGTGAGCACCTGGTACTGGGACCCGTACACCTGCACGGGCGGCACCACGTCCACCAGCCCCACCACGACCACGACGACCACGCCCAACCCGGGCGGGTTCGTGGTCACCGAGGCGCAGTTCAACCAGATGTTCCCGAGCCGGAACTCCTTCTACACCTACAGCGGCCTGGTCGCCGCGCTGAACGCGTACCCGGCTTTCGCGGGCACCGGCAGCGACACGGTCCGCAAGCAGGAGGCGGCGGCGTTCCTGGCCAACGTCAACCACGAGACCGGCGGTCTGGTCTACGTGGTGGAGCAGAACACGGCCAACTACCCGCACTACTGCGACGCCAGCCAGTCCTACGGCTGCCCGGCGGGTCAGGCGGCGTACTACGGCCGCGGTCCGATCCAGCTCAGCTGGAACTTCAACTACAAGGCCGCGGGTGACGCGCTCGGCCTGCCGCTGCTCACCAACCCGAACCTGGTGCAGACCGACGCGTCCGTCGCGTGGCGCACCGGCATCTGGTACTGGATGACGCAGAACGGGCCCGGCACCATGACCCCGCACAACGCGATGGTCAACGGCGCCGGTTTCGGCCAGACGATCCGCAGCATCAACGGTTCCCTGGAGTGCGACGGCCGCAACCCGGCGCAGGTCCAGAGCCGGGTCAACGCCTACACGAAGTTCGTGGGCATCCTCGGCGTCGCCGCCGGGAACAACCTGTCCTGCTGACGTCGGGCAAGGGGAGGGGACGGGGCTCGTCGGCCGCGACGGGTCCCGTCCCCGTTTTCGTTGCCGCGCGGTCGTTTCAGGCCAGGTGGGCGAGCACGGCCCGGCTGAACGCCGCGGGCTGCTCGACCCACGGGAGGTGCCCGGCGGGCAGCACCACCCGGTCCACCACCGGGAGCGCGGCGGCGAGCGAGTCCACCGCCCACCGCGGCCGCACGTCGTCCGCGCCGTCCACGATCAGCGTCGGCACCCGGAGTTCCCGGCACCGCGCCACCAGGTCGGCCTCGGACCACGCGCGCGACTCGGCGTTCAGCGCGGCGCCCGCCTCCCGGCCGACCTCGAACCACGGCGTGGCCATGGCCTCGGCCGACTCGCGCGCCCTCTCCCGGTCCGCGAAGTCCGCCGACCACAGGGAGATCGCCGATTCCCGGGTGCCGTCGAACCCGCCGGTGTGGCGCTCGGCGAGGTTGCGGTGGAACTCCTCGCGCCAGCCGTCGCCCAGGCCCGTGCCCGCCACGTACACCAGCGCGTCGACGCGGTCCGGGTGGGCGAGCGCGTAGTGCAGCGCGACCGTCGCGCCCCAGGAATGGCCCAGCAGAGCCGTTGTGGCCGCACCGAAGTGCCGGCGCACGGCGTCCAGGTCGGCGATCGTGCGCGCCATCGTGTAGGGCCCGACGCGGTCGGAGCGCCCGCCGCCGCGCTGGTCCCAGCGGATCAGCCGGTGCCGTCGCGCGAGGGCGTCCGGCAACCCGTCGAACATGTCCCAGAGGCCGGGCCCGCCGTGGCACAGCAGCACCGGTTTGCCGGTTCCCACCGCGGTTGCCCAGATCCGCGTTCCGTCGTCGGCGATCACTTCGCACTCGTCCACGTGCGCCAGTGTGCCGATTTCCGGTCGGGTAGACCTTTCGGGCGAGTGCGATTGCGCTGAAAAGTCCAGCGCGGTGCCGTTTTCGTCCACCACCACAAGGTCTACCGCGCTGGGCTGTTCGCCGATAACCTGGCCCCGGGGCGCGCGGCCGACGCGGCCTGCTGATCGTCTTCCCGGTGGTCACGGGCTTGGTGGCGGGGTTTCCGTTCACAGTCAGGGGTACGCCGGGGTGGGCCGCCCGGTTCAAATTCTTGACCCGGTTGACGTTGCCGTTTATGGTCTAGACCACATAACCGGTTGTCCCGACCCTTCCCCGGGACTCCGACCGGTTGCGAGAGATCCGGCCGCCGCGGACCTACCCCTGCAAGGGAACCACGGTTCCCTCCGAAGGAGCTGGACAGAACCTATGGACTTCAAACGGAAACTCGCGGCGGTCGTCGCCGGCGTGGGTGTTGCTCCGTTCCTCGTCGTGGTGGGCGCCGGTTCGGCCAGCGCTCACGGCTACATCTCGTCGCCGCCCAGCCGGCAGGCCTTCTGCGCGCAGGGCACGGTCCCCTGCGGCAACATCAAGTACGAGCCCCAGAGCGTCGAAGGGCCCAAGGGTCTGACCAGCTGCAACGGCGGCCTCGGCCAGTTCGCCGAACTGAACGACGACAGCAAGAACTGGCCCGCCACCTCGGTCGGCGGCACCGTCACGTTCACCTGGACGCTGACCGCCCGGCACGCCACCACCACGTGGCAGTACTTCATCGGCGGCACCAAGATCGCCGAGATCAACGACGGCGGCAAGCAGCCGGGCTCGACCGTGACGCACAGCGTGAACCTGGGTGGCCGCACGGGCCGCCAGAAGGTCCTGGCCGTGTGGAACATCGCGGACACCCCCAACGCGTTCTACTCGTGCGTCGACGTGCAGAACGGTGGCGGCAACCCGCCCACCAGCACCACGACCACCACCACGACGACGACCACGACGCCGCCGACCACCACCACGCGGCCGACCACGCCGACCACCACCACGACGACCACGCCTCCGGCGGGCACCTCGTGGACGGCCGGCACGGCGTACTCCACCGGCGCCTCGGTGACCTACGGCGGCGTGTCCTACAAGTGCCTCCAGGGCCACACCGCGCTCGCCGGCTGGGAGCCGCCGAGCACGCCGTCCCTCTGGCAGCGGCTCTGACCAGCCCGTCGCACCGGTGACGACCCGTCCACGCCGCGCTCCTGACCCGGCGCGGACGGGTCTTCCCGTTGTCCACCAAGGAGGACGACCGTGCACCGACTCGTGGCCCTGGTCGCCGGGCTGTTGCTGCTCGCCGGCTGCTCCGAAGCATCCGACGGGCTGATCACCCCCACCGGGGCGCCGCCGTCGACGGTGGCCGAGACGAACGAGTTCAACCCGACCGACGTGATGTTCCTCCAGATGGCCATCCCGCACACCAAGCAGGGCGCGGAGATCGCCGGGTTGGCCAAGGACCGCCAGGTCCGCACCGAGGTCAAGACCCTGGCCTCGGCCATCGAGGTCACCCAGCTGTCCGAAGTGGACAGCATGACGAAGTGGCTCAAGGACTGGAAGCAGCCCGAGAACGCCGGCGCCGACGCCCAGGTGCACGCGGGCCACGGCGGCGACCACTCGACGCGCCCGGAGGACATCGCCGAGGTCGCCGCGCTGGGTCCCGCCGACTTCGAGAAGGCCTACCTGAACCTGCTGCTCGCGCATCAGCACAACTCCGTCGAGATGGCGAAGATGGAGCGCGAGGGCGGCGTGAACCCCCAGACGAAGGCGTTGGCGGACCGCGTGTTCGAGTCGCGGACCGCGCAGATCTCCCAGATCCTCGGCTACCTGGGCTAGAGCTCCAGGCTCGACGTGCTGTGGAAGCGGCGGTGCTCGCCGGTCACCGGGTCGGTGAAGGCGAGCACCTTCGCCAAGAGCGCCAACGGGTTCGTGAAGTCGTCCAGCGGCTTACCGGTCAGCACCGGGTAGAAGTCGTCGTTGCGGATCGGGATGCCCGCCGAGCTCAGGTGCAGCCGGAGCTGGTGGGTGCGCCCGGTCGTCGGCAGCAGCCGGTACCGGCCCCAGACCCCGTTGTGCTCCACCAGTTCCACGCGCGTCTCGGCGTTCGGCTCGCCGTCGACCTCCTGCGCGGTGATGATCCCCTTGGTCTTCACGATCCGACTGCGGATGGTCGTCGGCAGGTCCAGCGCCGGGTCGTAGCGGGCGATCGCCTCGTACTCCTTGTGCACCACGCGGTCCTTGAACATGGTCTGGTACTTGCCGCGCAACGCCGGGTCGACCACGAACAGCACCAGGCCGGCCGTGACCCGGTCCAGCCGGTGCGCCGGGCTCAGGTGCGGCAGGCCGAGGTCGGTGCGCAGCCGCACGAGCGCCGTCTCCACGACGTGGCTGCCGCGCGGGATCGTGGCCAGGAAGTGCGGTTTGTCCACCACCAGGATCCGCTCGTCGCGGTGCACCACCGTGATGGCGAACGGGACCGGGGTCTCGTCGGGCAGGTCGCGGTGGAACCACACCGAGGTGCCGGGCGCGAACGGCGCGTCCGGCGCGATCGGGCCGTCGAGGTCGTGGATCGCGCCCTGCGCGAACAGCGCGTCGATCCGCTCCGGCGCGACCCGGGGCAGCCGCTCCACCAGGTGGTCGCGGACGGTCGACCACGGGCCCTCGTCGGGCAGTCGCAGCCTGGCCGGGTCGAGGCCGTGCCGCTGGGCCAGCAGCGCGGGCCGTTGTTTGCGCCTCATCGGCGCGCAGCCTAGTCGCCGTCGGTGAAGGTCACCGCGTACCCCAGCGCGCCGAGCAGGCCGGTCAGCATCGACCGGGTGTTGTCGTCGGCCTTGGCCAGGATGCCCGACTCCTTCGCCGCGTCACCGATCTTCTGCTCGGCCGCGACGTAGAACGGTTGCTGGTCCTGGGTTTCCACCAGCGAGGTCAGCCGGTCCCACAACCCGCGCTCCTGGGCGAAGACGTAGCACTTCTCCTGGTGCAGGTTCGGCTTGTCCAGCCGCGCGCCGGGCAGGGCGAGCGCGACCGTCTTCTTCTCCTGGTCGACTTTGAGCGCCTCGTCCTTGAGCCCGCCGAAGTCGACGTAGGCGTTGACGCTGCCCGCCGCGACGAACAGGGTGCGCTTGCCGGCCAGCGCGGCGGGCACGTAGCGGACGTCGTTCTCGATGTCGAGCACGACCTGGAACTCTCCCGCCGCCGCGTGGTACTGGCTCAGGTCGCGGACGGCCTGGAGGATCGGGGGTTGGCTGCGGTCGACCTCGTCGGTGCCGAACCGCGGCACGACGACGGCCACCAGCCCGGCCGCGAGCAGGAGCCCGGCCGCGATCACCGCGAAGATGCGCCACCTCATGGTCGCGCGGGTACCCGCTCCCGTTGCCGGACAACCGGTTCCGGCCGCGGTTGGGCCGCCCGGCGGTGGTCGTTGGGCCGATCGGGCGCGGGGGTGAGAATGTCGGCATGGGACCGCTGCTGCTGGTGGACGTGGACGGGCCGCTGAACGTGTGGGGCGCCTCCGGTCGTCCGGCGGCGTTCGTCGAGCACCGGTGGCGGGTGTCGTGGCGCCGCCGGCGCGGCGCGTGGCTCGACCCGTCGCACGGCCCGCGCCTGCTGCGGGTGGCGGCCGAGGTCGGCGCGGAGTTGGCGTGGTGCACGACGTGGGAGGAGGACGCGAACCGGTTCGTCGGGCCGGCGCTGGGGCTGCCGCCGCTGCGGGTGGTGGGTCTGCGGGCGTGGGAGGGGCGCTCGGACTGGAAGTTCCCGGCGGTCGGCCGGTTCGCGGCCGGGAGGCCGCTGGCGTGGCTGGACGACGACTTCGGCCTGTTCCCCGCCGCGCGGGACCGGTTCGTGGCCCGCCGCCGGGAGCCGACGGTGCTGGTGGACGTGGACCCGGCGGTGGGGGTGACCGACGCCGACCTGGCCGCGGTGGTCGCGGGATTGGGCCGGACGGAGCAGGGGTAACCCGCGTGGCGTGACCAGGAGAACCGAGGGCAGGCGCCCGGAGGGCGTGTCGGACGCAACGGTCGAGGCCGTCGGCGCGGTGACGGAGGCGTTCGAGACCGCGGAGCGGGCGCGCGGGGCGCTGTACGACTTCCACCAGCTGTCGGGCAGCGCGGACGAGAAGGCCGGGCACGCCGTGGAGTTGCTGCGCGCCGCCGGGCACGCCGCGTTGGCCGATCGGCTCGACCGGGAGCTGATCGGGCGCAACGTGCTGCCCGGTCGGTGGACGTTCCAGATCGTGGAGGAGTACGACGACGGCTACCACGAGGTGTTCCGGACCCTGGAGCGGGCGACGCGGGACCTGGTGGGCGGGGTGCGGCACGTCGCCGAGGCGGAGTTGAAGGAGCGCAACACCACTCCCGGTGAGCCGGGGCACGAGCTGAACCCCTGACGCGGGCTCAGCCCGCGGGGTCGCGGGGGGTCGGTTCGGGGGTGTCGCGATGCTCGGACCAGCGGATCTCGCACCGGGGCGCGACGGGCCAGCACGGGAACGGTTGGCCCGCCTGGAGGGTGCGGCCGCCGAGCGTGACGTCGTAGTACCTGCCCGCCGTGCCGATCGCCAGGTAGTACCCGGTGGTGGGGACCGCGGAGTTCGGTGGCCAGTCGATCGGGTCGTCCATGCCGGCCAAGCTAGTGACGGCTCTGCCCGGAGTGGGTCGATTCCACCCGACCGGGTGGCGTCAACCACCGCAGTCGGGGGGTGGTGCGCCGTCCGTGTCGTCCACCGCGCCGCGCGCCAGCACGTCCTGGCGCACCCGCTCGTCGCTGAACACGGCCTCGTGCACCCGCGCGCCGGTCAGCACCGCGCCGGTCAGGTCGACCTCGCGCAGGTCCGCGCCCGTGAGGTCGGCGCCGGTCAGGTCCGCGTCCCGCAGGTGCGCGTGGCCGAGGTCGGCGAACGTGAGGACCGCGCCCACCAGCCGCGCGCCGGTGAGGTTGGCCGCGACGGGGGCCGGGTCGTCCGGGTCCACCCCGTCCAGCCGCGCGCCGCTCAGGTCGGCCCGGCTCAGGTCGGCGTGCGCGAGCCTCGTCGTGCCCTGGAGGTAGGAGCCGCCGAGCGCGGCGCAGGTCAGCGTGGCGTGCGACAGGTCGACGCCGGACAGGCAGGTCAGGCTCAGGTCGGGCGCGGTGAGCAGGCCGCGGGCGAGGACGCGCAGGGCGGCGGCGAGGTCGGAGTGGTCGGGGCCGAACGTGTCGCGGCAGTCCGCGCGCAGCGGCCGGGACCGGCGGACGAACGCGGCCAGCAGCGACCCGACCGACTGGCGGTCGGCGGTCGAGTCGCGCGCGATGCGCTCCAGGGCCAGCACCGCGCCGAGCCGGACGTCCACCCGCGTGTCGCCGAGGTGGTCGACGGCCTTGGTGAACCGGTCGGTGACCTGCGCGGTCTCGGCGATGTCGAGCTGCCGCTGGGTGGCGCGCACCGAGATGCCGGTGAACACCAGCGCTCCCACGGCGGTCAGCGCGGTCAGCAACGTCGGCAGCTGGGACAGGTCGCGCTCGCGCCGGCGCGGTCGCGGTCTCATGCGGCGGTACATGCCGCCGGATCCTGGCCGCACCGGGCCCGGTCCGCGAGCGGAACAGTCCTTTGTGGACGAAACGTCGGTTGGTAGGGTCGGCGGGTGCGCAAGGTGATCCTGATCAGCGGGGCGTCGTCCGGGTTGGGCGCGGGGATGGCCCGGCGGTTCGCGGCGCTGGGCCGGGACCTCGCGCTGTGCGCCCGGCGGGTGGACCGGCTGGAGGCGCTGCGGGCCGAGTTGACGGCGGCCCACCCCGGGATCCGGGTGTCGGTGCGGGCGCTGGACGTGACCGACCACGACGCGGTGTTCGCGGTGTTCGGCGCGTTCGCCGAGGAGTTCGGCGGGCTGGACCGGGTCGTGGTCAACGCGGGTGTCGGCAAGGGGCGGCCGATCGGGACCGGCGGGTTCGCCGCCAACCGGCGCGCGGTCGAGACGAACTTCGTCGGCGCGCTCGCCCAGGCCGAGGCCGCGATGGAGGTGTTCTACCGGCAGGGGCACGGGCACCTGGTGCTGATCTCGTCGGTGAGCGCGGTGCGCGGCATGCCCGGTTCGGTGGCGGCGTACGCGGCGGCGAAGGCGGCGGTGTCGGCGTTGGCCGAGGGGCTGCGCGCGGACACGCTGCGCACGCCGATCGCGGTCAGCGCGATCCTGCCCGGGTACATCCACTCGGAGATGAACCCGGAGGAGCGCGCGCCCCTGCTGGCCTCGACGGAGCGGGGTGTGCGGTCGATGGTGCGGGCGATCGAGCGGGAGGTGGCGAGCGCCTGCGTGCCGGGGTGGCCGTGGCGGCTGCTCGTGCCGGTGATCCGGCACGTGCCGCTGGGCGTGCTGAAGAAGGCGTTCTGAGCGCGCGGGTCAGTCCTCCTTGTCCTCGCCGCGCTTGCGCAGGAACGTGAAGCCGGGGATGCCGAGGATCGCCTGCCGGACGTCGTTCGTGACCTCCAGCAGCTGGTGGATGTCCGGGCCGACCCGGTCCAAAGTGGACAGGATGGGCAGCACGTCCTCGATGAGGTGCTTGGTGAGCAGCGGGAGCTGGTCCACCAGCTTGATCGCGGCGTCGACCTCGTGCGGGGACAGCTCGTCCACGAAGCGCTTCGCGAGCGGTTGGGCCTGGCGGGCCAGCGGGGCGTAGCCGTCGACCAGCTCGCGGGACACCCTGGCGGCCTCGCCGGCGTCGGCGGTGATCGTCTCGGCGGTGGCCGTGACGACGCGGGCCCGGCCGACGATCATCTCGGTCTCGTCCAGCACGCGCTCGGTGCGGGTGACCAGCTCGTCGGCGCGGTGCACCACGGACTCGGCCGCCTCCAGCAGGCCCAGCACGCGTCCGGGCACGGAGAGGGCGGTGTCCACGGTCGAGCGGGCGAAGGCGACCAGCGAGCGTGCGTCCATGCCTCCACTCTGCCCCATGCGGGGCGGTGGCGGGGTGGGCGGCGTGGTCGTTCGCGGTGTCGGGGTGCGGGTTCGGTGGGGTGCGGGGGTGTTTCGCGTGGTCGCGTGCCGGTGTCGGGGGAGGCCCGGCGCGGGGTCTGGTGGTGTGGCGGGGTTTCGGGTGGTGGCTCGCCGGGATGGTGGAAAGCCCGTTCGGTCGTGCTGGGCGCCGGTGGGTTCGCGCGGTCGCGGGTGGGCTGCGGCGGCCGGCTGGTGGTTCGGCGCGGGGTTCGGTGGGGCGGCCGGCGTGGTCCGCCGCGCGTACGGTGGGCCGGGTGGACGAGGTGTTCGAGCTGCTCGCGGCGTTGCGGGCGCTGGAGGTGGCGCGGGACGAGCGGGTCGCGCTGCTCGACACGCGGGCCGTGCTCGGGTCGGTCGCGCGGCGGGTTCGGGTCGAGCACGGGTTCGACGTGAGCCTGCTCGGGCTGGTCGAGGGGCCGGACCTGGTGCTGCGGTTGTGGTCCGGCACCCGGCACGGGCGGTTGCACGACCTCCCCGTGCCGCTCGGGCTCGGTGTCGGCGGGCGGGTGGCCGCGTCCGCGAGTCCGGTCGTGGTCCGCGACTACTACCGGTCCGACCGCATCACCCACGACTTCGACGCCCACGTGCGCACCGAGGGGTTGGGCGGGATGGCGGCGGTGCCGATCTCGACCGACGGCGTGAAGGGCGTGCTGTACGGCGCGTTGCGCGGGCAGGCCGTGGTCGGTGACGACGCGGTCGACGGGTTGCGCGGGTTGGCCGGGCTCGCCGCGCTCGCGGTGGACGTCGCCGACGGCGCGACCACGCTCGCGGACACCGCGGTGGCGCGGGAGCGGCGGCGGCTGGCCGAGTCGTTGCACGACACGGTCGGCGCGATGCTGTTCGGCGTCGGCTCGTCGGTGCGCAGGCTGCGGTCCCGGGCCGGGCTCGAACCGGGGGTGGACGACGAGTTGGAGCGCATCGAGCGGCAGCTCGGTGACGCCGGCGTCGCGCTGCGGGAGTCGATCTCCCGGTTGCGGGTCGGGTCGGAGCGGGCGACGGTGCGGCTGACCGCCGACCTCGCCGAATCGGTGCGGGCGTTCACGGTGCGAACAGGAGTCGCGGCGGACTTCGTGCCGGTCGGCGCGCCACCGCGGCTGGACCCCGCGCGGGCCGCGCTCGTGCTGAAGGTCGTGGACGAGGGTCTGCTGAACGTCGAGAAGCACGCCCGCGCCCGGTCGGTCGTGGTGACGCTCGCCGTCGCCGAGCGGATCACGGTGGCGGTGCTGGACGACGGCGTCGGCGTCGTCGGCGAGGACGGCGGCACGGGCGCCGGGTTGCCCGCGCTGCGCCGGCAGGTCGAGCGGTGCGGCGGCGGGTTGTCGTTGATCGGCGCGGAGGACGGCGGCGCGGTGCTGCGGTGCGAACTGCCTCTCCAGGTGGAGGGGGCAGGGGACGCCTGAGCGGGGGTAGGTTCCGCTGATGGCGCAGCTGAGCTACTCCTCGGGCCCGTCGGACGCACCGCTGCTCGGCGACACCGTGATCGCCGACCTGGACCGCGCGGTGGCCGCGCACGGCGACCGGGAGGCGCTGGTCGAGTGCGCCACCGGCCGCCGCTGGACCTACCGCGCGCTGGCCGCCGAGGTCGACGCCGTGGCGCAGGGGTTGTGGGACTCGGGTGTCCGGGTCGGCGACCGGGTCGGCATCTGGGCGCCGAACCGCGCGGAGTGGGTCGTCGTCCAGTACGCGACCGCGCGGATCGGCGCGATCCTGGTCAACGTCAACCCGGCGTACCGGGTGCACGAGCTGGAGTACGTGCTCAACCAGTCCGGCGCGCGGACGCTGATCGCGGCGCGCGAGTTCAAGACCTCCGACTACGCGGGCATGATCGAGCGGGTGCGGCCGAACTGCCCTTCGCTGAGCCAGGTCGTGCTGCTGGACGGTCCGGAGTGGACGGACCTGCTGGCCGCGGAGCCGACCGGCGACTGGCCCGAGCTGTCCGCCGACGACCCGATCAACATCCAGTACACGTCGGGCACCACGGGTTTCCCCAAGGGCGCGACCCTGTCGCACCACAACATCCTGAACAACGGCTTCTTCGTCGGCGAGCTGCTCGGCTACACCGAGCGGGACCGGATCTGCGTGCCGGTGCCGTTCTACCAGCGAAAGTTGGTAGACCGGTCATGGGGCGCACGGAGAACACCCTCAAGAACTCGGTAAATGCGAAAACCAAAACGCCTGCATTTGCCCCGAAAAGCGGTTATCCTGTAAAGGTGCGCGAGCCTCGGGAGACGGGTGGAATTGCGGTCGGGGCAATCCGCCTTTCATTTCTTACTCAAAACACTTCGTCGCCCGAACGTCAGCGCGAGATCATCCAGGGTGAAGCGGACCTCATCAAAGTCGATGAGCTGATCTTCACTGAAGAACTGGACGTGTCGGCAACCCGGGTTCCGGTTTGGGACCGCCCTGACCTGAAGTACTGGCTTGAGAATCCCCTGAAGTTGGATCACCTGATCTTCTGGAAGCTGGATCGGGTGTGCCGCAATGTTCTGGAAACCGCGTGGCTCATCGGGTGGGCGCTCGAACACGGCGTGAACATCATTTGCAACAGTCCCCGCCTGGATCTGTCCAGTCCGATCGGGCGTGGGATTGCGCTGTTCATCGGGTCGATCGCTGAGATGGAAGCCAACAACATTGCCGAGCGAATCCGTGACGCCCGTGCTTACATGGCCAAGGTTGCTCGCTGGCCCGCCGCGAAACCTGCCTACGGATACGCCAAGGCTCCCCACGGCAGTGGCAAGGGTTACAAGCTGGTTCCCGACCCTGAAACTTCGGTCGTGGTACTGAAATGCTGCGCTGAATATCTGGCGGGGGACTCGTACGAGACGATTGCCCTTCGCCGCGAGGAAGAGGGGGTCCTTCCTCCGGCCCGGACCGCCGAGAAGGGCAAGAAGCGGGTCGACGCTGTCACCTGGCATGCCACCACAATTCAGAAGATGCTTACCAACACCAATCTCCGAAACGTCGTCAAGGTCAAGGGTGAGATCCACCGGGATGACTTGGGCGAGCCTCTAAGGTACGGGCCGCCGCTGATTGAAGACGATGCATGGTTCTTGCTTCAGAAGGAGATCAAGAGTCGTGGCAAGGGGGGATTCAAGCGCGGGGTGACGCGAAGGGACGCGTCAGGCTATCTCGGTATTGTGAAGCACGTGCTCTGTGGAGAAAGCATGTATTACGGAGGTGCTAAGGAGAAGCGCTCCTATCGGTGCTCTCGGCGAGGGTGCCCAGACCACGGCATCCTTGAGGTGTACATCGAAGAGTACGTCGAGGAGCAGTTCCTTGCCGCTGTGGGACATCTTGAGTACACGTTTGTGGAAGAGGACCCGGGCGAGGATCATTCCGCAGAGTTGGCCGAGGTGGTTGCTTCTCTGGATCGCCTCGAGACTGACAGGTACGAAAGGAATCTGTTCCAGGGTGAAGCCGGCGACCGTCGTTTCGGTGAGTTGTACGCCAAGCTTGAGCGCCGGCGAGCGCACTTGGCGGCTAAGCCGACTCGGCCGCCTGGGCGGCGGTTGGTTCACACGGGGATCACGTTTGCGGCCCACTGGGAGACGGCAAGCGTGGAGGTCCGAAGGGCCATGCTCAAAGATGTCGGCGCGGTCGTGCGGGTAGGTGCCGCCATTCGGCGGGGGCATCTGGACTGGCGGTCACGGGTGTCGTTTGAGTTGGCTGGTCCGGAACAGCTTCACCTGGAAGGTACGGACGACCCTCGTGCCGATGAGGTGTACGGCGACCCTGGGAGTGTTCTCAAGAGCCAGGAGGAAGGGCTCGATGTGGGCGAGACCGAAGACCAGGCGTTGAGGGTCGAGCATGAGGAATACGCAATGGCCTTCGCGAGCTAGTCAACGTCGTGGTCCCACTCCGACTTAAGGCCGGGGTGGGACCACGAGGCGGCTACGCCCGAACTAGGCGGACTCGCAGCCCTTGCGCGTTCTCCTCCGTGACCTCGGCGACTTCGTACCCAATCAAGGCCAGGGCCGCGCGAACCTCGGCGACCGCTGATGAGTCGGCGCGACGCATCAGCGCGAAGTGCCCGCCCGTGGGCCGGTCCCGCCACTCGATCACCTCGAACCCCTGTTCGTTGGCTACCTTCTCGGCAACTGCCCGCCAAGCGTTCGCGTTGTTCACCAGACCTGCTGCCCCGGCAAGCAGCCACTGACCTTGCCCGCCGTCGCCCGTTACCTCAGCGAGTGCCGGGGTGCGGAGGTCGAGGTGCATCGTGTGCGTCATTCCTTGAGCGTCCCGGTGCCGATGCTGCCTGGTCAAACCGCGTAGAAAACACCAACAACGCTGGAAGAACTTGATGTGCAACGGATTTGGGCCTTCTCATGCCGTTCCGCGGCCGGTTGGCGTCCGGTGCCGCGTGCTCCGACGTACTCGTGGGCGCGTACCGGTGCTCTGCGGATGTTGGTCACGAGTGAGTAACGATCGGTTCAGGCTTCCGTGAGGGTGGCCGGCGGTGCAGGAAGTGCAGATATGCCGTGTTTTGCAGTTCTTTTATACAACTACTCCTCTCCTCTCTTAAGAGAACCTGGGAAGTTGAGCAGATATGCACTCCCTGCACCTGCCTGGCCGCACCCTCCAGTGAGGCGACCAGGCAGGGTTACAGGTGGGTCACGAATTTCAGGAAACGTGCCGGACCGCCCCTGAGAGGTTGCGGCACGTGGGGTGTACTAGGTGAGCGGGCGGAGCGTCAAGGACACCGTTCCGTTGTCGACCTTCCAAGTGCCGACCGCGTAGCCCTCGGCGCTGAGAATGTCGGTGAGGCGTGCCCGCGTCGAGTCCATGCGGAGCCAGGCGGTGAACACGCCGCCCACTTCCTCTGCGCGATCGATGATCAGACCTTCGGCTCCCGCCAATAGCGCAATGCGGGTCCGGATCTCCTCGGCCGTCGCTCCGTCTGGCAGTTCGGTGCGCCACACGCCATTTTCCCACTCGGCGTAGTAAGGGGCTGCGGTGGAAACGGTCACAATTCGTTCGGTTTCGCTAACGCTGGTCACGAAGGCAAGTGTGCCAGCCCTGCGGGGATACTCATAGTCCGCCGCGCTTGCCGGACGTGTCCTGCGCAGGCTCTACCTCGATCGTCGCGATGCGCGCGATGTGGTGGCACCACGAGGAAGCCGGGGACCGAGGGGGCACGCCGCAAACTGCGGCGCGAGGTCAACGCGGCAGGCATCGCAGTGTGCGCACGTTGCACGGCTCGAGTTGCCGCCAGGCAGGTGCAGGTGGACCACGTCGTCCCGCTCACGGCCGGAGGGCGGGATTCTGCTGCGAACCTGCAACTGCTGTGCACCACCTGCCACGCCAAGAAGAGCGTCGAGGACGAGATCGAGCGTTACCTCGGTGGCTAGCCGAGATCGGGTGCGGGGCCTGCGATGTCCACTACGTCCTCGGCGTCGACCAGTTGAGCCACTCCCACGAACGTGAGCCACGTCCGGTGGCCGAACTCGCCGTACGCCTCGGCGTCGACCTCCGATTCGTGTTCTACCGCGATCATGCGGCTTCCGTCCGTCAGCATGGCGAGGAACCGCGCGGGTCGCGTCACGGGTGAAGCGTATCGCCCGGGGAGGGGGAGGGCGGCTGCGAAGTCCAGCCCGTTCGAGTGGTCAGGGCAGCCCGGCCCCTTTCTGCACGCGCCCTGAGTGGCACTCCGATTTTTGTTGATCTTCGTCGCGTCGGTGCCAGCGGAAACGCTTGGTGGGCTGACGAAGTGCGGACGAAAACTACGGCTCGAAGAGCCTCCGAACGGGTCCGGAGCGGCGGAGAAGCGCCGTGAGCGGGCATGACTCCGGTCCGGGGCAGGTGGATCGGCGGTGCCGCGTGCCTTGCCACGCTGAAGCATGGCCACGAGTCCCCGCCCCGGACCGGGCACTACCGAAAGTTGAAGTTGCAAGGCATCACATGGACTTCGGACCGGGTCGCCGCGCTCACCCCGGGTGAACGCGCCCGGCGCGTGGCCGTGCTCGCGGAGCAGTCACACGCGATCGTGGACGACGCGATCCGCTCCCACGCCGAAGGCAAGAAGGTCGTCGCGAGCGCCGCGTTGTTCTCCGGCGGCAACGACTCCACCGCGTTGCTGCACCTCATGAGGAACCGCGTCACCCACGCGATCCACGCCAACACCGGGATCGGTGTCCCGGAGAGCGGTGCACGTGGGGGTGGGGTGCCCACCGCAAGGGGGCGGCGAGGACGGCCCGGTCGGGTCCGCTCTGCCAGTCCTGTTCTGCCCGAGATGTCGGGGAGTCAGCCGCCTAAGACGGCAGGTTCGGTTCCCCTCCAAGGCAATTCCAACAACGGAGGAACCGCTTGTCCTGGCGTCTTGCTCGAAGCCTTGAGGTTCTGCGTGACCAGGTGAACGCCCGCTACCCCAACCGGAGTCGCGCCTCGGACGGGTCCATCGGCGACGCCGCGCACGCCGCGACCGGATCGGACTCGGACCACAATCCGTGGGTCGGCCCCGGCGTCGTGACCGCGCTCGACATCACCCACGACCCGGCGAACGGAATCGACATCGACAGGTTCAGCGATGAACTCGCCGCGTCCCGTGACCCCCGAATCAAGTACCTGATCGCGAACGCGCTCATCCTGGACAGCCGACCGCAGTTCCATCCTTGGCAGTGGATGGTGTACGCGGGCAGCAACCCGCACACCAAGCACCTTCACGTTTCGGTGATGGCGGACGCCGGGCTGTACGACGACGCCCGCGCGTGGAACCTGCCGAGCCTTGGCGGAGCGCCGACGGCACCGAAGCCCGGCCCGGTCGGGGGTGTCCCGGCGTTTCCCCTCCCGCCCGGCCACTACTTCGGGCTGATCACTGGTCCGGCCGAGTCGCACGGCGGTTACTACGCCGCGGAACGCCCACACGTCCAGCTCATCCAACGCGCGCTGATCCGCAAGGGCTTCGTGACCGGGGTGTCCGATCCTGCAAGCGACTGGGCCGACGGCAAGTTCGAGCGGCCGACCTACGACGCGGTGACCCGCTTCCAGCGGGCGCATATGCCCGGCACCACGCGCTTCGGCGAGGTCTGGGCGGACGACTGGGTAACCCTCGTTGCCTGACTTAGGCCACGGGCGGCGCGGTCGAACCGTTGCCGCCACAGCACTTCTCGTCATGGGTTACATCGGTGCGATCGTCGTGGCGAACACGCTCACCGCACGCTTCGGGTTGGTGCCGGCCGGATTCGGCCTCACGGTGGTCGCGGGCACCTACACCGCAGGGCTCGCCTTGTCGTTGCGCGACGTCGTCCAGGCACAGGCGGGGACGTGGGCGGCGGTGGCCGCGATGGGCGTGGCGGCAGGGCTGTCGGCGCTGGTGTCCCCGGTGTTGGCGGCGGCCTCGGGCGCGGCGTTCCTGCTGTCCGAGTTGATGGACCTCGCTGTGTTCACCCCGTTGCGCCGCCGCGGTTGGCGGCGAGCGGTGGTGCTCTCGAACCTGGTCGGCGCGGTCGCGGACTCGGTGCTGTTCCTAACCCTCGCCGGCCTGCCGGTCACCGGGTCCAGCGTCGGAGGCCAGGTGCTCGCCAAGGCGGTGTGGGTGACGGCCGGCGTCCTCCTCGTGGCCGAGGGGGTGCGTCGTGCTCTACCTCGGAACAGCGAGTTCGTCAGCGATCCGTGAAGCGATGGCGGCCGGCGAACTCGGTCAGATGTGTACTCCCGCAGAAGGGCGGGCACCTCTTCCCGGCGTCGCGTGGGCAGCCGACACCGGTTGCTTCGGCAACGGCTACCCCGGTGACGAACGATGGTTGAAGTGGTTGGAACGGCACAGCGGCCACACCGCAAGGTGCCTGTTCGCCACCGCACCCGACGTCGTGGGCGACAGTGTCGCCACACTCGAAAGGTCGTTGCCGTTCCTCGACGTCATCAGGGAACTCGGGTACCCACCGGCGTTGGTGGCGCAAGACGGGTTGGAACCGGATGCGGTGCCGTGGGACGACATCGACGTCCTGTTCATCGGCGGGACGACGCCGTTCAAGCTCGGTCCGGATGCCGCGCGGCTCGCGGCCGAGGCGTTGCGCAGGGACGTGCAGGTGCACATGGGGAGGGTCAACTCCGGGAAGCGTTGGCGCTACGCGGCTTCGTTGGGCTGCGCCTCGGTCGACGGAACGTATCTGGCGTTTGGTCCGGACGTGAACCTACGCCGTCTCCGGAACTGGGCGGTCTAGCGTCCTTGCGGCTAGGAAGTTTCCTCCGGCTCGCACGTGCGCTGTTGACCGCCCGGATGATCTCCGCTCGGTCGGCTGGCTTCGTCTTGCGCAGGGCCAACCACATGATCAGGACACGGGCTGCTGGGAGGGTAAGTGCACTCACGACGCCGCTTGCAAGGAGCGCGGTTAGCAAGGCTGCCTCCGGCGGTGTGGTCGGTGGGGTGTGTTCATCAGGATGCCTTGGATTTCTTGACGGGTACACAAATTGACCGAACGCGTTTGATCAGGCGCAAGTCAGTGAAGGTCAGGCGCAAGTCCGTGAGGGTCTTCCCGCCGGTTGCCCGCGTAGGTAACCAGTGCGTGTCTCCAGTGTCGGAGGGCCGTCTAGCCACATTGGTCTGAACCAATTGGTAGAAGGTGTGACTCGTTCAAGTTGGTTGACTTGGCCATATCTCGCGTCGGGACGGTTAGGTGAAGCAGTTCGGGCACGGACCACCTGCTTGTCCGGAACCCGTTGCCAACCTTGCACATTGAAGCAGCCGTGAACCATCCGGGCGCGTATGCGCCTGCGAATGACGAACTTATGCGCCTGCGTATAAGTGCAGGTAGATGACGTGAAAGCCTGCCTGATCGTCCAACGCTTGGAATCGAAAAACCCCTTGATTGGGTCATTCTGGAGCCGTCGAGGGGGCGTGGTGAGCAGAGTCAACGCGTCACCCACAGGCAACCCGCGAGGCCCGGCCGTCCCTCCTTCCGCCCCAGTCGTGCACTCCGGCCGCGCACCTCGAACCCCGGCGACGCTCGGCGACACCGGTCGCGAGGTGTGGCGCGGGGTGTGGGCCGCTGGTGCCGGTGCGTTCAACCCGCGCACGGACCGGATGGTGATCCAGCGGTATTGCGAGCTGCACGACCGGCGCGCCGAACTGCTGGCCGTGATCGGCCAGGACGGGTTGATGACCACCGGCAGCATGGGCCAGGCGGTGATGCACCCGGCGTTGCGATTCGTGGAGTCGACCGAGAAGGAACTCCGCGCGATCGAGGCGGTTCTCGGTCTTTCGCTTGAGGCACGGCTGAGGCTCGGCCTCGCGGCCAACGAGTTGGACAAGGTCACGCTCGCGGACATCCTCGGCGGCGGGGAGGACGACGAGTACGACGACTGACCCGGGTCGGGGGTGGTGCGCGTGCGCATTCGCTCCGAGGGAACGAAGGTCCGGCGGTTCGTCCAACACCTGACGCTCGGTGGGTCCTACCTCGGCCGGAGGTTCCGGCTGTTGCCGTGGCAGCGCGAGGTGGTCCTCGACCTGTACCGGTTGAACCCGGACGGCACGAGGAAGCACCGGACCGCGGTTCTCGGCATCGCGAGGAAGAACGGCAAGACCCAGTTCGCCGCCGCCCTCGCGCTGTACCACCTGTGCGCGGACACCCGCGACGCCGCACCGGAAGTAGTTTGCGCGGCCAACACCAGAGAGCAAGCCCGAATTTTGTTCCGTGAAGCGGCCCGCATGGTCCGCATGTCGCCGGTGCTGCGGGAAATCTGCACGGTCCATCGTGACCGGATCACCTGCCACGCCACGGGCGGGACCTTCGTCACCGTGTCGGCCGATGCCGGTCTACAGCAGGGACTCAACCCCACGTTCGTGGTTGTGGACGAGTACGCGCAGGCCAAGAACAGCGACCTGTTCGACGCCTTGACGCTGGGCTCGGCGACCCGCCGCGAGCCGCTGTTCCTCGTGATCTCAACGGCAGGGCCGTACCCGGACGGGGTGTTCGCGAAGCTGGTCGAGTACGGGGCACGCGTGAACTCGGGGGAGGAGGACGACCCGTCGTTCTGGTGCCGGTGGTTCGGCGTCCAGCCCGGCGAAGTAGTCGACCACGCCGCTCCCGAGGTGTGGCAACGGTGCAACCCGTCGTGGTCGATCATGAATCAAGCGGACTTCGCGGCGGCGGTGAAACGAACTCCGGAACCCAACTTCCGGATGTACCGCTTGAACGAGTTCGTTCGCGGCGGCAACGTGTGGCTGCCCCACGGCGTGTGGGACAAGCTCGGTGCCACGTCGGACTTGTTGGCTCCCAACGATGTGATCGTGGTAGGTGTCGACGCGGCTCACCGCAATGACAGCACCGCGGTGGTCGGTGTGCGGCTGCGGGATCTGCACGTGGAAGTCCTCGGACACTGGGAGGCGAATCCCTCCGACCCGCACTGGCGAACCCCGATCTACGAGGTGATGGACCGCCTTCGCGAGGTGTTCGCGACCTACTCCGTGGTGGAGTGCGTCTACGACCCCGCGTGGTTCGCGGTTCAGGCCCAGATCCTCGAGGACGACGGGCACCCGATGGTCGAGTTCCCGAACACGGTGGCGCGCATGGTGCCGGCGACCGCCGGCGCGTACACCGCCGTGGTGGACGGCGAACTGCGTCACGCCCGGCAACCGGAGCTGGCGCGGCACATCGGCAACACGGTGCTCAAGGCCGACAACCGCGGCGAGCGGATCACCAAGGAATCGCCGAGTTCCCGCAGGCACATCGACTTGGCGGTTGCTTTCGTCATGGCTCTGCACCGCGCGCGCCTCTATCGCGAGGTCGACAACACCTCTGACGGGTTCCTCATGGACGGCGGTCCCTCAGGTGCCGACGTGTTCGAGGACGACGAATGGTGAGAGGGGGCAGCGCCATGCGTACGTGGCTTGGAGGAAGGCTGTCCGACGCCAAGGACGGTGTGGGCCTCACGGTCGGTGCGGTTCGCCGGAACCTGGCCGAGGTGACTGTCACCGCCGGCGGGGCGCTGGTGTCGGTGGGCGTCGGCGGCATCTACGGGCCAGCAGGGCTGATCGCGGGCGGCCTCTTCCTGGTGCTGGGTGGGCTGGGCTTGGCCCGGTCTCGGGGGGTGTAGTCGTTGGGATTCCTGAACTTCATGGCTGCGGAGGCACGCGCCGAACCGCTGGATGCCGAGGCGGTCACCGATACGTCCGGCCTCACGGGCTGGACTACGGGCGACGACCAGGACAGGTCTCTCGCGCCGGTCGATGTCCTAGCACTGTCGACGGTGTACGCGTGCGTTCGGCTGATCGCTGACAGCGTCGCCACGACCCCGTGGGACGTGTTCAAACCCGGTGCCAAGGGAAGGCGCGAGCCGGCGGCACGGCCCGCGTGGATGGACCAGCCCAACGCCGGCACCCGCAAGATCAAGTTCGTCACCGAGGTCATGACGTCGCTCTTGCTTGAGGGCAACGCCTACGTTCTGGTGGGCCGCAACCCGGTTACGGGAACGGTGTCGTCGCTGGACGTGCTACCCGCAACGGCCGTCGAACCGAAGTACGTGCAGCGCGGGAGGCGGGTCCGCGAACTCGTGTACGAGTTGTCGGTGACGGGCGAGGACGGTCGCGTCCAGGTCGTCGGGGCGTTCGGCTCGAGCCAGGTGCTCCACATCTCCGGCATCAGCCTGGCGGGGGAGATCAAGGGAGTGTCCCCGCTGACGGCTGCCCGGCGCACGTTCGCGTTGAGCCTGGACGCGCAGCAGTACGGCGAAGAGTTCTTCGCCAACGGCGCGATGCCGGCCGCGGTGATCAGCGTCCCCGGACCGATGACGCCAGAGGGACTGGCCAACGCCCGACGCACGTGGCGGCGAATCCACGGCGGCAGGGGGCACCGCCACGGCCTCGCGATCCTGACCGAGGCTGCCGCGTTCCAAAAGGTGTCCGTTACTCCGGACGAGGCGCAGTTCCTCCAGACGCGGCAGTTCCAGGTTCCCGAGATCACCAGGATTTTCGGGACTCCGCCGCACCTGGTGAGCGACGCGACGAACTCCACCTCGTGGGGAAGCGGGTTGGCTGAGCAGAACACGGCGTTCGTCCAACACACCCTCACCACGTGGATTGCCCGGCTCGAAGAGGCGTTCTCGACGCTCGCGGCCCCTGGTAAGGCGTTCGTCAAGTTCAACCTCGGCGCGCTGCTGCGGGGCTCGCTCAAGGAACGCCTTGAGGCGTACCGGATTGCACTGCAAACGGGCATTTACACCCGCAACGAGGTGCGGGCGTGGGAAGACCTCGAACCCGACCCCAGCGGCCTCGGCGATTACCTCATGGTGCCGATGAACCTCGCTGTCCTGACACCGGATGGGCCTCTCGTGCTGGCCCGAGGCGGTAACCCGGTCACCCCCGCGAACCAGTCCGCACCCGAACCGGGGGAGCCGGGCGACCCAGACGACACGGAGCCCCCCGACGACCAGGGGGAGGACAAGGGGGACTAGTGGGCACCACCGAACGCAGGGACGTCGAACTTCCCGTCGAAGTGCGGGTGAAGGACGGTTCGCGGTCGATCCGCGGCTATGCCTACGTATTCGACAAGCTCTCCGGGGACCTCGGCGGCTTCCGCGAACGCATCGAACGGGGGGCCGGGCGCGAGGACATGGAACGCGGATCGCTGGTGGCCACGTTCAACCACGATTTTTCCGCGCCACTGGGCCGAACTGGCTACGGGCTGCGGACCGGGGTGGACGCGGTGGGCGGCTGGTACGAGATCGACCTCCCGGACACCACGGCCGGGCGCGACGTCGCCGAGCTGATCACACGGGGAATCGTCCGCGGTTCCTCGTTCATGTTCACCCTGAAGGACTTCGACGCGGACCAGGAGTGGGTGCGCGACCAGACCTCCGGATTCCTCATCCGGTCCGTGAAGGACTTCCACGTCCACGAACTCGGACCCGTCACCAATCCGGCCTACCCGGACACCACCGTTGCCAAGCGCGTAATGCCGGTCGCGCTGGCCGATCCCGAGAAGGGGGACACCGTGACCGCAACCGTCACCGACGTCACGAGTACCGCCGCGCAGCGAGCGCACGCCGAACACGCCCTACAGCGTGCTTCCGACGAAGGTCGCACCGAGCTTCAGAAGTTGATCCTGGCCCGGCTGGACGCGCTCGACGCGCGTTTCGACGCCGAGATGGGCGAGGTCCGCGCAGCCGAGACTCGGGACGCGCTTCTCGCCGCACTGGACGAACGGGCGAACCGCGGTCCGTCGGTGGAGCGGGCCGACGACAACGCCGCGCTGCGCGCCATGCCCGAGGGCGGTTCCGCGGAGTTCCGCGCGGTCCTGGGCGTCGACATCGACGCGACCAACAAGCAGGGAGGCAAGACGGCGGCTCGCGTGTCGCTGTACTCCGAGCTGCTCAAGGTGATCGAGGAGCGGTCCTCGGTCATCGCTGCGGGTGCCAGGGTGATCCGGACCAGCGGCGGCGGGGTGATCGACTTCCCGCGCGTCATGCCGAAGCCGCACCGGGGCAAGACCGCCGAGGGCGCGGCGCTGCCCGAGAACTACCCGACCACGTCCCTGGTGCCGCTCGGTGTGGCCAAGACCGGTTACGTCTCGCATGTGTCGGTGGAATTGGTCGAGGACGACCTCGTGGACCTGGTCGGATTCCTGGTCGCCGACGCGGGGCCGAACCTGGCCAACGACATGGGCCTCGACTTCGTGGACTCGCTGCTGTCGACCACCACGGGCATCCTGCCGGCCAACCGGGTCGCGCTGTCCGCGCTGCCCGCCAAGGACACCGGCTACACCGACGCGATCACCGATGTGCACTTCTCGTTGCCCGAGTACTCGGCGGCTCGCGCCAAGTGGATCATGGGCCGTAGGACCCTGTCCCGTGCGCGGAAGTGGAAGGACAACGAGGGCCGTTACCTGTTGAAGTCCATTGCGGACGGCGGGTCGTTGACGCTGTTGGACCGCCCGGTGTCCACCGACCCGGGATTCGGCGGTGCGAACGAGGGCAAGCTCGCGTTCACCGACCTGTCCGGCTTCACGGTGCGGTTCGCGGGTCCCCTTCGCGTGGCCAGGTCCACCGAGGTCAAGTTCGTGGAAGACCTCGTGTCGTACAAGTTCGTCCAGCGCTACGGCGGTGGGCTGACCGACACCACCGGGTCCGCGATGTTGGTCCTCCCGAACGAGAGCTGACCCGAACGGCCAGCGGTGAAAGGAGGTGAGGGCGGATCGACCTCTACGCCACCCTCGCCGAACTCCGGCGGCTGGACGGGCTGGACAACGTCGACCGGTACGACGACGCGACCCTGTTGGAAGCTCGGGCCTTCGCAGTGGAGCGCGTCACCGACTACTGCGGCCAGGCATGGTCGCTGGATCGCCCACCCCCGGTCGCGATTCGCTGGGCGGTCCGCACGGTCGCGAGGCAGTGGGTGACCGACCTCGACGCCCGTCTCCCGGACCGCGCCACGTCGGTCATCAGCGAGTTCGGCACCCAAAACCTCGCACAGGCGGGCGGCCCGTGGCGGCCGGTCAGCCTGCCCGAGGTCAACGCCGTCCTCAACGCGCACCGGGTGCGCCCGCCGTTCGGGTGACAGGAGGTCCGGCCGTCGACATCCCGTTTGCCACGAAGGAAGCCCTGTTCTCCGCGCTCAAAGCCGAGTTCAAAGGCACCAGGGTGTCGGTCACCTGGGCCGACCCCGGAGCCGACCAGACCCGGAGGTCGGTGTGGTTCACCGAGACCGTTGAGCCCGAGCTTGAACCGGTAGCGATGGTGGCCGGTCGACGGAAACCGACCAACCTCACCGCGGAACTGACCATCCGCATGGTCGCCGCCGAGGCAGGTGACCCGATCCACGCCGAACGCGCGGCGCTCGCCCTGAAATCGGCGGTTGTCGAGCTGGTCCTCGCGTTCCAGCCCACCAGTGTGGCGGGCCTGGTCGACCTCCGCCCTATCCGCTCGCTCACCACCATCGGCGAACACGCCATCCTCGGGACCGCGAGTCAGTGCGACGTCACGATCCGGGTGCGTGCTCGCCTCCAGTCCTAGGAGGTTCGCACGTGGCGCTAGACGCCGCTATCTCGATCGGCGCTGAGTCCGCGTACGGAGTGGCCGCGTCGGCGACCCGCGGTTACGAGGGACAGTCCGACAGTTGGAAGGCCAAGCCCGAATTCGTGGAATCCAAGGGGTTCCGTTCCGGTTTGCAGACCGTCCGTGCCGACCGCCGGCGGATCGTTGACATGGGCGGCGAGGGCGAACTCGAACTCGACCTTCTGGACGATGGCGCACGCACCCTGCTGACCGCCGCGTTCGACACCGTCTCCAGCACAGGCGACGCCCACACGTTCGCCACCGCCGGAAGCACGGTGCCCGCGAGCTTCACCGCGCAGATGGTCCGTCCGAAGGTCGACGGCGGCACGGTCCCGTACAAGCACGTTGGCTGCGTGGTCACCGAGTGGGAGTTCGAACAGGAGGTCGAGAACCCACTCAAGTTCAAGGCCACGTTCGATTTCCAGACCGTGAGCCACAACGGGCCGCCCCTGCCGATCGACTACCCGGAAACGTCGGTCCCCTACGACTGGACCCGCGGCGTGGTCTACCTGACGCGCAACGGCACCGAAACGCCGGTGGCAGTGACGAAGTGGTCCGCCAAGGGCAATCGCGGGCTCAAGACCGACCGCCGGTTCATCCGGGGAAACCAGCTCAAGGCGCAGCCCAAGCGGGCCGAGCTTCCCTCCTACGAGGGTGAGCTTGAGGTCGAGTTCGACACGGCGACGCTTCCGCTTTACGAGTCGTTCCTCGCCGGCGCGGTCCTGGGCTTCCGCGTCGCCTACGACGGTGTGACGGGTGGCTCGGCGCTGGAGCTGCGTTGCCCCGCGATCCAGTTCACCGGGGAATCCCCCGAGGCGAGCCTTGACGACCTGACCCGCATGACGCTGCCGTTCGCCATCCTCGACCCGGGGACCTCGGCTGCGGTCTCGGTGGTCTACACGGAGCCCGGTGACTAGGCCGAGATCGTGAAGTTCCAAGTGCGCGTGGAAGGGCACAAGGAACTCCGCAAAGCCATCCGGGACACCAAGGACAAGGGTCTCGCCCGGGGGCTACG
This sequence comes from Actinosynnema sp. NPDC020468, assembly GCF_040642015.1. NCBI lineage: Bacteria > Bacillati > Actinomycetota > Actinomycetes > Pseudonocardiales > Pseudonocardiaceae > Actinosynnema > Actinosynnema sp. NPDC020468. Next base: position 60,066 of record NZ_JBFAEO010000024.1, read on the forward strand.
GCAGGCACACAAGGAAACGGCGGCACTGGTGGTGCCACCCGCCCGCGCGGACGCCCCGAAGCAGTCAGGCTCGCTCGCCGCGTCGGTCGCACCATCGTCCTCGGTCAACGGTGCGGTGGTGCGAGCAGGTTCGGCCAAGGGGCGGACGAAGTTCTACGCCGGTCCCATCCATTTCGGTTGGCCTCGCCGGGGAATCAAGCCCCACGCCTTCCTGTTCCGTGCCGCCTACGCAATGCGCGAGCAGTACGCGACACGTTTCCGCGAACTCATTTCCGCGCTGATGCGCGACAACATCGAGAGCTAGAGGTGTGCATGTCCCGGGTGATGACCATCGACGTCAACGACCTCACGGTGGGCGAGATCGAAACCATCGAAGACCTGATCGACGCGTCGATCGACAGTGTCGGGGAGAAGGGTGCGCGCAAGGGCAGGTTCCTGCGCGCAGTCGCCTACGTCGTCCAGCGCCGGGACAACGCCGAGTTCACCTGGGAAGACGCGGCACACGTCCGTATGGCTGTGTCCACTTCGGACGCAGAGGGAAACGGCGAGGCTCCCGCGCCCAACAGGGCCGCGCGGCGCGCGCAGTCACGAAAGCCCGACTGATCGATCACTTCCGGGGCCTCACCTGGTCCGACGTGCAGGGCCTACGGCTGGACGAGTTTCGCGCTCTGGTCCAAGCCATGAGGGCGGATACGAAGGCGCACAAGGGAAACAGTCGAGGTGCCCGCCGCGAGCCGGTGATGATCTAAGGGGGTCCGGGGCATGGCCAAGCCGATCAAGGTCACGATCCTCGGGGACATCAAGGACCTGGTGGACAAGCTCACCCAGGGCGAAGGCGGGGTCGCCGGGTTCGCGTCCAAAGTCGGCAACGCAGCGTCCGACGTGGCCAAGCACGCCGCGAAGATGGGGACAGCTCTGGTCGCTGCGGGCGGGCTCGGCGGCGCAATCGCCGAGTCACTGGACCGGGGGAGGATCACCGCCGCCCTCGGCGCTGCCCTCGGCGCGACACCGGACGAAGCGGCGAGGTACGGCCGGGCCGCCGGGCAGCTCTACGCCCAGGGCTACGGCGAGTCGTTCGAGCAAGTCACCGCCTCGGTCGAGGCCGTGGTGTCCACGCTCGGAAAGATGGACGGCGGACAGCTCGAAGCGTTGGCGGGCAAGGCATCGGACCTCGCATCAGCGTTCAAGGTCGACGTCAACGGCGCGGTGAACTCGGTCGGCATCCTGTTGCGGACCGGGCTCGCCGCCGACGCCAACGCGGCGTTCGACCTGATCACCCGAGGTATGCAAAGCGTTCCGGTGTCGGTGCGGCAAGAGCTGTTGGACGCCTCCGACGAGTACTCGGTGTTCTTCCAGGGACTGGGTTTCAGCGGCGATGAGGCGTTCGGCGTGCTCGCCAAGGCCGCGCAGGGCGGCAAAATCCAGCTGGACAAGGCCGGCGATGCCCTGAAGGAATTCCGGATTCGCTCGGTCGACATGTCCAAGAAGTCCGTCGAGGCATACCAGGCGATCGGCCTCGACGCCGAAGCAATGGCGCAACGCATCCTTGCGGGCGGAGAGTCCGCCAAGGGCGCGTTCCGGGAGATCCTGACCGGCGTACTGTCCATTCAGGACCCAGTCAAGCGGGAGACGGCCGCGGTCGGGTTGTTCGGCACCCAGTTCGAAGACCTGGGAAACATCGACGCGTTGGCCGCGCTCGACCCCATGCGGAACGCACTTTCCGGCGTGGGCGGTGCAGCGGACCGGCTCGGAAAGTCACTGCACGACAACGCATCCGCGAACATTGACGCGTTCACAAGATCGGTCTCCACCGCGTTTGTCGACGTGGTCGGCGGCAAGGTGATTCCGATCCTGGGCCAAGTCGTCGGGTGGCTGTCGGCGAACCTCGGGCCGGCGCTGTCGGTGGTCGGCGCGATCCTCGACGCCACGGTGGTCCCCGCGCTCGCGGCCACCGCGCGGTTCGTGGCGGACAACGGGACGGCCGTGGCCGTGATTGCGGGTTTGATCACGGCGCTGTTCGTGCCCGCGATGGTGGCGGCCGGCGTCACGTCCACGATTTCGGGTGCACAGCAGGCAGCCGCCTGGGTCAAGGCCCAACTCGCAGCTTCCAGCGCGGCCCTTTCCCAAGTGGCGGCCGGTGCTCGCGCTGTGGGTGCCTGGATCGCCCAAAGCGCGGCGGCAACAGTGAATGCGGCCAAGGTCGTCGGCGCGTACGCACTTATGGGCGTGCAAGCGACGGTCGAAGGGGCGAAGGTCGCTGCGGCGTGGGCATTGTCGTCCGCTCGCACCCTGGGTTCGCTCATGCTGGCCTCCGGCGGATTCGTCGTCCAAGGCGCAGTAATGGTCGCGAGCATGGCGGGGACAGCCGCGTCCGTCGTGGCGGGCTGGGTGGTGATGGGCGTCCAATCCCTCATCCGGGCCGCGGAGATGGCCGCCGCTTGGGTGCTGGCTATGGGGCCGGTGGGCTGGATCATCGCGGCCGTCGTTGGCCTGGTCGCGTTGATTATCGCGAACTGGGACGCCATTGTTGGCTGGACCAAGGCTGCCTGGCAATGGGCGGTCGATGCGGTAGTCGGCGCGGTGAATTCACTCCTCGACGCGGTGGCCTGGCTCGGTGGACTACCTGCGAAGGTAGGTGGATGGTTCGGTGGCGTGTATGACGCAGCGGTCGGGAAGCTGCTGGAATTGCTTTCCTGGCTCGGTGGGCTCCCGGGTCGAGTGGTCTCGTCCATCGGGCAAACAGGTTCGCTGCTGGTATCAGCGGGCGGCGATTTGCTTTCGGGGCTGTGGCGCGGCATCGAGAACGCGGCCGGGTGGCTGAAGGACAAGGTGCTCGGCTTTTTCGGGAACCTGCTTCCGTCGTGGGCGAAGGACGCGCTTGGCATCCACTCGCCGTCTCGTTCGTTCGCAGACGTGGGCCGGTGGATTCCGCCCGGTATCGCTGTCGGTATTACCGGCAACACGGCACCGGCTATCGCCGCGGTCGGTGGCCTCGCGGCCACGATGGCGAGCGAACTGGCCGGTTCCGACCTCGGTACTCCACTGGCATTTGCCCTGGCTGCGGGTGGTGCCGTGGTTGCGATGGCCGGTACTACCGGCACGAAGGACGGTACCAACGGCACCGACACCGCTCCGCAAGATGGACCCGGCCCCACGAAGCGTGGCACCACCACGGTCAACGTCTACGCGACGACCAATGCCGACCCGGTTCGTATCGGCAACGAAGTCGCATGGGCTGTGCGCAACACGGGGAGGTGATAACCGTGGTAATCGGGACCGCATCCGTACCGGTGTCCCTCTCCCAGGATTGGACCGCGGAGTACCGGGGGGTCGTAATCGGCGTACCCGGTTCTCCGCTGTCGTTCACTGAAATCGCGGGGCTGCTCGACGCGCCCGCGGTGCGTACCAACGACAGGGCGACGCTGAACCGGCACGGCGAGATATCGGGAACCGATTGGCTTGGTGCGCGCACGGTCACCCTCGTGATCGAGGTGAACGCGGAAAGCGCAGACGAATTCGCTTCGAACATGGCCGCGCTCAACGAGGCGTTCGCTCCCGTCCGTTCCGTGTCCCCGTTCAGCTTCCGGTTTCCCGGTGTGGCAGGCGGCGGGTCGCGCGTGGTGTGGGGGAAAGTGCGCAAGCGGGTGACAGTCATGGACTGGGCCTATACGCACCACTACGCGACGATGAGCGTGGAGTTGTACTGCCCGGAGCCGTTCGTCCTGAGCACGACGTCCGGAACGGGTCGCGCGACCCTGCCAGCGTCGATCGCACCACCGGGATCGGGCATCCGGTTCCCGTTGGTGTTCCCGGTCCGCTTCGGCCAGTCGCAGAGTGCCGAGGTCGTCCGGGTGGACAACCCCGGCGACTTCGCTGCCCCGCTCCGGCTCACGCTACGCGGACCGATCGGCGACCCCGCGGTGGTCAACCTCGGCACCGGCGAGCAGTTGGAGTTCGCCTACACCCTTCTGGCCGGGCAGTGGCTGACCGTGGACACCGCGACCCGCGACGTTCTGTTCAACGGCACTCCGAGGTTCCTCACCCCGGGTCGCCGCAACACGTGGTTGACCGCGCCACCCGGCTTCTCGACGTTCGGCCTGCGCGGCGTCCGCCTGACCGACACCGGCCCCGAACCCGAACTGATCGCGGAGTGGTCAGCGACATGGGTGTGAGCACATTGGAGGTGCGCGAGTGGCCGTGCAGACCATGATTCTGCCGCCGATCTTCGTGGACAACACCGAGTTCAACGCCGACCCCGTCCGCCGCGTGCTGTCCGCCATCCTGGGCGGGAAGCCCGGGTTCCTCGGCAATGACGCCTTGCAGTCCACGGTGAACGGCGGCGACTACACGGTGACCGTGTCCCCCGGCGTGGTGGCGTTGCCGTCGCCGAGTTCGGGTTTTCCCGGCGTGTTCCTGGCCGAGTCCGCGGCCTCGGTGTCCGTCGCTATCGCACCTCCGCACTCGACTCAGACCCGTGTGGACGCCCTGGTTGCTTATGCGGTCCCACCCGTTGGTCTCGGTGCTGGCACGTGGCGATTGGAGACCCGGGCCGGCACGCCGAGCGGAACCCCGGTCGCGCCGACCGTGCCGGGTTCGTTGCTGCTGGACGAGATCACCGTTCCCTCTGCCGCGTCCTCGCAACTGCCGACCAAGACCAGCCGCCGGCTAGCCAACGGTCAGCATCTTCTAGGCGGCACCGTGTTGTCCGGCTCGACCAGGCCGACCGATGCGCGAGCGGGAACAGTGTGGGCGGACTGGGCCAACGGGAACGCCTGGGTGTGGGGTGACACCCGCTGGTACCCGGTGGGTGTTCCGCGGTTCGCCTCGATCGCGGCGCGCAACACGGCGTTCGACAACCCCGTCGAGGGCTCGCTCGCGGTCACGCGCGACCCTTACACCCTCTGGTGTTACACGGGTTCCGCAACCGGCTGGCAGCCTGTTGGGGACACCGTGCGGGCGCATCACGGCCTGGTGGCCTCCGCCAGTGTCCCGCCGACCACGCTGACCACGTTGCCCGCCAACGCTTTCGCGGCCGGTCATGACGGTGGCATTGCGACATTGAGCGGCGGCACCATCCGATTGAACCGCGAGGGCCGGTGGTCCATCGGGATCATGGTCTACTCGGATGCCAACGTGTCCGGGCTGTCGCAAGTCAGGTTCGACTGGACCAACGGTGCGTTGTACACGCCGGACATCACGGCGACGGCGACGCGCGGAACTGGTTTCTCCGGCGCGGGCACCATGCACCAACTCATTTCGTGGACGGGCAACGTCACCGCCGCTCAGGCAACTGCGCCCATGAAGGTCCAAGCCACGTGGTTCCCGTTGTCCGGCAATCCGACGTTGACCTACACCGCGTGGGTCACCCTCGAATACCTCGGCCGCTGAAAGGAGGAGCGTGACCGCCTCCTATCGGGTCCTGTTCCAGGACGTGTTGACCGGCTACGTCCACGGCGAGCTGCCGGTGGAGTCGCTGAACTACACCAACACCCGGAACTCGCCGGGCTCGGCCGCCCTGGTGGTCGAAGTCGAGCCGACTGTGTCCCGGGTCAATGCCGGCTCCCTGGTGCCCGGTGCCGCGACCGCGGTCTACGTCGAGCGTGACGGCCGGTTCGTGTGGTCGGGTCTGTACTGGGACGCGGAAGTGGACTACGCGGCGGGCACGATGACCTTGCAGTGCGAAGGCTGGTTGTCCTACTACCGCCTGCGCCACGTGCACACCACCTTGCAGTTCACGCAGGTGGACCAAGCCGCCATCGCACGGAGCCTGGTTCAGCACGCGGCGACCTACGGTCCCGGCTCGAACCTGGGCATGATCCGCTTCGGCACCGAAATGACTGGGGTCTTGCGAGACCGCACGTACCAGGAATACGACCACAAGAGCATCGGCGAGGCGGTGGAGCAGCTCGCGGACGTGATCGACGGGTTCGGCTTCGCTTTCGAAGCCGAGTGGACCGGCCCGGCCGAGGACGAGTTGGGCGTGTGGTTCCGCATCCGCTACCCGGCCACCGGACGTCGCCGTGAGGTAGTGCTCGAAGACGGGGTGAACTGCGACATCAACACCGCGAAGCTCGGCGGCAAGAGCGTGCGGAACTTCGCGTTGTTCACCGGAGCCGGCGACGGTCCCGAACAGCTCTGGGCTACCTCGGCCAGGCCGTCCACGGTCCACCCCCGCCTTGAGGCCGTCGTCTCGGCGTCGGACGTCAAGGAGTACCAGACCCTAAAGGCCAAAGCCGACAACGTGACCCGTGCCCAGTCCGCGCCGGTACTGCTGCCCGCGATCGAGGTGTATCCGGACGCGTCGCTCGGTCTCTCCGCTTTGGCGGTCGGTGACGTGGTGGACGTCGTCGGTGGACGTGGCCTGGTGGACGTGGCCGGCGAATGGCTTGTCACGGAGATCGGCGTCGCGGTGGACGCCTCCGGTGCCGAGTCCGTGGCGGCGACCGTCGCCCCCGTGGAGGTGTTCGAGGTTGCCTGACAACCCGACGCTGCCACCGAGCCTCGGCGCGATGTTCCGCGGATTCGAGGAGCGCCTCGCCGCACTGGAACGCGGTGGGAAGTCGTTGAACTACAGGCAACTGCTCACGACCAACGACGCGGCCAACGCGCGTGAGCTGCACATGGAGCAGGCCGGCACCACATGGACCCCCAAGGACCACGAGGTCTACGCGATCTCGCTCACCAACCCCCGTTACCCGGTCATGGTCGCCCGGTTCCACCTGATCCTCATCCAAGGCTGCGCCGCCGAGGTGTGGCTGACTTCCACGATGGGCGCAGCCTCACGGAACACCCAGCGATGGCAGGTGACCGGCGGCACCGGCGCGGCTGGGACCTCGGTGTGGTCCCAATTCGAGGTCGCCTGGCTGCACGGGATGCCGACCGACCAGTGGTCGGACACCGACGCCCAACGCGTCCTCAAACGCGGCAACATCGAACTGCACGTGAACGTGAAACAGCAGTCCACCCGGTACGAACGGAATCCGGACTTCTCGGCCGACGCGCTGTCGAAAGGTTTCACCGCCGCGCAAACCCAGTTCCTTGACTTCTGGCTCGCGAAGTCAAGCAACCGCAACCCGGTGTTCGCGCGCGAACCCGAGTACGTGTTCCTGGCCCCGCTCGGCGCGTTTCCCACGGCGTCGGCCGAGGGGACCATGATCACCGGCGCGAGTGTGCCCGGCTACCCGGTTCCTGCGATGGCCTCGGGGACGGCCTCGGTCCTGTCCGACGGCGGGAACCAGGCCGAATCCGCCGTGTGGACCGGCGAACCCGGTGACTGGCCGGTCCGACTGCCCCACGAGGTGACATGAACGAACCCGTGCTGCTTGCCCTGATCGGCTTCGCCGGGGTCCTCGTGACCGCTGGCCCGAGCTACCTGTCCCATCGCAAGACCCGGCGCATGTCGGCCGAGGCGATCGACACGGCGGTGACTGCTGCCGTGGCACCGGTGGCGGCCCGCCTGGACTCCCTCGCCGAGGACGTGGCCGAGATCAGGGTGAGCGTCGCGGTGCACGAGGACCGGTGGCTGCGCCCCCTGTTCCCGGCCGGCCGAGGACAACCGGATCACCCCGAAACCCGCGGGTGACCCGCTGCACCCGGGCAAGCCCACCGCGTCCGACACGCGGTTCAAATACGGAAGGAACAAACCCCTGAAACGACGAGTGGTAGAGCTGTTCAACGCCTTTCCCGCGATCGGCTGGGCCGTGCTGGGCACCCTCGCGGCGCTCGCCGTGAAGTTCGTCCCCGGCTTCGCGGGCATGGACGTGGGCGTTGTGGCGGACTTCCTCGCGGCGGCCCTCACCGCAGGGACCGGCGTGGTGGTCCACCGCCTCGTGACCCCGGTCGAGGCGGACGCACGCGGCATGTGAGACCTGGCGGGCTGCGGACGGACCCGGCGGGATACGCACCTTCCTGCGTCAACCATGAGTTCGTCCCGCAGTTGAGTGCGAGCCCCCATGCTAGTCTGCGCGCGATACCGGCGTGACCCGAAATAGAAGGGGCCAACCAATTGCGAGTCGATTCGGAGGCCCGTCCGGCGGCGCTCAAAGCACTGGTGTCGGCAATGAAGCGAGCCGGTGGCCGAGGCGCGGAAGATGCAAAGAAAATTCTCGGGAAAGCGATCATCAACTTTCGGACGACATTTCCGAGGGATGACGGTAGTCCCGACGTCACAGGCCGGACTTTTGCCTACAGGACCGAATTCGCCAATGCCCGGCGGTTGGCGGGCATGGATTCGCAGGACCACGACGCTCTGTTCGTCACGGTCCGTCACTATTCGAGTGACGCGGCAAGGGACCACCTACGGGCCGAGGCGGGGGGCGATGACGTGCGGTACCGGGAGTTGTGTCACACCTACGGTATGCGCCCGGAGTCGAACAACAAGCGGCGTGGGGCACAGTTGGCGACCGTCCGCGCGATGTCCTCCGAACTCCGTGTTGGACCGCAATCCTTGTTGGCGCTGATGACCGCCACGCGGGACCGCCTGCGGGCCGATGTGGACGCGGAGGCAGCGGGGGAGTACGTCCCACAGACGGCGATGACGCCGGACGACGCGGCGAGCCTCGCGGCCGTGGCCGACGACCTCGCGCGCACGCTCCCTGCTGCCGTCGCACTGTGGCGCAAGCATTTTCCTCGTGCCGAAGGGTAACGTCCGAGCTTCGGGACCCCGGTCGCCTGCTGGTGGCCGGGGTTTTCCTTTTCATGGGCGTGGTAAGGGGTGTCCCGTTTCCGTAGGGTGCGTTTGGTTCTGCGTGTGACTCTCGTCACGGTAGGTTGCTGATCGGGTGCCGTCGGGGGGTGTTATCGGTGTAACGAGATACCCCGGCGAAAAGAGAAACGATGGCAGGTCTTACCACGATCAAGCGCAACGGAAGCCGCTACTACGTCCACCCCGAGACGCAAGAGAAATTCCCGGGAGTGACGTCCATCCTGGATATGCTTCCCAAACCCTTCCTCACTCCGTGGGCGTCCAAGCTCGCGGCGGAGTACGCGGCCGACAACATCGGCGCGGTCGTCCAACTCCTGGTCGGTGGCCAACGCCAAGCAGCAGTGGACATGATCAAGGGTGCGTCCCGGAGGTTCGTTTCGGAAGCCGCCGACGTCGGCACCGAGGTTCACGACCTGTTCGAGAAGCGGGCACTCGGCTTGCCGATCGGACGACCGCACCCGGAGTTGGTCCCCTACCTCGCGCACATCGATGACTTCCTCGACACGTGCCAACCCCGTTTCCTTCACGTGGAGGACTCGGTGTGGTCCGCCGAGCACAGGTACGCCGGGTCGTTCGACTGGATCGCGCAGATCGACGGTCGGACATTCATGGGTGACACCAAGTCCACGCGGTCGGGTGTCCACGAACCGGTGGCTATGCAACTCGCCGCGTACGCCAACGCGGACAAGATCGTCACCAGGGCCGGGGCGGAAATCGCCGTGCCCGCGGTCGACGCACACGCCGTGTTCCACGTCCGGCCGGAGGGCTGGAAGTTGGTGCCCGCGCGTGCAGGCCGGGACGTCTTCGACGCATTCCTCGTGCTGCGTCGGGTATTCGACTGGGAGACCGCCATCAGGCACACCGTGATCGGCGAGGCATACCACGACTCCACGGTCACCACGGGAGCGACCCGCAGGAAAACCAGGTAGCCACGAGAAAGCGGGTCGAACATGCCCAAGTGGACGATCACGTACCAGACCGAGGTAGAACCGTCGAACCTTCCGCCGGGTGCGGAGGTCAAGGAAACAAGCCGGTACCCGATCACTATCCGACGTGGCAGTCGGAGGTTGCGCCTTTACAGCGTGCCGACGACACCGGGTGGCCTTGAGGCGGACTTGGTGGCATCGATCAAGGTCGGCAACGCCACGATCCACCTGGACAAGGGCGAAGCGCAACAGCTTGCCGCCGCGTTGTTGACCCTGGCCGAGGAACGTGCCGACTACCGCCGCATGGCCGCGAGGGACGCACTGGCCTCGAAAACCGCTCGCGAGGCCGCGGCCCGCCAGGTGGACATGATCCGCGGCCGTTCTCGCAATCCGCTCGAAGCCGTCTTCGGCGGCCCGTTCGAGCGTCACTAAAATTGTCTCCGACGAACGGAAACTCCTTGGCACTGCGTGTTTTCGAGACCGACCCTGACTCCAAGCCCAAGCTACGTAACCCTTTCATGGATGACGTTGTGGGGAAGCTCAAGGGCGGCAAGCTGGTCGGCCGGCGACCGGTCGCCTTGTCCGAGTGGCGTTTCGTCTCCGACGATGAGGACGTTGCGGAGCGCGTCAGCGCGCTGTTCGGCGGCAGGGTCGTCGTCAGCCCGGACGACGAAGCCCGCGACCCGTTCGACGTCGAAACGACCACTGCGGCCGTCGAGGTGGTGATCGAGAGCGCGGACGCACTCCGTTCGCGAATGGCGCTGTACGGTCAGGCGGGTCCCATCCACGTGTGCGACGGCGCGTACTACGTGACGGGGCACCCCGCCGAGGACAAGGTGGGCCAGGCTTGCGGATGTCCGCGCTCGCTCGCTGACCGAAAGGCGGACAGCAAGGCGGGAACCGGCCCCCGGCCGGACATCAGCTTGAAGTTCCGCCTCGCGGACGCCCCGGACCTCGGCTACTTCCTGTTCACCACCGGGTCGTGGTCGTTGGTCAACGACCTGGCGGAGATCGAGCGCGGCCTGGAGGCGGCTCCCGTGCGCGCGGTGCTGCGCCTCGAACTCGTGGAGTACACGACCAAGAAGGGGCGGGAGGTCTCCTACACCCGCCCTGTCATCGAGATCAAGGGCACTGCCTGATCTCATCCGAGGATGCCCCCGGACACCGTCCATTGCAGACGGTGTTCGGGGGCGTCTTCTGTTATGGCAAAGGGAAGAGGGGATCGTGGACGAAGAGATCAAGGCCGGCCTGTTCGGGCTGCTGGTGATTTTCGTGTTGGACCTGGTGGTACTCGCCCTCGTGGTCTGGGGGCTGACGGCGTTGGCGGACTGGGTGTTCGGGCGGTGAGTCAGCACGTGGTGTTTTGGCTGTGCTTCGGCGTGCTCGCCCTCGCCGCGGTGCTGCTGGCGGTGGTGGACCTGTGATGTTGAGCCTCGGTTCGCTCTGCTCCGGCTATGGCGGGCTGGACATGGGGGTCAACCTCGCGCTCGCCTCGCGCACTGTGTGGTTCGCCGACACCGCACCAGCCGCCGTCGCGGTTCACTCCCACCACTGGCCGGGCCTGCCCAACCTGGGCGACGTGACACGTATCGACTGGAGGACCGTGCCTCGGGTCGACATCCTCTCGGCGGGGTATCCGTGTCAGCCGTTCTCGCACATCGGGAGGAAGCTTGGATCGGCGGACCCGCGCCACCTCTGGCCGCACATCGCTGCGGGAATTGGCGTTCTTCGACCACGAGTCATCGTGCTGGAGAACGTCTCGGCACACCTGCACCGAGGATTCGGAGAAGTTCTATCGGATCTTGCCGAACTCGGGTACGACGCGGCGTGGGCGATTGTTCGCGCTTCCGACGTCGGCGCGCCGCACATCCGACGTCGGCTGTTCGTCGTTGCTGCCGACGCCGCGCACGGGCACCAAACGGACCTCCTTTCGGTGGGCGACCCGCCCGCCTTCGGAGGGAGGGGCATCGGGGCCGAGCCTGTCTCAGAGTCTGGAGTTGGCGCAAGGGATCTTGCCCCGAGAATTCCAGAGCTGGGAGCAGGTGCCGAACTCGTGGACCTCGGTGGCTACACGTGCGCCGTCGCGCGATGGGCACGAGTGAGAGGCATAGCGGCACCGACGCCCACCCGTCCAGGGCGGCAGGGGACGCACGCCGAAACCCCCGAGTTCCTGGAATGGATGATGGGTTTGGAACCTGGCCACGTCACAGGGGTCCCAGGGCTGTCGGCGACCGCGATGCGCCAACTCTTCGGCAACGGCGTGGTGCCGGCACAAGCGGATCATGCCGTGCGGCTACTCGCACGCACCTTGGTCGAAACCACCGCGTCACCGGAGGTGATCCGTGCACATTGACTCCCTGTTGACCAGATTCGGCGGCCCGGTCACGGAGGAACGAGGTGGCGTCCTCGTGAGGTGCCCAGCCCACGCCGACCGCCGGCCCTCCCTCTTGGTGAGCCTCAAGGAGGACGGGAAAGCGCTGGTCCACTGCCGCGCCGGTTGCCGGCGCGAGGATGTGCTCAAGGCGGCGGGCCTGCACGACTCCGACCTGTTCGACGTGTCCGGCTCCGCGACCCTGGGCAACGCGCCGGCCGCCGAACCGGGGGTGGCGGACCTTGCGGCCCTCGGAACCTACGTCCGAGCCGCGGCAGCCCGGTTCGCAGGTTCGCGGGCAGCCGCCTACGTAAGGGACCGGTTCGGGCTGACCGAAGACACGGCGCGGCAACTGCACCTGGGGTGCGATGACGGCACGGTCGACCTCGGCCGGGCGCGGGACTTCCGGTCGGCGGGCTACCTCGCACACCCCCGGTTGGTCGTGCCGTTCCTTACGTCGGCAGGGGCTCCGCACGGACTGCAAGGCCGCGACCTCGGCACCGGGTGCCCTGCGCGGTGGATGACCCTCGCCAACCCGGAAGACGCGCGATGGGGTGCCACCGCGGTCATGCGTACAGCCGATTCGTTCCCCACCATCGTGGTCACTGAAGGGCCGGGCGACGGTCTGACGGTGGTGGCGGCCGGGTACACGGCTCTGGTCGTCAGGGGTTCGGGCCTCGCGCGGGACGCACGAACCGCACGCGCCGTTGCGGAGCTGGCCACCCAAACCGGGGGTGACGTGATCCTCGCCGGAGACAACGACCGAGGAGGAACAGCTTTCAACAACGCCCTCGGCGCGAACCTCTCGGCACTGGGCATCAGACCCCGCGTGTTGGTGGTGCCGCCGGACGCGGAGGACGTCGCGGACTGGCGCAAGCGGGCCGCGGACCTCTTCCCCCCGGCGTTCCACCGTGCGGTGGCCGACGCACCTGAATGGGTTCCCGAACCCGCGGCCCACCCCACCCCGGTCGCCACACCGCCGGCTTCCCGACCTGTCGTCAAGGCGACGGCGGGAACCGACATCGAAAATGCCCGCCTGGCGCTGTCGATCGTGGGCAAGGACACCGCGCACGTGGACGGCGTGGGGTTCCTGACCTGGGACGGCCGGGTGTGGCGGGTGATGTCGCAAACCCAGGAACGTGCGATCGGACACCGGGTCGCGGACGCGATGGCCCGCGAACTCGCCCAGATGCCCAAGGGCGACAAGGGAGGAAGCCGAGAAGACCAACAGCAGCACGCGGACTACGTCGAGGCCGTGAAGCGGACACGGCGGATGCACATGGACGCCGGAATCAAGGCGGCATTGGAACACCTCCGCACTATCACCTCCGCCGAGGTGCACGAGTTCGACTCCCGGCGCGACCTCCTGAGTTTCCGCAACGGCACCGTCGACCTACGCACCGGAACCCTGCGGGAACACCGCCGCGAGGACCGGCTCACTCGCTGGGTGGACCTGGACTACGTCCCGGACGCCCAAGGCCCACGGTGGACTCGGTTTCTCTCCGAGGTGTTCCCCGGGGATGAGGACATGCCGGGCTTCATGCGACGTCTGGTCGGCTACGGCATCACGGGCGAGACCCGCGAGCATGTGTTCGCCTTGCTCTACGGCCACGGCTCCAACGGAAAATCCGTCTTCCTCAACACCATCGGAGAGGTCTTCCGGGGGATTACAGGCCACGTGGCGCAGGCGGCGATTGCACAGACACGGGCGTTCGATCCGGGTGCGGCCAACCCTGCGCTCGCTGCGCTGCGAGGTGTTCGGTTGGCGGTGCTGTCCGAGCTGTCGGACGGGCTACGGCTGAACGAGGCGTTGCTGAAGCAGTTGACGGCGGGGGATCCCGTCGTCGCCCGGGAATTGTATAAGGGTCAGTTCGTGTTCAGCCCGACCGCGCTCATGATCATGGCCACCAACTACCGGCCGGACGTCCGTGGACAGGACGACGGATTCTGGAGACGAACTCGGCTAGTCCCGTTCGTCCGCGAGTTCACCGGAGCCGATAAGGACCCGACGTTGCCGGAGGCGCTGCTCGGTGAAGCCACCGGGATCGCGGCGTGGGCGGTGCGCGGCGCGGTCGAGTGGTACGCGGGTGGGCTGGGCGAACCGGACTCGGTGCGTGCGGCCGTTGACGAATACCGCCGGTCCTCCGACATCCTGGACGGGTTCCTGCCCGGCATCCTGGTCCGCGACCCCGCCGGGCGGATCATGCTCGAGGACGCCTTCCAGATGTACGAGACTTGGGCCGACATAGAACTTGGTTCTGCACAACGATCCTGGGGCAAGAACACGTTCCGGAAGCAGCTGGAGAACCGCAAGGTCCGGATAGGACGGACCGCGCGCGGACAGCAACTCCGCGGAGTGCGGAAGGCGAGCGCGGAAGAACTCGCGCAGGTCTAGAAGGACGCCGAGGCAGGAACAGCCACCGTCGGGCGACCGCGGGCGGCGCTTCGTGCTGCCAGGAAACGGAAGGAGAATTTTGCTGTCGCTCCCGGCACTTGTCGCAGGCGACGTCGTGACGGTGAACGTCGTCCAGGACACGGACGACCTCGTGTCCTTCCGGTCGTGGGTCGAAGCGGTCGGCGGACAGGTCGTCGCCTTCGACACCGAAACCACGGGGCTGAACCTTTGGCGGTCCGACTTCCGCGTGAGGTTGGTCCAGTTCGGCGACCGCCACACAGCGTGGGTCCTGCCTGTGGACCGTCAGGGGCAGGACGCTCGGCAAGCAGAGCGCGTGCGTGCAGAGTGCGCCCGTGCACTGCGACGTGTTCCAGGCTTCACCGTCCACAACGTCACGTTCGACGCCCTAGTGGTCAACCGGCACCTCGAGGTCGACCTGGACGACCTGTGGCAGCGTGTCACGGACACGGCAATCCTGGCGCACCTGTGCGATCCGCGCGGCCCGGAAGACGGCGGGAGCGGGCAGGGGCTCAAGGCGAATGCCGCCCGGTACGTCGACCCAGCGGCCCCGGACCCAGCGGCTGAGCTGTACGGCGAGTTCCACGCAATCGGCCACACGAAGGAAACCGGCTGGGCGTACATCGACCTGTGGAACCCGCTGTACCTGTTGTACGCGGGCCTTGACGTCATCCTCGGCCGTCGGCTGTACGACGTGCTGTCCGCCGAGGCCAGCAACCGCGGCTTCGACGGGTTGGCGAGGTTCGAACGCGAGGTCGCCTTGGTGTGCGCGAAGATGGCGCGCACGGGCATGAGAGTGGACCCCGCCTACCTGACTGGCTTGTCCGACTCGCTCAAGACGGAGGCGGCCGAGTGGTCCGGTGTGGCCGCGATGTTCGGAGTCACCTCCGTCAACGCGCCGAACCAGGTCTCGGCCGCGTTGCTCGGTATGGGGGAAGTCCTCACCGAGACTACGGACGCGGGTTCGTTCAAGGTGGACAAGGAAGTTCTCGCTCCTCTAGCCGACCTCAACCGCGACTGGGAACGCGTCGGGGCGCGCGACCCCAACCCACTGGCGGAGGCGGTTCTCCGGGCGAAGCGCGCGAGCAAGTGGAAAAAGTCCTATGTGGACTCAATGTTGGAAGGCCGGGACGCGAACGACCGAATACACCCGAGTATCGCGTCACTGAAGGCGCGCACAGCGCGAATGTCTATCAGTGGCCCACCGCTGCAACAACTTCCGTCGCGGGAGTGGCGCATCCGCCGCGCGATCCTCGCGGACTCGGACACGTGGGTGATCGGGTCCGTCGACTACCAGGCGGTGGAGATGCGGGTCATTGCCGCTCTGTCCAACGACCCCGTGATGATTCAGGCCATTCTGGACGGTAAGGACCTGCACGGCTACACGGCCGAACTGGTGTACGGCAAGGACTACAGCAAGCGGCAGCGCGACCTCATGAAGGGAGTCGGGTTCGGCAAGCTTTACGGCGGCGGCGCTTCCACGCTGGCCCGGCAGACAGGCGCGCCTGTCGATCAGGTCAAGCACGCCATCCGGCAGTACGACCGCGTGTACCGCGGCATCGTCCGCTACTCGCGTCGACTTGAGAATCGGGCCAAGTACGGGCGCAAGGAGGTCGTCACTCCTAGCGGGAGGGTGATCCCCTTGGACCGACGACGGCTCTACGCGGCGACCAACTATGTGGTCCAGAGCACCGCGCGAGATGTGCTCGCCGAGGCACTGTTGCGGCTGGACGAGGCAGGGCTGACCGAGTTCCTTCGCTTGCCGGTACACGATGAAGTTCTTTTCACAGCAAGTAAAACTGACGCCGAAGAGGTGGGCCGCGAGGTCTCGCGCCTGATGGCGGTCGATTCGTTCTACGGCGTCCCGCTGGCGACCGACCTGGAGATCGGTGGCCGGTCCTGGGGATCGCTCTACGGCGCTGCGGCGTGAGAATGGAGGTCCACAATGGATTTACTGCAAGTGGCAGAACACCGTCGAGACCTGGCACGTGCGATCCAGCGGGTTGCGGTGGCGAGACATGTCCTGTGCGTTGAGCGGCCACGCTCGGGCGAGCTGCCCGTGGACCACCCGCCCACCTACCTGGCTGTGCTGTCCGAGGTCTTCGGTGACGCCCATGCGCTGTAGCCGTTGTGGCACAACGGAAACGGTCCGCCTGTACCTGACACGATGGCCACGCCAGGTGCCGTTGTGCAAAGCACACGCGGCTTCCCACTTCAAAGCCGCGAGGCGGGACCACCTCGCTCGGATGCGTAGTAGGTACGGGGACATGCGGGCACGTGCAGACCAGGCCGCGGCGCACCACATCGTGTTGCGGGCGGACATCCTCGGCACCCTGGCCACGGACGACCCGGCGGTGATCGCGGGGACCTCGAACCTGCTGTCAGCCCTGGCGAACACCGCACGACGCTACTGGGACGACTGGGACGACCAGGCACACCGGGCTTTCGGCTCGGCGAGGGAGCGCGCGCGGGCGGCCGGTCACAAAGCACGGGCAGTCCGGGCGCACGCGCACGCGGTGCCCGTGGACGTGCCGTGGCTGCGGCGGGCGCATCGGGACCGGTGCGTGTACTGCGGGGATCGCGTGGAACACATCGACCACGTGTGGCCATTGCACCTCGGCGGTGACGACGCGCCGTGGAACCTCGCTCCGGCGTGCGCGCGGTGCAACCTGTCGAAGGGAGCGAGGTCGCTGTCCGACTGGTGGCCCGCGCACCTCGCCGTACTGGCGGACTCCGAACGGGTCCGGGTCGAGGCGCTGTGGGACTCGCTGCGACTCGCTTGAGGACGTGCGGCAAGTGCAAGATCGAGCGAAGGCTCGGCGAGTTCCACCGCGACGGCACCAGGGCGGACGGGTTTCACCCGTACTGCAAGGGATGCCGGGCCGCCTACCACTTCGCGAATCGGCACTCGGCGCGTGCGCGGATGGCGCGGCGGGCCGTGCTCAAGCGCGAACAGGTGCGGGACCGACGGCTCCGGGCACGCTACGGCGTGGGAGTGGCCGACGTGGACGACATCCGCCGGCACCAGGGCTATCGGTGCGCCATTTGCGGTGTGCACGAGGACCACCTTCCGCGTGGCTTGGTAGTCGACCACGACCACGGCTCCGAGCTGGTGCGTGGGTTGCTCTGCCACCGATGTAACAGTGGCCTCGGCCTTTTTCAGGACTGCCCGCAGAAGCTGCGGGCGGCAATCGAGTACTTGCGAATGGCGGAGGAACTTCTCGCTATCGCCCAAGAAGAACAAATGAGGAGGGCCACCTATTCATGATGCGCACCCAGGATTTCCCTGTGATCGCGGCCAGGCTCCGTCACGCGGCGACGACGTTCGAGCGCTGGTCCACGCACGTCCAGGCGGTAGCGGACAACCCGCCGACCTCGGTGCCGCCGATGATCGTGAAGGGTGTGCCCAGGCCGGTCGAGGCCGAAGTCATCGCGCGCGCTGATCAGGGCATGACCGCGGACCTGCGTGTCGTCCGAGCCTCCGTGATCCAGGCGGTACTGCACGCCGAACGCGCGGTCGAGACAGCCGATCGGGTGGTCAACGAGTACTCCGGTACCCGCCGACCGGCTGGTTCTAGTGCATGAGCGCCCGAGTTTGCGTGATCTAGATCACCCGATTTTTGCGGGCTGAAGCTATCGTGAGGTGATCGCTACCGGCTGGTACTCACTCAAACGGAGTAGTCGACCCGGATTGCCGTTGATCATGGCCTGATGATTGCCGGGGGTGCTGACGTGCCGATATGTCGGTTCCGTAGCGGTGTTACAGATCGTGAATCACATTCTTGTCTCGGTGGCTGAAACCCTGTTTACCTGTGCTTTCTGCCGTGGACATCCGGATGGTTATGTGCGTATCTTCCGATTGGCCAGCGCCGGGGGGCGAACATATGTTCGAGTGCGAAGAGGGAACGAGTCTGTGGCTATTTTGGTTGAGCGTTCACCAACGTTGGCCAGGTTGGTCGAGGGCATCAGGAATGGCGTAGACGCGGGGCGACCGGAGGCGTTCAGGGGCGCAGCCCTGCCCGTCATGCTCCGGACGCTGGTGGCCAACACCACGGCCGCGGCGCTGTACGAGGACCCCCGCACTGTTGACGAGTTGCTGTTCGACGCCTCCGCCGACGACCGCTCGGCCGAAGCCGCGCTCTACGTCAGGTTCGCCGCTGACCTCGACCGCGTGGCCGCACGTGCGGTCGGTTCGTCCGCGATGGACCAGGACGACCTTCACCAGGAAGGTGCGATCCGCCTCATTGCCGACGCGCGCTCATGCAAGATCGGGGCCGACTTCGGCGGCAATGTCGCTGCGTACCTGAGACGGGCGGTGTTCACCCACCTCCTGAACATCGCGTCGACGCAGAGCTCAGGCAAGCCGACCGATCCGACCCGGCTCACGCAGAAGCTGCGTCAGGCACTGCGTGCGACCTCACGCCCGGACGGCGAGTACGACCTCATCGCGGCTGCCGCGTACGCCCGGACCAAGCACGGTTGGTCGCTCGCGACGTTCTGGGAAGTGCATAACACGATGTTCGCGGGGGCGGTCGACCTCTACCAGTGGAACGGGCACGACCGCAGGAACCTCGCGGACACCATCGGCGACCCGGCTGCCGAGGACCCGCTCGCGCGGATCGAGGTGGTGCAGACCGTGCGGGCGCTGCTTGCCTCGGACGTCCTCGCGCGGCGGGAGCGGGAAGTGGTCTGCGCCGTCTTCGGGCTCGACGGGCCTGCGCTGTCCGACACCGAGGCGGCGATCGTGCTGGGCATCTCGCGGCAGTCCGTGAACAAGAGCAAAAGGGTGGCGCTCTCCAAGCTGGCGTCACTTGCACAGAACTGAGATCCAAGGGGGCACGACCGCATGATCTTCTTCGCTTGCACGGACAACCCGGGGGACCGCGCAGCCGTCACGGGCTGTGCCGAGGGCGTCCTCGTGGTGATCAGCTCGGCAGAGAAGGGCGACGGGGTCGAGGTCGAACTCACCACCAGTCAGGCGCGCGAGGCGTCGCAGGCGGTCCGCGGGGTCGTGGCGGACCACGACGCGGCCGAGGTGAGCGTCCACGGTGCGCTGCACATCGCGCCGGGGGCCGAGGACGACACCGTGTACCTCGCCGAAGACCCCACCGGCACCGAGGTGTACGCGGTGGTGCTGCGCAACCCTGAGGCGCTGGAGTTTGCCTCGGCGTTGTCGGCTGCCGCGTCGGACTCGGACATGCGGCGGCTCAACGCCTCGCTCGGCCCGGTGCGCCCGCGCCCGCTCACGGCCGAACAGCTTGAGCGCGTCGCTGCGGTCGAGGCGGCCACCCGTGTCCTCGGCACCCGACGTGGCAGGTACGTGGTGGAAGCCGCGTTGTTCATCCTGACCGGAGAGGTGGTCTGAGGTGTCCACCCGTTCCGCGTACCTCTTCGGCGGTCCCGCAAACGGCTCGGTGGTCGAGGTCGAGGTGACCGCGACGTCCTTGGAAATCCCCGAACCCCGCTACTGGACGGGCGAACGGAACCGCGGTGCCGAGCTTGCGCCCGCGGACCCGATCGCGACCCATCTCTACGAGTCCACGGGCGACACCTGGTACGACGACAGGTACGGGCCGGTGGTCACGTTCCTGCACCGGGGGGCCGTGCCGCTGGCTGGCACTGAAAACCCTGACCGCGGACGGCGCTGAACTCGCCCTGCTTCGCCGGGCCGAACGCACCGACGCCCATTGCCCCGCTCGGCGTCATTTAGTCACGTGCAGAGCCAAACGTATGTGGGGTGCACCACAAGCGCTAGTTGCGTTTGGCTCTGCGCGTATCTACTGACGCCGGCAAACGACCCGCCGACGGGAGGAACACCGATGACCGACCAGGCCGAGATGCTGATGAGCAAGCGGCAAGTACTCATGCCGTGGCTGTGGGCCGCGACGGTCCTGGCCATGCTCACCAGCCTTGGTGAGGGGACGACCCTCATGATGAGCCTCGGCACCGAGTGGTACCTCGCGTTGCTGTTCCCACTGGCATCGGACGTGGGCTTGATCGCGAGTCTCCGAGGCGCGGCGGCACTGGCCGAAGCGGGGCGGGACATGACGGCTGCGCGCCCCCTGCGGTGGTTCGCTTCCTTGTTCTGCCTAGCTCTCAACACCGTGGGCTCGGTCCTGGATGGACACTGGGTGGCCGCGCTGTTCCACGCGGGCATCCCCGCTCTCGTGATCACGTTGGCGACCTTCGAGGAGAAGTACGCGGGCGAGTTCGCGGCGTTGGTCCAGGAACGGCGCGACGCGGAGGCGCGGGCCGTCGACCTGGCGCAGGCGGGGCGCGCGGCTGACACCGTTCAGAACGGGAACGAACAGGCAGCCACCGAGTTTGCTGCTCCCCGGCACATCGAGGTGGCTGAACCTGTCCGACCCCGTCGCGAAGGCGTGACCCGCCTTCCGCGCCGCACCGACGCCGAACTCATCCCGCAGGTCGCCGCGATGGTGGCGGCACTGCCCAAAGGCAAGGTCACCCGGCGTGCCGTCCAAGCCGAGCTGCGCGTGTCCCCCGAGCGTGCCGGCCGGCTGCTCAAGGCGGTAATCAGCGGCTCGGATGCCGAGGTCGCGACCGCCTACCTGTAGCCCGAGGCTCCGGGCTGCGACGCCGGCCCGAAGACACCCAGACCTGTTGCCGTTGCTTCGGCGGCAACCACCAGATGACAGCCGAAATCAGTAAAGGGAGAACACCACAGTGGTACAGAAGATCACTACGCGTCTGGTGGACGACGTGGACGGCTCCGACGCGGCCGAGACGTTGACGTTCGAGCTGGACGGGGCGCACTACGAAATCGACCTCTCGGAGGCGAACGCCGCAGTGCTCCGCAAGACGCTCGACCCGTTCGTTCTGGCTGCGCGCCCGACGTCCAAGCGCAATGGTCGGGCCGACACCAAGAAGCGGCGGGTGCGCCCGGTGACGCTCGCCGGTGCCGTTCCGACGAAGGTCGACCGGGAGCAGAGCAACGCCATCCGGGAGTGGGCGAACCGCAACGGCTTCACGGTCAGCACCTACGGCCGCATCCCCGCCAAGGTCGTCAGCGCCTACGAACAGGCACACTGACATGAAGGACCCCGTACCCGATTCGGGTGCGGGGTCCTGTCGTCGTTGTGATGTTCATGGCTCGCTGTAACACCGCGACTCCGGAACGCGACTTCCTCTCTGGTTCACGTTGAGAGGAACACCATGCGCCTACAGGTCGGCTCCCTAACGTTCGCTGCGGTGCTCGCCGCTGCTGGATGCGGGGTAGGTAAACCCGATGCTCCGCCTGTCACCGTAGGTTCAACCGCGGTCTCGCCGAAAACGTCGGCAGTGGTTGAACTCGGTGAGGCGTTCACGGCTGACCACTCAGCCGCATCGTGGCACGGCAAGGTCACCTCGGCGGAACTCGACGGCAAGGCCGTGATCATCCGCACCACCTTCACCAAGGCGGAGGCGGTCGACGCGGTGCCCGTGTGTGAGGCTGGACGGGCGACCGCAGGCCGAGTTGGTGCCGACTTCGTCAGCGTCACCGTGCGCACGGCGGACGACGCGTCCATTGCCGCGTGGAACAAGTTGCGTGGCGACACCGCCTGCGGGCGCGTTTAAGGGCAGGGTGGCGTGAGTGTCCCGCCGCGCCGGCACCGGGGCACTCACGCCGGCTCATGTCCCCGGCCTCAAGTCTTGCTGATGATCACGTCATTGTTAGTGCCTGGCTCCCTGTACCAATGAGGGAATTCATCAGGGTGGGGAGCGCGGACGCACCTCCGGTTTGTGTCCGGTTCCTTCCTTCCGCACTCCACAGGTGGCACCTCGCCCTCGTTCGTCCAACGCATAGGCATCATGACCCCTTTCGATGGAGGACATTTAGGGTTTCGGTACCGTGATCGAACTCGATGATTACTCGGCCGCCTTCTATTACCGCGGCTTGGTACAAGGCTCGACCCAGGCCGATCAAGACTCGAACCGCCTCTGTAATGCTTGCGCCCTCATGTTCCACGACCTCAACCAAGGCCTTCTGGGTTTCCGGGCTTATGTTCACTTGCAATCGTGTTAGCGCGGGCTCCTCAAGATTGTCGGCCAAGGAGGTTCCTCTCGTGGTGACTGGTAGATCACGACGGCGGACCCTGCGCCAATGGTTTGAACACGAGGTGACGCAGGGTCTCTAGCTGATCCGGTGCCGTCAAGACGTGGCTATATGACCTCCTCTTCGTTGGGCTCTTCACGGGGAACCCCGTGACAGTCCGCGCTGGTTGGCGGCCATCGATTGACCCCGAACTCGGCAAGCGGAAAGTAGTTCGATACGGGAAGACTGCTGTCCACTAGCGCGTGCAGGTACAACCGCTGAAGGTCGTCGGCCAAGTCATCGTCATCAACCTCGCCGATCGCCGCCCGTAGTTGTGCCCTCGCGGCCCGGTGGCGGCCTTGCGCTTGGTGGCACCTAGCAAGGAGAACTCGGCAACGCGCCTTTCCGAGGCGGCTAGATTCTTCAACGCTGCCGGTCGCGTTACTGGCCTTGATGAACGCCTCATACTGCGCGAGCGACCTCAGAAGATAAGTGGTCGCGTCGATTATGCGGTTGGCGCGTAGGCGCGTTGCCCCGTGCTCGCGCATGGCGAACGCGATGCCGTGTGCATCCTTGTGGCTGATCTGTGTTCGCAGGTACATGTCAAGGCAGTCGATGATTCTGTTCCACCGACATCGGGCGGCGAACACGGCTGCAAGGTCGGTCAAGGCTCTCTCCATTGCGCGCTTGGTTGCCAGGGATTGCCTGTGAAGCTCTTTGGCGCGGCAAATCTCCACGCGGCGCAATGCCCAGAGTTCAGCTCGACGGAAGGCCATGCGCGAAGTCAGGTATTCAACGGCGATGACACACAACCGTTCCATCCGACTGAAAAGTCGGTTGTTCTCGGCGAGGTCCCGGCAGAGTGCATCAACCTTGTTGACGTCGACAACGTCAGCATTTGTCGAAAGGTCGTGCCAAAGCTGAGTAGCAATCTGTACAGCCTTTTCGTAGTCGTCTCGAGCTACCAGGCTGCGGACCTCGGAGATCATCAAAGCCAATTCTGGTGAAGATTTTTGACCGGTGTTGTTCATTGTGCATCTCTGTTGATTGGGAGTGCTCGGATCTGACTCCGGGTTGTTCGTCAGGGGGAAATGGGGAGGTGTCGAGATGGTCGGGTACGGTCGTGTAACTCGACCTGAGAAGGTGTGTTGATGCGCCCTGTTTGTGAGCGTTTGCTGTGCGCAACGATTTATGGATGTGGCGGTGGCGCAGCTTTGCGGCTGTCGGCAGCCTGCGAGTTGGCAACCTGTCGCTCGATATCGCGAGTGTGCGCACCGCGAAGAAGTTCGGTATCACCAGTGCAGTTTGCGCAGCCGGGGCAGCCCGGCCCGGAGTTCGAGAACCGAACCAGGCAAAGCCTTGCCGTTGCTTCGCTCACTTTTTTACCCTTTTTTTCTGTTGCAATTTTGCCGCGTTCTGCCGTGCTGACCCTGCTGCCTCCTCGGGCGTCTTCTTCAGCTCGCTGACAAAGTAGCTTCGGTACACCCCGCGAGGGTCGCGCGCGGATATCGTGCCACCTAGTCGCCGCACCAAAGCCTCGCTGTACGGCGCGATCTGCACCTCGTATACCGAGCCGTCGAGTTGCACGAATCGCATTGATCCGGGTGCAGGAAGTTCGCCTTCGTATCCGGACTGGCTGGCTACCACGGCAGTCGCCCATGAACACGCCGCAGCCAAACGAACTGCGCGCGGCAGTGCTGGCAGTCGCACCGTAGGCACCGGTGGAACTTCGTCAAAGTGGCGGTCAAGACCCCCAGTCCGACCGTCGCTAGGGCTGCCCACAAAAGGCTCACCTCCTATCGTGCTTGAGGTGCGGAGCGGGGCCGGGACCGGCAGGTCGGGTTGCCGGTCGACCAACCCCGCTCCGCGTCTTCTGGGGCGAACGGCGACGGGCGTTCCACTTGGCTGCGGAACTCTTGCGCCCGCGCCACACCCGTCAACCGCTCGCCTTTAGACCGGCGGGAAGCCCTGAAGCTCGGCGACGGATGGGAGCCTCGTTGCTCCGCTTCCAGCGCTTCCCGCCGGCGGTGCGGGGCTGGGCGATTCGGATCGCTGACCCCGACCCCGCACAAGAAGGGTAAGGCAGCATTGCCAGCTTCGGTGAGCCCAAACGGGTGAAAGCTGGCAATGCCCGTTCAGTCACTCGGTCGGGTAACGGGGGGTGGCAGTGCCCGTCGGGCAGACTTCGCGCCATGACGGAACGGATGGACTCGTACGACGCCCGGCTTGAGTTCGGCAAGCTCGCAAGGACGCTCCGGGTGGCGGCTGGGCTGGAGCCCGGAGCGGCCGAGGCTGAGTTGATCGCTGCGGTGGGCGGGTACGCGTCGGTGCTGTCGAAGCTGGAGACATCTCGGATGGCTCCCAAGCCGGGCCATGTGAGCTGGATGCTTGCGCGCTACGCGCCGTCGAAGGCCGACGCGGATCGGTTGGTAGCGCTCGCTGATGCGGCAAGCCAGCGCGCGCAGCCTGTAGCGGGTGGCGTCCACACTCGTGAGTACCTGGCCCGGCTGAAGCGGGCCACGCACTTGTGGATGATCTACAACGAGATCCCCGGATCGCTGCAAACCTACGAGTTCGCTGCTGCCACGTTGGCGAAGTCGCCGTTGGTCAGCTCCGCGGAGGACGTTGACGCGCTGGCACGAGATCGATCCAAGCGAGGTGAACGACTGTTCGCGTCGACTGGCCCGCAGGCACGCATTGTGCTCGGCGAGGCGGCCCTCGATCGCATGGACGGTGGGCCGGACGTTGCGTCGCGGGAACTTGAGCGGCTGCTAGCTGCGTCCAGGCTGCCCAACGTGCACCTTCGGATCGTGCCGAGTTCAGCAGGTTCCGTCACTGGTTTGAGCAACCCGTTTACCCTGCTGCACACCGAGCCTGACGAGTGGTTGGCCTACGTCGGTCACTTCGCTCGGAACGAGTATGTCAAGAAAGATGTCGGGCGCTTCCGGCTTGTGTTTGATCATGCGTGGGGTACAGCAGCAGCTTCTGAGGTTCAGACCCGAGCGATACTTGAGGCTCGGATTGCTGACCTCACCCAACGCTAGGGAGTGCAACGATGTCGACCCAGGCCACCGCCCGTCCGGGTGTCAGGTGGCGAACAAGCAGCTACACCAACGGCGGCCAGGACGCGGAGTGCGTCGAGGCAGGGATTCCCTCCGCTGGTGACTACCGGCTTGTGCGCGATACCAAGAACAGGGAAGGGGACGAGTTGAAGCTGACAACGCGGGCGTTCGTCCGCTTCGTGGAGAGCTTGAAGGGCTCGGAGTGAGCGTCGGGGCACCCTGTCAGCCAGGGTGCCCCGACCCTGCCTCGCTGGTCGCGGGCGGTCGGTGCGTCCTGGTTTGCGCAGGTCAGAGCCCTGCGCTACATTACGGGTACCTCCCACTTGAGCACTGCTTCGGCATGGTGATGGGCAACCTCGCGGCGACCTCGCACGGCGCCTGCGTGGTGATCCCCGCGCCCGCGTTCGACCCGGCCGCGACGCTGCGGGCCGTGACGGAGGAGAGGTGCACGTCGCTCTACGGCGTCCCGACCATGTTCATCGCCGAACTCGCCGCGCCGGACTTCGACTCCTACGACCTGTCCTCGTTGCGCACCGGGATCATGGCCGGCTCGCCGTGCCCGGTCGAGGTGATGCGGCAGGTGGTGGACCGGATGGGGATGGCCGAGGTGTCCATCTGCTACGGCATGACCGAGACGTCGCCGGTGTCCACCCAAACCCGCCGCGACGACTCGGTGGAGCGCCGGGTGTCCACGGTCGGCCGGGTCGGGCCGCACCTGGAGGTCAAGGTCGTGGACCCGGACACCGGCCGCACCGCGCCGCGCGGCACGCCCGGTGAGCTGTGCACGCGCGGCTACTCGGTGATGCTCGGCTACTGGGAGCAGCCCGACCAGACCGCCGACGCGATCGACGCGGCGCGCTGGATGCACACCGGCGACCTCGCGGTGATGGACGAGGACGGGTACCTGAGCATCACCGGGCGGATCAAGGACATGGTGATCCGGGGTGGCGAGAACCTGTACCCGCGGGAGATCGAGGAGTTCCTCTTCACCCACCCCGACGTGCTGGACGCGCAGGTGATCGGCGTGCCGGACCCGCGCTACGGCGAGGAGTTGATGGTGTGGCTGCGGATGCGGGACGGCGCGGAGCCGCTGACGGTCGACTCGGTGCGGGAGTTCTGCGCGGGACGGTTGGCGCACCACAAGATCCCGCGCTACGTGCACGTGGTGGACGAGTTCCCGATGACGGTCACCGGGAAGGTGCGCAAGGTGGAGATGCGCCGGCAGGCCGCCGTGATCCTGGGCTCGGCGGCGGACTGACGGGGGTCAGCGCGGTCGACCGGCCAGGTCGAGCAGCAGCCGGGCGGCCACCGACGCGCCGTCCGAGCGGACCCCGGTGGCGACGGCGGCGGCCCGGACGCGGGTGTCCGGCGCCAGCGCGGTGGTCAGCGCGGCGGTCAGGGACCCGGCGGTCGGTACCGGGCCGTCGTGCGCCACGCCGATGCCCAGGTCGGCGACCCGGTTCGCCCAGTACGGCTGGTCCGCGGCCTGCGGCACGACCACCTGGGGCACGCCCGCGCGGGCGGCGGTCGTGGTCGTGCCGGCGCCGCCGTGGTGGACGACGGCGGCGACGCGGGGGAACAGGGCCTGGTGGTCGACCTCGCCGACGACGAGGCAGTCCTCCTCGGTCGCGGTCAGGTCGGCCCAGCCCCGGGAGAGCAGCGCGCGGTGGCCGTGGGCGCGGACGGCGGCGAGGGCGTCGCGCGCGGCATGGGGCGCGCCGTGCAGGGGCATGCTGCCGAAGCCCACGTAGACCGGTGGCGGGCCGGCGGCCAGGAACGCCTCCACCTCGACGGGCAGCGGGCGTTCGTCGGGCAGGAACCACGCGCCGGTCTGGAGCACGTCCAGGTCCGCCGGCGTCCGCCACGGGTCGAAGGTCGGGTCCGTCGCGAGCCACGGCCGGTCGGTGAGCACGTAGCCGCGGACGTCGTCCACCGGGTGAAGGCCGTTCGCGGTGCGACTGGTGTTCAGCGGCTCGCCGAACAGCGCGTCGATGCTCGCCGCGTCCAGGTCCCACAGGGTCCGGTTGTCGGTGACCTCCGGCGGGAACGGCCGACCCGGGTAGGCCAGGGGCGCGTGGTGCGGCGACGGCAGGGTGAGCTGCTGGAACGTCACCGACACCGCGCGCACGCCCAGCTTCTCGGCCACCGACAGCGCGCCCGCCGCGGCGGGCAGCATCCCGGTCGCCACCAGCACGTCGCACCCCCGCGCCGCCTCGGTGACCGCGTCGAACTGGGCGGCGATCAGCTCGGCGGCGCGCTGGGACAGCGAGGACGCGGGCGGGGCCGAGGTGGACAGGGCGCTCGCCGACCAGCCGACCGGCGTCACCTCCGCGACGCCCGCCAACCGCCGGGCGAACTCCTCGTCCGGCGGCGCGCACACCCGCACCTCCGCGCCGAGTTCGCGCAACCGCGTCGCGAGACCCACCAGCGGCTCGACGTCTCCGCGCGACCCGTACGTCGACAACAGCACTCGCACTTCGCGATCCCCTTTGCGCAGGTCCGACTCCGGCGGGTGATTCTGCGCCGGCACCCGGGCCTTGCCGCAAGACCCGGGGTGCGCTATAAGTTGGACGTGGAAAGAGTTCGGTAATCCACTTCCCGATTGTCGTGAATCCCCGGTTACATCGCGTCTCCGCAGGTCTGCGCGGCTGCGGCCGGGCCACCGACGAAGTGCGTTGTCCCCGCCTCGCGGTGCGGGGTGTTCCGATTCGCGGTCGCGCCCGAGGGTTTCTGCCGAAACGTCGAAGGTGCCGCAGAATGGCGCGGTCGGAGGGCGTGCGCCGAAATCCCGGTATCGGCGCCCACCGCGTGCGTGGCCCGCCGGCGGCGTCGATCGTCCCCGCGGCAGGTCCGAACCGGGCGACCGCGCGGAGGTGCGCCGCCGACCGCGGTCGGGCACAGTCTGAAACCGCGAGGACGCGGCGCCGGCGTTCGGGAATTCGCGCGCGGGATGACAGGGTTCGGGCGGCACCGTCGATCGCGGGCAGGCGGTGGTGGTCGTCCTCGCCCGCCGGTCGGGGGTGTGCGTGAGGATCCTGGTGGTGGACGACCACCCCGTGGTGTGCGACGGGGTGCGGGCGCTGGTGGCGGGCACCGGGGACATCGAGGTCGTCGGGTCGGCGCGCACGGCCCGGGACGCGGTGGTGGCGGCGCGGGAGCTGCGGCCCGACCTGGTGTTGCTGGACCTCCGGCTGCCGGACATGCTCGGCAGCGAGGCGTTGCCCCGGATCGTCGCGGTGGCGCCCCGGGCGAAGGTGGTGATCTTCACCGCGTACGACGACCACGCGGCGTTGTCGGCGGCGTTGGCCGGCGGGGCGCACGGGTGCCTGCTCAAGGACGTCACCGACACGGACCTGGTGGCGCAGTTGCGCGGGATCGCCGCCGGGGTGCGGATCGTCGACCCGAGGTTGCGCGAGTCGAGCGGGAGGTTGTTGCAGGCCAGGCTGTTCCGGTTGGCGTTGAGCCGGCGCGAGTACGAGGTGGTGCGGTTGGCGGCCACCGGGCGGACCAACCCCGAGATCGCCGAGGAGCTGGGGCTCACGCGCAACACCGTCAAGACCTACCTCCAGACCGCGATGCAGAAGTTGGGCGCGCGCAACCGGGTCGAGGCGGTGCGGCGGGCGCAGGAGGAGCAACTGCTGTAGGCGTGCGGCAGACTGTCC
This sequence comes from Actinosynnema sp. NPDC020468, assembly GCF_040642015.1. Lineage (NCBI taxonomy): Bacteria > Bacillati > Actinomycetota > Actinomycetes > Pseudonocardiales > Pseudonocardiaceae > Actinosynnema > Actinosynnema sp. NPDC020468. The sequence goes on from NZ_JBFAEO010000024.1 coordinate 89,236, forward strand.
ACTGTGACCGAACCCGTGAAAGGCCCCGCGAGCTACTTCCCGTCGATCGAGAAGAAGTACGGCCGACCGATCGCCGAGTGGCAGGACCTGATCCGCGCGTCACCGCTGACCAAGCACATGGAGTTGGTCAAGTGGCTCAAGGACGAGCACGGCCTCGGCCACGGCCACGCGAACGCGGTGGTGGCGGCGACGTTGGCCGAGGGCCGGTAGTTCCGCCGGTGGCGTAACCGATTCCGGCCCGCGAGCCGGGCACCTACCGTGGTCGGCATGCGTTCACCGATCACGGGCACGGCCGCGGGTGTGCCGTTCACCGCGCTGCCGCCGGCCGACGGCGGTGCCGCGCCGCTGCTCGTCACCTGGCACATGCTGGACGCGCCGCGGTCGGACGCCGCGTTCGCCGCCGCGCTGCCGATGCGCGACCTGCCCGCGTGGCGGGTGCACCTGGGCATGCCGATGTGCGGCGCGCGGATGGTCGACGGGAGCACGGACGCGATCGTGGCGCTGTTCCGGGAAGACCCGCTGATGGCCTACCTGCACCCGTTCGTCCGGCAGGCGACCGAGGAGTTCCCGGCCGCGCTGGCGTCGATCCGCGCGCAGCTGCCGGTGGACGGCGGACCGATCGGCGTGCTCGGCGGTTCGCTGGGCGGCGCGGTGGCGTTGCGGGTGCTCGCCGACACCGACGTGCCGGTGGTCGCGGGCGCGGTGGTGAACGCGGCGATCAGGATGCGGTCCGTGGTGGACCTGTTCCCGGGCGACTACCCGTACGACGCCGAGTCGGAGAAGGCCGTGGCCGGCCTGGACTTCCTCGCCCGGGCGGACGCGCTGCGGCGCGCGCCGCTGCTGGTGGTCAGCGGGGAGCTCGACCACCCGGGGTTGCGGGCCGACGCGCTGGCGCTCGCCGAGGTGCCGGGGGTCGAACTGCGCTCGATCCCGGGCCTGGCGCACCCGCTCGCCGACGAGCCCGGCATCGAGCCCGCGCCGCAACTGCCCGCCGCCCGCGAGGTGGACGCCGCGCTCACCGCGTGGTTCCGGCGCCACCTCACGGGAACCGCCGGCTAGGACGGCACGGGGTCGGCGAACTGGGTCCGGTACAGCTCCTCGTAGCGACCCCGGGCGGCGAGCAGGTCCTGGTGCCGACCGCGTTCGACCACCCGGCCGCCCTCCACGACGAGGATCTGGTCCGCCGCGCGCACGGTCGACAGCCGGTGCGCGATGACCACAGCGGTGCGACCCTCCAGGGCCTCGGCCAGCGCCTCCTGCACGGCCGCCTCGGAGGTCGAGTCCAGGTGCGCGGTCGCCTCGTCCAGCACGACCACGCGGGGTTTGGCCAGCAGCAGCCGGGCGATGGTCAACCGCTGGCGCTCGCCGCCGGACAGCCGGTAGCCGCGTTCGCCGACGACCGTGTCCAACCCGTCCGGCAGCGCCTCGACCAGCGCGGTGAGCCGGGCCCGGCCGAGCACCTCCCACAGCTCGTCGTCGGTCGCGGAGGGCTTGGCCAGCAGCAGGTTCTCCCGGATCGACTCGTGGAACAGGTGGCCGTCCTGGGTCACCACGCCCAGCGCGTCCCGGATCGCGTCCGAGCTCAGGTCGCGAACGTCCACACCGGACAGTCGCACCGCGCCGGAGTCCGTGTCGTACAGGCGGGGCAGCAGCGAGGCGATGGTGGACTTGCCCGCGCCCGACGAGCCGACCAGCGCGACGACCTGACCGGGTTCGGCGCGGAACGACACGTCGTGCAGCACCTCGACGCCGCCGCGGGTGTCCAGCACCGCGACCTCCTCCAGCGAGGCGAGCGACACCTTGTCCGCAGCGGGGTAGGCGAACCGGACGTTCTCGAACTCGACCGCGACCGGGCCGTCCGGCACCTCGCGCGCGTCCGCCCGCTCCCGGATCAGCGGCTCCAGGTCGAGCACCTCGAACACCCGCTCGAAGCTGACCAGCGCGCTCATCACCTCGACCCGGGCGCTGGCCAGCGCGGTCAGCGGCGCGTACAGCCTGGTCAGCAGCAGGGCCAGCGCGACGACCGAACCCGCGTCCAGCTCACCGCGCAGCGAGTAGTAGCCGCCGAGCCCGTAGACCAGGGCGAGCGCGAGCGCGGACACCAGGGTCAGCGCGGTGATGAACACCGTCTGCACCATGGCCGTGCGCACGCCGATGTCCCGCACCCGGCGCGCCCGGTCGGCGAACTCGGCCGACTCGCGGGCCGGCCTGCCGTACAGCTTGACCAGCGTCGCGCCCGGAGCGGAGAACCGCTCGGTCATCTGGGTGCCCATGGTCGCGTTGTGGTCGGCCGCCTCGCGCTCGAGCCGGGCGAGCCGGGTGCCCATCCGGCGCGCGGGCAGCACGAACACCGGCAGCAGCACCAGGGCCAGCAGCGTGATCTGCCAGGACAGGCCGACCATCACCACGAGCGTGAGCACGAGCGTGACGAGGTTGCCCGCGACGCTCGACAGCGTGTCGCTGAACGCCCGCTGCGCGCCGATCACGTCGTTGTTCAACCTGCTGACCAGCGCGCCGGTGCGGGTGCGGGTGAAGAACGCGACCGGCATCCGCTGCACGTGGTCGAACACGGTGGTGCGCAGGTCCAGGATCAGGTCTTCGCCGATGCTCGCGGACAACCACCGGGCGAGCAGGCCGAGCGCGGCCTCCAGGACCGCGATGGCGGCGATCGCGCCCGCCAGGCCGAGCACCTTCGCGTAGCCGTCGCCGTGCACGATGGCGTCGACCACCCGGCCGGCGAGGACGGGCGTGGCGACCGCGAGCACCGCGACCACCACGCTGATCGCGAGGTAGCGGTACAGCCTGGCGCGCCTGCGCGCGGTGAACGCCCAGATCCGCCGCAGCGTCGCGGCGGAGAACGGGCGCTTGTCCTGGTGGGCGTGCATCGCGTGGTACAGCGACGTCCATGCGGTGCTTTCCATGTCCATGGGGCGGACAGTAGGAGCTGGACTTAGCTCGAAGTCAAGGTATTTTGCCGTTCCTCGAGCACGACCGTGTTCGCGATCCGCTGGAGGTCGCCGAAGAGGCGGGCCGCGCCCGGCAGGTGCGGCATGACGCGCAGGAAGACGTCCCGCATCCGGATGAACATCCGGGACTTCGGGAGCATGCTGTCCACGCCGCTCAGCGCGAACTTCTGGCAGCGGTCGACGTACTCGCGCATCGCCTCCTCGTAGCGGGCGAACGCGACGCGGTGGTCGGTGGTGGCGGCGAGCTCGCGGGCGAGCACGTACGCGCCGACGAGCGCGAGGCTGGTTCCGTTGCCCGCCAACGGCGACGCGCAGAACGCGGCGTCGCCGAGCAGCGCGATCCGGCCGCGCGACCAGGAGGACATGCGCACCTGGCACAGCCGGTCGGCGTAGAAGTCCTCGGCACCGTCCACTTCGGACAGCAGTCGGGGCACCTCCCAGCCGACGCCCGCGAACGCCTCCTTGACCGCCCGACGCGGGTCCGCGACGCCCTCGTCGGCCTGGAACAGGAACATCGCCTTGGCCGCGCCGGGCGTGGGGTAGAGGCCCGCGGTGCGGCCGACGGTCGAGTGCATGAGCTGCCAGTCGCCCGCCATCGGGCCGGTGGTGAAGATCGCGACCGACGCGCCGAGGTCGCGGGTGAAGTCGCGCTCCGGGCCGAACGCGAGCGAGCGCACCGTCGAGTGCAGCCCGTCCGCGCCGACCACCAGGTCGAACTCGCGGGTCGGCCCGCGCTCGAACGTGGCGCGGACCCGGTCGCCGGTGTCGGTCAACGAGGTGACGGTGTCGCCGAAGAGGTGCTCCACGCCGTCGTTGGCGTCGTTGAGGATCCGCACCAGGTCGCCGCGCAGGATCTCGAACTCGGCGATGACGCCGCCCGAGTCGCCCAGCGCGTCGGCCGCCATGGCGGAGGTGCGGCGGCCGGTGGCGTCCACGAACGCGGTGCCCCGCACGCCGGTGTGCGCGGCGCGGACCGCGTCGAGCAGGTCCATCCGGGCGATCACCTCGCGCGCGGTGCCCCGGATGTCGACGGCCTGGCCGCCCGGTCGGGGCGCGGGCGCGCGTTCGACCACGGTCGGGCGCAGGCCGCGGCGGTGGAGCCAGTAGGCGAGCGCGGGGCCGGCGACGCTGGCGCCGGAGATCAGTACGGTTCGCATGCGTACACCGTACATGCTGTTTTTAGCTGGTCAAGTGGTGTTTGGTGCACTAGTGCGCGGCGGTCGCTGCACTAGGTTTGGCGGCAACCGGGAATGGATTGGGCGGGCGGCCGTGTTGGAACCGGGAAAGGCTTGGTCGCACTTGGGGAGGCACGTGGTGGCGTTCGACCCGGAGGAGTTGTTCGAGGTCGACTCCGACGTCCCGGACCTGACCGGAGCGGTGCTGCTGCACCACTTCGACGGCTTCATGGACGCCGGCTCGGCCGGTTCGTCGCTGGTCGACCACCTGCTGGCGGTGCACGAGCACCGGGTGGTCGCGCGGTTCGACGTGGACGACCTGATCGACTACCGCGCGCGGCGGCCGACGATGACGTTCGAGACCGACCGGTGGGAGTCCTACGACGCGCCGGAACTCGTGGTGCGGCTCCTGCACGACGCCGCCGGCACCCCGTTCCTGCTGATGACCGGTCCGGAGCCGGACCGCCGGTGGGAGGGCGTGATCGCGGCGGTGCGGTCGTTGATCGAGCGGTGGGGCGTGCGGCTGGCCGTGTCGTTCCACGGCATCCCGATGGGCGTGCCGCACACCCGCAAGCTGACCGTGATCTCGCACGCGACGCGGCCGGAGCTGGTCGTGGAGAGCTCGCCGTTCTCGCGGGTCCAGGTGCCGGGCAACCTGTCCGCGTTGCTGGAGTACCGGTTGGGGCAGGCCGGGCTGGACGCGATGGGGCTGGCGGCCTACGTGCCGCACTACCTGGCGCAGGGTACGTACCCGGCGGCGGCGGTGCGGCTGCTGGCGGCGTTGACCAGGGTGACCGGGCTGGTCGTCGGCGACGAGGCGCTGGTGGAGTCGGCGCGGCGGACGGACGCGGAGATCGCCCGCCAGGTCGCCGAGTCGACCGAGGTCGCGCAGGTGGTCGAGGCGCTGGAGCAGCAGTACGACGCTTTCACGGAGGCGTCGGAGAACCTGCTCGTCGCGGACGACGAACCGCTGCCGAGCGCGGACGAACTGGGCGCGGAGTTCGAGCGCTTCCTGGCCGAACAACAACGCGACCGCTGACGCCTGGCCCCGCCTGGTCTGCCGGATGTTCGGCTGGGCGGGGATTGTTGAGCGGTGGGATTGTTCAACAATGGGACGTCGGTGCGGGTGGGATCCATTCGAGGGCGAATAGCATCGTTCTCGGATGGGTCGGAATTCCGTGGAAGCGCGGATATTCGGTCGCCTTACCCTGTTTCCCCGCGTGGCAATGACAGAGGTGCGTGTGATCCCTAAGGTTGCTTCATGGACCTGTGGGAGGGTGCCCTGTGGGGTATCGCAGGTGGAATAACGGTCGAGTTCTACGACTACCAGGCCGTGGTTCGGGCAACCCGGACCGTGCCGTGGCACGACCCGGAAGTGCCGAAGAGGCGAGTGGACGCGTCGGCGCGCCGGCGGAACTTCGGGATTTGGCTTTCCGCGACGCTCTTCCGCGTCGCCGCGGGCGGGGTGCAGGCGGCGGCGTTCAGCGCGAGCGGGCAGGTCGCGGGCGCGATCGCGGCGTTCGGCCTGGGTGTCGCGGGGCCGTTGGTGGTGGAGCGCCTGCTGGCGACCACCCAGAACGCCGCGCCCGGTGAGCAGATCACGCTCGGCGTGGGCAAGTCCGCGGAGGTCGTGGAGGAAGCGCGGAGCGGACCTCGGGGGCGGCGGCGATGAGCGGATCCACCCTGAGGTCGTTGAGGGAGACGATCGCCCGGGAAACGCCGCAGTACCGGCGTGCGGGCCTCACCCGGAGGTCGCGTTCGAGGACCTGCCGTGGAAAGCGGGTCGGTGTCGGTTTCCTGGTGAGGATGTTCACGGGACCGGGACTCATCGCGGTGGGCGCGGCATTCCTCGCCGTCGTGGTGGTCGTCGGTCTCAACGCCGGCTCGGCATCGGACCTCCAGTCGATCGGCGACAGCACGGCGACGCAATCCGCGCCGACGGGAATGCCGCCGGCCAAGGTCGTGGATCCGAAATTCGAGAGTGCGGCCCGCCTGTCGTACGTCACGACAGTCCACGTGAACGATTTCCTCGATCTCGACCGCGAGGAGCCGGTGGTCCCCGGCGCGAGTCCGGGAGCGGAGCTCGTCTACGTCGAAGGCCGGCTCGCCCTGGTGTCCGAGGCGGTGCAGGCCAGGGTCACCCGGAGCGCCGATGTGTACCTCGTCCGGTCGGTCGACGCGAGTCCGCTGGACTGCCTGAGGAGCGACCGGAGTGCCGGGCGCACGCTCGACCTGTACGCGCTGGGTCCGGGAGGTCTCGCGGCGTGCGTCGGCACGACCGGGGGTGACCTGGCCGTCGTGGGCGGGTTGGTCGTGGGCGACCGGGAGTCCCTCACGATGGCGGTGCGGGTCTGGCACCGGGTGTCCTAGTGGTAGAGGTCGGCCAGCAGCGCGTACGACCGGAGCAGCGCGGTGCGGTCCGGGGTGCTGGTGGTGACCAGGACCTCGTCGGCGCCCGCACGGGCGGTCAGGGCGTCGAGTGCCTTCGCGACCTCGTCCGGCGTGCCGTGGACGTGGCCGCGCAGCGACTCGTCCAGGTAGCGGCGTTCGCGGTCGGTCAGGGTGCGGGCCAGGGTGGCCTCCACCGGTTCCAGGGGCGGGAACTCGCCGCGGGTGCGGGCGACCGTCATCGACCAGGCCTCGGGCACCAGCACGCGCCACGCCTCCTCGGTCGTGTCGGCCACCGCGACCGTCGTGGACAGCACCACGTGCGGTCGCTCGGCCCACGGTGACGGGCGGAACCCGGCGCGGTAGGACGCGATCGCGGCGAGCATCGCGTCCTCGCCCCGGAACGCGCCGATCACCAGCGGCAGGCCGTGGCGGGCGGCGGTGTGCGCGCCCTCGCCGGTGGCCAGCACGAACGTCGGCAGCACGCGGCCCTGCGCGGGGTAGGCGCGGATGCGGGCCGTGTCGGTGAAGTAGGTCAGCAGTTCGGCCAGCTGCGCGTCGAACGCCTCGGCGTCCTGGCGGTCGCGGCCCAGCGCCTTGCGGACGCCGTCGGTGAAACCGACCGAGCGGCCGAGGCCCACGTCGATCCGGCCGGGGAACAGCGAGTCCAGGACGCCGAACTGCTCGGCCACCACGAGCGGCTGGTGGTTGGGCAGCATCACGCCGCCGGTGCCGACCCTGATCGACGTGGTGGCCGCCGCGACCGCCGCCGCGAGCACGGTCGGCGCGGAACCCGCCACGCCCGGCACGCCGTGGTGCTCGGACACCCAGAACCGGTGGTAGCCCAGCGCTTCCACCCGCCGGGCGAACTCCACGGTGTCCCGCAGCGCCTCGGCGTGCGTGCGGCCGACGCGGGTGCGGGAGCGGTCGAGAACGGAGAGCCTCACCCCCGCACCAACGCGGGGCCGCCGCGCGCGATTCCGTCAGCCGCGCCAGATCACGGCGCGCCCGCCGTCGGTACCGTACGAGTTGCCGACGACCGTTCCCCTCTCGTTGACGGCGAAGGCCGAACTCGCCGTGTAGCCGGTCGGCCCGAGCAGCGGCACCACGGTGAAGTCCGGGTTCCACCTCACCGCGCGCCCCTTGGCCGAGCAGCACCCGGTCCAGGTGGTGGACTGGCCGACGATCACCCCCGCGTCGTTGATGTCGTCGGCGAACCCGAACTCGTCGGTGCCCAGCACGGGCAGGACGGTGGGCGTGCCGTCCGGCGACCACGTCCGCGGCGCCCGGCGCGGCAGGTTCGGCTCGTGGTCGCCGATGACCCGGCCGGCGGAGTTGATCCCGGTCGTCAGCACGTTCGGCCCCAGGCTGATCACCGTGCCGTCGGGTTCGAGGACCACGCCGTCCCGACCGCTCGACCCGGTGATCACACCGGAGGCGTTGACCCGGTCCGCCGAGACGGGCGGGTCCAGCGGGTGGTACCTGCCGGCCGCGTCCCACCGCACGGAGAACGCGCGGCCGGTCGCGTCGTGCAGGTACCCGACCACCTGGGCGCCGCCGACGTCCTTGACCTCGCTGGTGCGGCTCTCCGCGCCGGCCGGGACCTCCAGCCGGGTGGGCACGCCGTCGCGACCCCACCGCACGGCGTGCAGGGTGCCGAACCCGTTGTGCGACCACCCGTAGGCGGTGCCGTCCGCGGTGAGGTGGCTCGCGTGGGTGCCGGCGTCGCCCGCCAGGGGCGCGAGCGGGGTGACCGTGCCGTCGGTGTCCCACCTCAGGGCGTGCGGCTCGCGGCTGTCCCGCGTGTCGCCGACGATCGTGCCCGCGTCGTTGATCGCGTTGGTCCGCACCTCCGTGTCGGTGTTGCCGCGGGGGAGCGGCAGCCTGGTGACCGCACCGTCCGGGCTCCACCTCACCGGCGTCTCGGTGCGCGTGCCGGTCGCCGGGTCGACGCGGACGGAGTACCCGATGGCCGTGCCCGCCTCGTTCAGGCCGGTCGCGGCGCTCGACCGGTCGCCGGGCAGGGGTGGCAGACCCGCGCCGACGAGCGGGTCCGCGTGGGCGGGTGTCGCGGTGGACAGCAGGACGGCCGCGGCCGTCGCGAGTGCTGCGATGCGCATCGTGGAGCCCTTCCCCGTCAGCCGCGCCACAGCACGGCGTGGTTCGCGCCGTCGCCGTACGCGGCGCCGACGATCGCGCCCTTCTCGTTGAGCGCGTTGGCCGTGGCCTCGGTGCGACCGGGCGGACCCTCGAGCACCACCACGCTGAGGTCCGGGTTCCACCTCACCGCGCGGGACACCGGCGTGTGCGGACCGGTCCAGGTGGTCGACGCGCCGACGATCACGCCCGCGTCGTTGATGTCCGCGGTCGAGCCGTTGAGGTTGCCGGGCAGCAGCGGCAGGGCGGTGAGGACGCCGTCGGGCGACCACGTCACGGGTGTCGCGAGCGGCCAGTTCGGCTGCTGGTCGGCGATGACGCGGCCGGCGGAGTTGATGCCGGTGGGGGACTGGGAGGCGCCCACGTCGATCGGCGTGCCGCCGGGTTTGAGGAGCACACCGCGGAACCCGTCGCCCCAGCCGGCGATGACGCCCGAGGCGTTGACCTGCTTGGGGTAGAGGTAGGTCGAGAGCAGCGGGGTGGACCGGCCGTTCGCGTCCCACCGCACGAACGTGATGACGCCCTGCGCGTTGGTGACGTACCCGAGGACGTTGGCGCCGTCGACCGCCGTGATGTAGCTGTACAGGCCGGCGCCGAAGGGGTTCTCCAACTGGGTCGGCGTGCCGTTGCGGCTCCAGCGCACCGCGCGCTGGTTGTTGTGCTCCGAGCTGGACGTGCCGTAGACCGTGCCGTCCGCGGTGAGGTGGTGGGCCCCGGTGCCGACGTCGCCGGGCAGGGGCGCGAGTGGGGTGACCGCGCCGGACGGGTCCCAGCGCAGCGCGTGGCGCTTGCCGGCGGCGTCGATCGAGTCGCCGATGATGGTCCCCGCGTCGTTCAGCGCGAAGACGGTGGACTCCGGGTCGGCGCGGGGGACCGGCAACCTGGTGATCACGCCCGCGGCATTCCACTTCACCGCCGTGCCGAAGGACTTCCCGGTGGTCCCGTCGTGGCGGTACGAGTGCCCGACGATCGTGCCGGCGTCGTTGATCCCGGTCGCGATGCTCGTCGTGTCGCCGGGCAGCGTGCCCAGGTCGACGGCGGTGATCGTGCCGGCGTTCGCGGGTGCCGCGAGCGCGGTGGCCAGCACGACGGCGGTGACCGTCGCGAGGGTGGTGCGGTGGGGCATCGTCACGCCCTTCGTCGGAGGCAGTGGCGGCTACCACTGCCATCCGTCGTCGGCGGCGCGTCGTTACCCTCGTGTATCAGCCCGCGCTTTCGGTGGAACCCGTTGGGGGATAAGGGTTCTACAGTCGTGCGGTGTCCGTGGGCACGCCCAGGCGCACCTTGGCGTAGGACTCGAACAGCCGCCGGGACACCATGGCGTGCTGGGCGGCCACGTGCGCGTCGCGCAGACACCGTTGCAGCGGCGAGGACTCGAAGACCGACGTGCCGCCGCCCAGGTCGAACGCGAGCCGGGTGACCGAGGCGGACTCGGTGGCGGCGTGCGAGCACGCCAGGCGCAGTCGGGCGCGGTGGTGGTCGGTGCTCGGCTCGCCGCGCACGGCGGCCTCCCAGCGTTGCGCCACCTCCGCGCGCAGGAACGCCCGCGCGGCGGACAACCGGGCCTCGGCGGTCGCCAGGTCCAGTTGCGCGCCGGCCTGCTCGGCGAGCGTGGAACCGGTGCCGTACGGGGTTTTCCCGGTCGCCAGGGCTTCGACCTCCTCGACCGCGCGGGCCGCGACGCCCAGGCACACCGAGGCCACGCCGACCGCCAGGAAGGCGAAGAACGGGAACGCGGGCAGCGGCCCGTCCACCGACACCGAAGGCGGCCACACCAGGCGGCGGGCGGGCACCGCGACGTCGGCCTCCCACTCGTGCGAGCCGGTCGCGCGCAGCCCCGCCGCGTGCCACGTGTCGTGCACCGTCACGGCGGCGCGCGGCAGGATCGCGAGCCGCGGCCCGTCCGGCGTCAGCACGCCGCCCACCACCCACGCGCAGTGCTCGACCGCGCTGCCCCACCCCCACCGGCCGGTCACCCGGCCGTCCTCGAGCCTGCCCTGCGGCGCGGCGGTGCCCGCGATCACCGCCCTCGGGTCGCCGAACACCTCGGCCACCGCCTCCTCGTCCAGGTACCAGGCGAGGGTGGAGGTGGCGCCGGTGGTCATCGCGGTCCAGCCGGTCGAGCCGTCCGCGCGGGCCAGGTCCTCGATCGTGGCCGCCCACGTGGGCAGGTCGAGGCCGCCGCCGACGCCCGGTGGCGCGAGCAGCCGGTGCGTGCCGGCGTCCACCAGGGCCGTCACCACCTCCGGCGGCAGTCGGCGCTCGCGGTCGGCGGTGGCGGCGTGCGCCCTGATCAGCTCGTGCACCACGCGATCATGCCACCGCGTCTGGACCGGTTCACGGGCCTCCGGCCAGGTGATGTGGGACAACGGCCCGTGCCGCCGTCGGAGGACGGGCTCTACTGTCGGGTAACGCCGGGACACCCCACCGGCGCCCGACAAGGAGGTCGACACCCGATGGCCATGCTGCGCAGCTACGTGTCCGGTCGCTGGCACACCTCGTCCGCCGAGGGCGCGCCCCTGCGCGACGCGGTGACCGGCGAGGAGATCGCCCGGATCTCCTCCGCCGGCGTCGACTTCGCGGCGGCGCTGGACCACGGCCGGCGGGTGGGCGGGCCCGCGTTGCGGGAGCTGACCTTCCACCAGCGCGGCGCGCTGCTCAAGGCGCTGGCCTCGTACCTGCGCGAGCACCGCGAGGAGCTGTACGCGCTGTCCGCCCGGTCCGGCGCGACCCGCAACGACTCGCTGGTGGACGTGGACGGCGGCATCGGCGTGCTGTTCACCTACTCCAGCAAGGCCAAGCGCGAGCTGCCCAACTCCCGGGTGTACGTGGAGGGCGTGCCCGAGCCGCTCGGGCGCGGCGGCACGTTCGTCGGGCAGCACATCGGGACGGCGCTGCGCGGGGTGGCCGTGCAGATCAACGCGTTCAACTTCCCGGTGTGGGGCCCGCTGGAGAAGTTCGCGCCCGCGTTCGTGGCCGGCGTGCCGTCGTTGATCAAACCCGCGTCGCAGACCGCCTACCTGACCGAGAAGCTGGTCGAGTTGATCGTGGCCTCGGGGTTGCTGCCCGAGGGGTCCGTGCAGCTGGTCAGCGGCAGTGCGGGCGACCTGCTGGACCACCTCACCGAGCAGGACCTGGTCGGGTTCACCGGCTCGGCGTCGACCGCGCGGCTGCTGCGCACGCACCCGGCCGTGGTGCGGTCGGCGGTCCGGTTCAACGCCGAGGCCGACTCGTTGAACTGCTCGATCCTGGGGCCGGACGCGGTCGCCGGCACGCCCGAGTTCGACCTGTTCGTCAAGCAGCTGACGCACGAGATGACCTCGAAGGCCGGCCAGAAGTGCACCGCGATCCGGCGGGCGATCGTGCCGGCGGCGCTGCTGGACGACGTGGCGGACGCGGCGTCGGCGCGGTTGGCGAAGGTGGTGATCGGCAACCCGGCCGACGAGTCGGTGCGGATGGGCGCGCTCGCCGGGTTGGAGCAGCGCGAGGAGGTCCGGCGGTCGCTGAAGTCGTTGCTGGAGGCGGGAGAGGTCGTCTTCGGCTCGCCGGACCGGGTGGACGTGGTGGGCGCGGACGCCGAGCGCGGCGCGTTCCTGTCGCCGGTGCTGCTCAAGGCCGACCCCGACCTGGCCCAGCCGCACGAGGTGGAGGCGTTCGGGCCGGTGGCGACGCTGCTGCCGTACACGTCGACCGACCACGCGGTGGAGCTGGCGGCGCGGGGCGCGGGCAGCCTGGTCGGCTCGGTGGTGTCCTACGACCCGGGGTTCACCTCGTCGGTGGTGCTCGGCGCCGCGCCGTGGCACGGGCGGCTGCTGGTGCTCGACCGGGACGACGCGGGCGAGTCGACCGGGCACGGGTCGCCGCTGCCGAACCTGGTGCACGGCGGTCCGGGGCGGGCCGGCGGCGGTGAGGAGCTGGGCGGTGTGCGCGGCGTGCTGCACCACCTCCAGCGCACCGCCGTGCAGGGCAGCCCGCGGGTGCTGTCGGCGGTGACCGACCGCTGGGTGACCGGCGCGCCGCGCACCTCGTCTGACGTGCACCCGTTCCGGAAGTCGTTGGCGGAGTTGAAGGTCGGCGACTCGGTGGTGGCCGGGCCGCGCACCGTGACGCTGGACGACGTCGAGCACTTCGCGGACTTCACCGGTGACACGTTCTACGCGCACATGGACGAGGAGGCGGCCGCGGCGAACCCGTTCTTCGGCGGTCGGGTGGCGCACGGATACCTGGTGGTGTCGTTCGCGGCCGGGTTGTTCGTCTCGCCCGAGCCGGGGCCGGTGCTGGCCAACTACGGGTTGGACAACCTGCGGTTCCTGACGCCGACGTTCCCGGGCGACGAGTTGACCGTGACGTTGACCGCGAAGCAGATCACGCCGCGTGAGGACCAGGAGTACGGCGAGGTCAGGTGGGACGCGGATCTCGTCAACCAGAAGGGTGAATCGGTGGCGAAGTACGACGTGCTGACGCTCGTGGCGAAAAGTTGATCTTTTCGGTCGGCGGCACGAGTTCGCCCGATCGGGGAACATCGGAGGTGCGGCGCGTGGTTGGCGTCGGTGGAACGGATCCCGAGCTGCAAGGAGCACTCTGAGGTGTCTGGAACCTTTACGCTGGGTGGCGACCTGACCGTGAACCGCCTCGGCTACGGCGCGATGCGGCTGACCGGTCCGGGGATCTGGGGCGATCCGGCGGACCGCGACAACGCTATCGCGGTGCTGCGGCGCGCGGTGGAGCTGGGCGTCGACCTGGTCGACACGGCCGACTCGTACGGGCCGCACGTGAACGAGGAGCTGATCCGCGAGGCGCTGCACCCGTACGACGGCGTGGCGATCGCGACGAAGGCCGGTCTGGTGCGCACCGGTCCGGACGAGTGGCACCCGCTGGGCAAGCCGGTGTACCTGCGGCAGGCGCTGGAGACGAGCCTGCGGCGGCTGGGCGTGGAGCGGATCGACCTGTACCAGCTGCACCGGATCGACCCGGACTACCCGTTGGAGGACCAGGTCGGCGAGCTGAGGAAGTTGCAGGAGGAGGGCAAGATCCGGCACATCGGACTGTCCGAGGTGGACGTGGCGCAGCTGAAGGCGGCGCGCGAGGTGGCCGAGATCGTGAGCGTGCAGAACCTGTACAACCTCGCGACCCGCCACCACGAGGCGGTGCTCGACTACGCGACGGAGGAGGGCCTGGCCTTCATCCCGTGGTACCCGGTCGCCGCCGGCGACATCGCCCGCCCGGGAGGCGTCCTGGACACCGCCGCCCAGGACCACTCGGCCACCCCGGCCCAGCTGGCCCTGGCCTGGCTGCTCCGCCGCTCGCCGGTCGTGCTGCCGATCCCGGGAACGTCCTCGTTGGCGCACCTGGAGGAGAACGTGGCGGCGCGCGACATCACGCTGACGGACGAGGAGTTCACCAAGCTGTCGGCTTTGGCGTGACTCGCGGTCGGTGGGCGGTTCTGGTTCCGAGCCGCCCACCGGCATCATTCCCGCCGGTCCTGAGCACCCGTCCACAGCGGCACCACGAAGTCCGAGATCTCCATTCCGCGCTCGTCGTCGATCGGCGGGACGCGGTAGTCGAGTTCCCGGACCCTGTCGAGGAATTCGGCGGGCAGGCGCAGGTCGTAGGTGTCGAAGTAGTAGCCGAGGTCTCGACGCCAGATGTACTCGCCGTCGGTGAGGATGCCGGCGCCGTCGACAACGGTGTGGTCGCCTCCGAGTACATCGGGATCGACGCCCATCGTGGAGATGATGTCCACGCCGGAGTCCAGGTAGGCGCGGACGAGCGCCGCGTCCCGCTCCCGGTCGGAGCCGAGGAAATCCCTGATGGACTCCTGCGGGTCACCGCAGGTGTCCCATAGTTCCCGGTAGTGGCCCAGAATTTTCATCGCGCCTCTCCCAAGGGCAGAAAAATCCGCCAACAGCCGCCGTCGGAGTGTAGTGGGTTCTGGTTCGGGCCTCGGAACCGGAGGATCCCCACCTTCTTCGTCGGGGCGGTGACCGGCACGCCGAGCGCGTTCGCCAAAGCCTGGGCCGCCGGGACGTCGGACGCGTTGTGCGCGATGGACCCGGAACGGCAGGAGATCAGCCTGATCGGGCCACCGGTGTAATGAGGATTACCGATTACCGCGTCGGCGACGTGGTTCGGGTGCAGTGCTCCGCTGTCGATGTTCGCGCCGGCCGCGTTCAGGGCACCCGGATCGAAGAAGCCCTTGTCCGTCCCGTGCACGATCACGTCGTGGTGTTCCGGGTCGGGCGCGATCATGCTCCGGTTCGACAGCGTGGCCAGGTCGTAGCCGATGGTCGTGGAGTGCCCGCGGTGGTAGACCGGGATGCCGTTGGGCAGCGCCGCGTCACCGGGCTCTTTCGGCGGCGCGCCCGCCGGTGACTGACCGTGGTTGCGGGCGTGCCACCGGCGGCGGGTGCCCATGGTGGCCGTCGGGCCGCCCGCCGTCGGGCCGCCTGCCGTCAGGTAGGACTCGATGCTCGCCCGCGCGGCGTCCAGCAGGGCCACCAGGTGGGTCACGTCGGCGGCCTCGGTGAAGGACGCCGCGGCTTGGGCGGCGTCGGGGGAGTCGGTGCCGGACAGCGCCGTCGCGAGCAGGGCGTGGGCCTCGGTGGCCAGGTCGGCGGCGGTGTGCAGGGCCGCGGTGGCGTGGGAGGCCTGGTCCCGCACGGTGCGCAGGACCGACTCCACCTCGCCCAGCGACGGCATCAGTCGTCTACGCCCGCTCCGTACGCGTCTCGGCGCTCGATCCGCTCCAGGACCGGTTTCGGGAGGTCGGCCGACGCCGGGAGGAGGTCCGGGAGGCGGTCGGCCTCCAGGGTCAGCGCGCGGAAGGTGAGGCCGACGGTGACCTTGTGGTCCGGGCGGTCCACGACCTCGATGCCGTCACCCGGGCTGATGCGGCCCGATTCGACCACCGCGAAGTACGCGCCCGGCACCGCGCGGCGGATGAACTTCTTCATCCAGCCCTTGACGCCCATCACCCGGACGAACGTCATGCACGGGATGCGGGGCGAGGTCACCCGGAGCAGGGCGTCGCCGATCCGCCAGCGCTCGCCGATCAGCGCGTTGGTCAGGTCGACGCCCGCGGTCGTCAGGTTCTCGCCGAACAGGCCCGGCGGCAGGTCGCGCTCGAGTTCGGCGCCCCACTCGTCCAGGTCCTCGCGCGCGTACGCGTAGACCGCCTGGTCGTCACCGCCGTGGAACCGCAGGTCGGACACGTGGTCGGTGACCAGGCCGCTCCCGCCCTCGCCGCGCGGACCGGGCGCGCGGACCTCCACCGGGCCGCTCACGGGCTGCTTGCCGATGCCGGTGTGGCCGAGGTCGGACTTGTCGGTTTCCACCCGCGAGCCGACGTTGAGGGAGAGAACGTGTGCCATGGTGCGAAGGTATCCCAGGCAGTTCGGGTGTTCGCCCCCATCCGGCGCGCCGGGTGCGGGAGGATGGACGCGTCCGGATGTCCCAGTGGGGGAGCACATGCGCAGGTCGGTTGTCGCGCTCCTGGTCGCCGTCGGCCTGCTCGCCGGGTGCGCCGAGCGCACCGCGCTGCCGGAACCGACGCTCTCGCCCGCGGTGAAGGACACCGCGACCCTCGTCCGCGTCCTCACCTCGCGCGCCGCCGAGCAGCGGTCGGTGCGGTTCACCGCGCGGACCGGCATCCCCGGCCGGGTAGTCGAACTCACCGGTGGACTGCTGCGGACACCCGAAGGCCGGTTGCTCACCGCGCGGGAGGACGGCGTCACCGACCTGGTGGTCACCGCCGAGGCGGGCTTCTCCCGCGAGTCCGGCGCGCCCTGGGTGCGGCACGGGCTGGCCGAGCGGTTGCAGGGCCGCAGCGCCACCACGTCGGTCGGGCTGGTGGACGAGGTGGACCCGGTCGACGTGGCCGACGGGCTCACCGGCGGCATGATCGTGGAGGTCGGCGGCGAGGCCCTCGACGGTGTCACCACGCGCCGCTACACGATGCTCGTGGACCTGCGCCAGCAGGCCGCCCGCACCCCGGACCCGGACCTGCGCGGCCGGTTGCTCGGCGCCTACGACTCCGGTTTCACCGGCACGGCCGTCGTCTGGGTCGGACCGGGCGACCTGCCGGTGAAGGTGGAGCAGACGCTGACCACGTTGGAGGACAAGGTCTTCCTCCAGACCACCCACACCTTCACCGACTGGAACTCCGACGTCCGCGTCCGGGCGCCGATCTCCTAGCAGCCGCGCTTCGCGTCCTTGATGTCCACGGGCTTGAGCGGCGAGCCGTCGACCGGGGCGGGGTCCTCGGCGGTCGGCTTGATGCCGGTGGCCGCGATCTTGTCCAGCGTGCGCAGGCCCTCCTCGCCGATGGAGCCGAACACGGTGTAGTTCGGCCGCAGCGTCGAGTCCGACTGCACGAGGAAGAACTGGCTGCCGTTGGTGTCCGGCCCGGCGTTGGCCATCGCGAGCGTGCCGCGCGGGTAGATCCGCCGGGTGCCGGTCGGGTCGTTCGGCGCCGGCGGCAGGTTCGTCGGCAGCTCGTCCTTGTACTTGTAGCCGGGACCGCCCTCGCCGGTGCCGGTCGGGTCACCGCACTGGAGGACCTTCAGCGTCGGGTACGCGGTGAGCCGGTGGCACGTGGTCCGGTCGTAGAAACCCTTGTCCAGCAGGTGCAGGAAGCTCTGCACGGTGCACGGCCCGGCCGCCCGGTCCAGCTTCAGCGGGATCCGGCCCTGGTTCGTCTTGAGCAGCACGTCGACCTTGCCGCGATCGGGCGTGTGCCGCGGGTCCGACGGCAACCGCACCGGCCGGGAGGCGGGCTCGTCGGGCGTCTTGGTGTAGGCGCACGGCCCGCGCGTCACGTCGGGTTCACCGGACGCCTGCGCCACGCCGCCGCCCAGCACCACCAGCACCAGCGCTAAAAGGATCCTCATGGGTGGAAGGTGTAGCCGACCGCGCGGCCCGCCGACCAGAGCCGACCGGCGGGTCTGCGCCACCGGCGTGGAATCCGCGCGCTACTCGGCCAGGGCGGCGGCGAAGCGGCTCAGCGACTCCCGGTCCGGCTGCGCGGTTTTGGTGATCAGGCTCGCGACGTGCTTCTCCACCGTGCGGGGTGAGATGTGCAGGCGGGTGGCGATCGCCTTGTTGCCCAGCCGGCCCGCGAGCAGCCGGAAGACCTCGAACTCGCGGACCGTCACGCCCAACGAGCGCAGCGAGCGCGGCACCTGGTCGGAACCCGTGCGGCGCTGCGGCACCGAGGCGCCGACCTGGCGCAGCAGACCGCGGCACGCGCTCGCGACCGCCGGGTGGTTGTTGGCGTGGAAGTACTCCTCGGCCGTGCGCAACCACGCCACCGGCTCGCCCCAGCCGTCGGCCACCGCGGCCTCGGCGACCAGCCGCAACCCCAGGTTGCGCGCCAACGGGTAGATCGACGCCGCCTCCAGCGCGGCCTCCACGACCTCCGCCGCCTCCTCGACCCGACCCTCCCGGCCCAGCAGCACGGCCGAGGCGAACCGGCCGAACACCCGGTTCCAGCGCATCCCGGCCGCGGCCGTCGAGGTCACCGCGCTGTGCTCGGCCGGCGTCGACGTGCCGTCCAGCGCGCCCAGCAGCAGCCGCAGCCCGTGCCGGCCGGACAGGTGGAACACCGTCGGCGTCTCCGCCTCGTGGCCCAGCGCCCGCGCCACGTCGTGCGCGGCCTGGTCGCGGTCCTCCTCCAGCAGCGCGCAGAACGCCCGCGCCAACCCGAAGCACAGCGGCCGCTCCTGCGAGCCCTCGCCGCCCAGCGCGTGGAACTCCGCGACCAGTCCGTCCACTTCGGACCGCACGCCCCGGTGCGCGGCCAGCACCGCCCGCGCCATCACCACGTACAGCGTCACCGACTTCAGCTTCAGCCGGCGCACCTCCTCCTCGCACCGCACCAGGTGCGCCGACGCGCGCTCGTACTCGCCGCGCAGCACCATGTCCAGCCCGAGGATGGAGTCCACATTGGACGCCACGGTGATCGCGCCGACCCGCAGCGTCTCCTCGCGCGCCTCCAGCAGCAACGAGGTGTCGCCCTCGGCCAACCACTCGATGCCCGCCTGCCGCACCACCGCGTAGGTCCGCTGGATGGGCAACCCGTTGTCCTCGGCCAGCTTCCGGGCGAACGCGAAGCAGCGCACCGCCTCGTCCAGGTCCCGGTCGCGGGCCAGCACGCCCAGCAGCTGCCACGTCTGGCAGGCCACCGCCGGCAGCGGAACCCGTTGCGCGGCAAGGGCCGCCCGGCGCGCCAACGCCTCGGCCGCGCCGATCCGGTCCGGCCGCAACGCGTTCAGCGTCAGGAACGCGGCCACCACGTCCAACCGCGCGGTGTGCCCGTCGTCCGGGTCCGGACCGAGCAGCGCGCGGGCCTGCTCGACCTGCGCCATGCCGTCCTGCCACCACCCGGCCAGGTGCGCGACCTGGGCCAGCCGGGTGTGCAGCTCCGCCCGCCGGTCCCGGCCCAACCCGGCCGCCGCCAGCTCGGCCACCGCGTCCACCAGCGCGAACGCCCGCTCGAACTGGCCCGCCTCGCCGAGCGCGGGCAGCAGCGAGTCCAGCACGTCGGCCCGGATCCGCACGTCCACCCCGCTCGCGAGCAGCCGGTGCGCGTGGTCCAGCAGCCGCACCGCCGACCCGGCCGCGCCGTCGGCCAGCGCCCGTCGGCCGGCCTGTGCGAGCAGCGCGCCCGCCTCGGAGGTCTGGCCCGCGTCCAACCGCAGCGACGCCACCAGCGGACACCACTCGCCGGGCAGGTCCGGGTGCAGCGCCTCGACCGCGTCCGCGGTGCGCCGCGCCACGTCCGCGCGGTCGGTCGGGGTCAGCTGGGCCAGCAGCGCGTCGGCGGTCAGCGGGTGCCGGAACGCGTACCAGTCCGGCACCGGCTCGTCCGGCGTCACCAGTTGCGCCGCCACGCCCGCGTGCAGGTGGTTGAGCAGGCTCCGGTCGTCCATCCCGGTCACCAACCGCAGCACCGACAGCGGGAACCGGTGCCCCAGCACGGCCGCGACCGACAGCAGTTCGCGCCCCTGCGGCCCGAGACCGTGCGTGCGGTGCGCGATCGCGCGGACCAACGCGCTCGGCACGTCGATGCGCAGCTCGCCGAGCACCCGCCACCCGGCCGGGCCCTCCGCCAGCAGCCCGCCGTTCACCATGCCGTGCAACATTTCCTCGACCACGAAAGGGTTTCCGGCGCTGTCCTGGCACAGCCGCTCGGCCACCTCGTCGGGCACCTCGTGGTCGGCGACCTCCAGGCAGGACGCGGCCATCCGCCGCACCTGCGCCCGGTCGAGCCGGCGCAGCTCCAGCAGCACGCCCGCCTCGCGCTGCGCGGCCAGCCGGATCACGTCCAGCGCGTGGCCGGGATCGGCGCGCGTGGTCACCACCAGCACCACCGGCACCTGGTCCAGGTTGTCCACCAGGTAGTCGATCACCGCGAGCGTTTCCTCGTCCGCGTCGTGCAGGTCCTCCAGCACCAGCAGGCACGGCCGGTCGCGACCCACCACGGCGAGCAGCCGCAGCACGGCCTCGGCGAGCACCACGACGGAACCGACCGCCTGCGCGTCGTCGCCCCACTCGGGAACCAGTCTGCCGAGCACCGGCCGGTACGGTCCCAGCTCCGCCAGATCCGGGCGGTCACCGGTGCGCAGCAACGACATCAGCGCCTCGGCCAACGGCCGGAACGGCACCAGCGGACCGATCGTGCTGCCCCGGCCGCGCAGCACCCGCATGCCGAGGTCGAACGCCGCGCCGGCGGCCACCCGGGCCAGCCGGGTTTTGCCGATGCCTGCCTCCCCGACCAGGAACACGGCGGTCCCGCGGTGGGCGGCGGCGTCGGCCAGTGCCCTCCGGACGACCTGGAGTTCGGCGTCGCGGCCGACCACGACCGGCGCCCGGGTTTGCATGTCGTGACTTTAGTCAGGCCGGACGATCCCGCGCCAAACTGCCCGCACCCCCAGTGTCGGGCGGGCAGTTCGGCCGGGGACCGCGCGCCTAGCGCATGCCGGGCGCGCTCACCGTGGTGTCGGCGATGCCGACGGCGACGGCCACGTAGGCCCCCACGGCGAGCCCGAGCCCGGACAGGGCGCGGGCTCGGGCGCCGGTCATGGTCCGACGGGCGGGCGCCAGTTCACCGGCGGGGTGTTCGCCGTCCTGGTCGGGTCTCCAGGTGGCGCCCTCGTCGCGGTCGGCGTCGCTCATGGGTGGTTCTCCTCGCGGGGGTAGGTGCTTGCAGGGGTTTCCAACAGCAGCACGGACGGCACCTGGTCGGGGAACGCCAGGCGGAGAAGTCCGTACCCGATTCCGGACAGGCCGGTCAGGAGCCCGGCCGACGGCACGCCCCCAGGGGTGCCGCAGCGCGCGCCGAACTGGTCCAGCGCGCCGAGCACCAGGCCCGCGCGCCGGTTGAGCATCGCCGCGGCCAGGTCGTGACCGCGTTCGGCGAGCACCGCGAGCGACTCCAGCGCGCCGAGTTCGCCGTGGCACAGGCTGAGGTCGCGCAACGGCTCGTGCACCGCCAGCGCGTTGAGGCACCGGTCGAGGTGCAGGGTGTAGGTGTCGACGGGCTGGTCGGGGTGCGCGGAGTGGGCGAGCACCGCGCCGGACAACCCCGAGCACCAGCTGTGGTCGGCCTCGCCCACGTCCAGCAGTCGTTGGCGCAGCGCGTGGTCGGCCCGCAGGTTGGCCCGGCCGGTCGCGCCGTAGCGGTGGTCGCCGGTCGCGCGGGCGAACCGCAGCAGCGCCCAGCCGATGCCTGCCCGGCCGCGGGCGAACCCGTCGCCGCGCCCGGTCGTGGCCATCAGCCGGTCCGCGTAGGCGCGCGCGAGCGTCCCGGCGGCGGGGAGGTCGCGCAGCCGGTCGACGGCCAGCATCGCGGCGACACCGCCCGCCCAGCCCTCCACCACGTCGCACGAGTCCTGGCCGGCCGACTCGACGGTCGCCGCGACGTCGACCGCGGCGCGCAGCCAGCCGTCGATCTCGGGCGCCCCCAACAGGT
The DNA here is from genome assembly GCF_040642015.1 of Actinosynnema sp. NPDC020468. Lineage (NCBI taxonomy): Bacteria > Bacillati > Actinomycetota > Actinomycetes > Pseudonocardiales > Pseudonocardiaceae > Actinosynnema > Actinosynnema sp. NPDC020468. Next base: position 110,892 of record NZ_JBFAEO010000024.1, read on the forward strand.
CCGTGAGCCGGGCGAGCGCGTAGGACAGGCCGCCGAGACCGTGGAACGCGCCGCTGCCGACCGCGATCGCGAGTTCGTCGTCCGCGGCGAACGCGTCCAGCAGCGCCGGCACGGGCGTCAGCGCGTCGCGGGCGAACTCGGTGTAGCGGGCGGCTCCGGTGAGCGCGCCCAGCTGCGCCAGGAACAGCGCGACGCCGGTGTAGCCGTTGGACAACCCGGCGCCCATCGCGGCGACCACCCAGTGCCGGTCGTCCACGAGTTCCAGGCCGACCCAGTTGACCCGGCCGCCCTCGGCGGTGGCGTGCGCCAGGATCTCGTCGGCGATGCCGCACGCCGCGCCCAGAAGTCGTTGCGGGTCCGGCACTCCCGGGCTGAGCGGACCGGGGAGCGCGGCGCCCGAGCGGTGCTCGACCGGGCGCGGCCTGCTCGCCAGCGCGGCGCTGATCAGCCACTGCTGGTCGTTGCGGTCGACCTCGTCCAGCTCGGCGATCTTGTGCCGCACGGCGTCCAGGCCCGTGGTGGGCAGCAGGTCGGGCAGCAGCTCGCCGGTCGCGGTCCACACGTGCGGGCTGGCGGGCGTGGTGGTGAACAGCGGGACGTCGCCCGCCCACAGGTCGGTCAGCTCGTGCGGCACCAGGGCGCGGGTGACGTCCTCGGTGGACTCGGTCCACAGCAGGTCCAGCACGAGGTCGCGGTCGGAGGCGCCGCGCAGCGCGTCGGGGTGCGTCGACTCGTCCAGCAGGGTCGCGTAGAGCTGCGTGGTCCTGGGCACGAACCGGATCGGGAGGTCGGCGAAGCCGGTCAGCAGGCCGTCGGCGCCGAGCAGGTCGGCGCGGTGCTCGGACAGCGCGTCGTAGCCGGTGCGGAAACCGGCCAGCAGCGCGCCGCGGTAGTCGGCGGGCTCGGCCTCGACGCCGTCGAGAACGGGGCGGTTGAGCGCTTTCGGCATCGGCGCGGGCCGGCGGACCAGGCGCATCCGGTCGGTGCCGGGGTGCAGCCACGTGACGCCGTCGGCCGGGAAGTGATCGCCGTGGTCGCCGCCGACGCCGCCGATGTCGAGCGCGCCGTGGTCGCCGAGCAGGACCCTGGGCAGCACGGCGGTCCGGTGCACGGAGCGCGCCAGCGCCTTCACCGCCGGGTCCGCGGGCATGCCGACCGTCGGGTGGAACAGGGTTTCCACGTCCACCAGCACCGGGTGGCCGCCGGACGCGATCAGGTTCTCGTAGTGCATGTCGGTGCCGTCGACGGCGTACAGCAGGGCTAACAGCGCGCCGAGCCGGTGGTAGAAGCGGCCGACCTCGGTGACGTCCGCGCACGGGGCGTGCTCCACGAACCGGATCCACCCGTACATGTCCCGGTTGAGCGCCTCGGGGACGGTGAGGTCGAGCCCGGTCCTCTTGTCGAACCACTCGACCAGTTCGGCGAACCGCGCGTGCAGCGCGACGGGCCGCGGCTTGTAGACCACCTTCCGGCCGTCCGCGAACTCGACCACGGCGACCGTCCGCCCGCGCTGGTGCGCGTCGCCGCGCCCGGTCTCGATCCGGGTCGGGCGGCCCGGGTCCCGGTTGTCGAGCAGGTGCCGGACGATGTCGTCGTGGTCGGCGGCGAGGCGGTCGAGCAGCTCGCGCTGGGCGTCGACGGCCTGGAGGCAGGTCTGCGCGAGCAGGCGGGCCAGCACCGGGTACTTCGCCAGGAACGCCGGCAGGTCGAGGTGCGACACGAAGTGCTCGAACCGCTGGGCGGGCGACGTGCCGTCGAGCGCGCCCGCCAGCCTGCGGAGGTTCAGCTCCAGCACCAGGGCCCGCGCGGCGGTGCGGGCGAGCCGGTGGCCGAGCGCGTGGGCGAAGTCGCCGTCGAACCGCGCGTCGGCCTTGGTGGCGGCGCGCACCAGTGGCCGGAGCGCGAACGCGAACGCGTCCTCCCACCCGCCGCCGGGGAAGTCCTCATGGGTCGCGGTCGCGTTGGCGCGTTCCACGAACGCGACCCATGACGGCCGTCCGCGCGGGACGACCAGCTCGTGGCGCGACCCGCGCACACCACCGAGCCACCAGGAGTCGGGAAGCCGGTCGACGGCGCACGGGATCACGGTGCCAAGGTCGCACGCCGCGCCGCCGGTGCACATGGGGGCAGTGCCCCCACATTTGCCCGCGGCCCACCACTGTTGTAGGGCGGCGGGCGGGTGCGCCTGATCAGCGCCGATCGTTCGCCGGGCGAACGGCTGTCCACAAGGCGACACCCCCGCACCGACCACATCGGACCGGGGCGCTGCCTCCGGAAAACCGAACCGCGCCCTGAACCGTCTCAACCGGAGGTTGCAACGACCCCCGGGTTGGGGGCTCGGCGACGTGGGCGGGCCGCTGTGGGGCACGGGCGTCGCGGGGGTGGCGTTCCGGACGGGGTGCGCCGCGCTCCGGATCGGTCACGTCGACCGGTGGGCTCCGGCCGGGTGTGCGAGGGCAGGTGCGAGAGGTTCCGGCCCGGTCGGACCGGCTCGGCGGTCGCCGAGCGCGTCGCGGTCAGGGTGCGATGCCCAGGTCCGCGGACAGCGCCTGGAAGCGGGACAGCGCCAGCGGGGTGGTGTCCTCGCCCAGCCAGGTCAGGTGGCCGAAGGTCTCCAGGACCACCAGGCCGTGGATGGTGGTCCAGGCGGTGAAGGCGACCGCGGCGGCGTCCGGCGGGAGGTTCACCGCGCCCGCGAAGACCGACAGGGTGGTCAGGGTGGGCGGCACCTCGCGGCGGGCCAGGGTGCCGCGGCGCCAGGCCTTGACGATCGGCGGGACGAAGGCGGCGCCCACGTTGCGGCTCGCGTAGGAGGTCGGGCCGGATTCCGGGGCCTCGTAGTCGGGGATCGGGGTTCCGTAGAGCAGGGCGAACTCGTGCGGGTGGGCCAGGGCCCACCCGCGGTACGCCAGGGCCGCCGCCACGAACGCGTCGCCCTCGGCGGCGTCCCGCGCGCGGCAGACCTCCTCCGCCAGGGCCGCGAAACCGTCCGTGATCAGGTCGGTCAGCAGCGCGTCCCGGCTCGGGTAGTAGCGGTACAGGCCCGCCGGGCTCATGCCGATGGACGCCGCCACCGCGCGCAGCGACAACTGCGCGCCGCCGACCTCCCTGAGGTGGGCCAGCGCCGCCGCCTTGATCTCGGCCGACGTCTGTTCCCGGAGTCGTACCCGCCTGGTCGCCATGGTGCGTGAGGGTAGCGCGTTGCGATTGGTGTTCGCAGTGCGATACCGTGGAAAGTGTGAACAGTGATCGCAAAATGAACGATGGTCGTGAAGTGGATACTGATCGCAACGAGGTGGGCCGACGGGCGACCGCGGCCCTGTTGCTGGTGGAGGGGCTGCTGCTGTTCGTCCCGCTGGTGGTGCTGGGCGCGGCGGTGGGGTGGCCCGCGAGCCTGGGCGACCCGGCGGCGACCGTGCTGCCCCGGGTCGCGGAGAACGAGTCGGCGCTGCGGGCCGGGTACGTCGTGTACCTCGCCTACTCGGCGCTGTTCCTGCCGGTGGCGCTGTGGGCGACGGCGCGCCTCGCGCCGGGCCTGCGGGACTCGCCGGTCGTCCGGCTCGGCGCGGCGTTCGCGGCGCTGTCCGCACTGGCGCGGTGCGTCGGCATCGTCCGGTGGCTCACGACCATGCCCGACCTCGCGCACGCGTGGCAGGCGGGGGAGCACCGGGAGGCGGTCGAGGTGCAGTACACCGCGCTGAACTCGTTCGCGGGCGGTGTCGGCGAGCTGCTCGGGGTGTCGCTGTTCGCCGCCGGGTGGCTGCTCTGCCTGGCGAAGGTCGCGGACATCCCGTTGTGGCTCAAGGGTTTCACCGTCGTGACCGCCGCCGCGCTCGCGCTGCCGCTGGTCGAGCTGCTCGGCGTCGACGCGGGCGCGCTCATCAGCGTGGGCAGCGGGACGGTCCAGGTCTGGTTCCTGGTCGCGGCGGTCCACGTGCTGCGGAGCCGGTCGGTGCGGACGGGTGGTCGCGTCGCGGTCGGGGTGTGACGGGAGCGACGGGTGTTCGCAACGTGCTCACCGCACGCGGCGAGGCCTACTTGGCCTTGCAGTTGGCGGCTTCCTTGCCGGCGGCGACGAACTCCGGCGGCAGGGACACGTTGGTCATCTTCTCCACGCCCTCGTTCATCACACCGACCGCCTCGGTCATGTTCTGGAGCACGGTGGAGTAGACGTCCATGGTCAACCCGGTGGCGCCGTCCACGGTGGACTTGGCCGAGGCGAGCTTGTCCCGGGCCTTGGTCAGCGGCTCGACGGTCACCTGGACCGCGGTGTCGCCCGCGGGCGCGGGTGCCGGGGTCAGCTCGCCGAGGTCGTGCACCGCCACGTTCAGCACGTCGACCACCCGCCCGAGCGCCTCGCTGAGCTGCTTCTTGGCCGCGGCCGGGTCGGTGGCGGGTTCGCCCGTGCTCACCCCGCCGGAGGCGACCAGGTAGTTCGCGACGCCGCAGAAGTTGTTCATCCACCGCACCAACTCCGCGTCCGCCCCGGCGCCGGAGGTGACCGGCGCGGCGACCGGGGTTCCGGCCACCGGCACCGCGCATCCGGACAGCACGAGCAGCGCCACCACGAGTATTCCCCACCGGTTCACGTCTTTGTTCTACCTCACCCGTCACCCGATGGTGGGCCGCCGCATGACAACGACGCGACGGCTCGGCCACGATTGGCCACCTCATGGCTGTCACACTCGAGTTCCGGGACGACGTCGCGGTGATCACCGTCGACCAACCGCTGGACACGGCGTCCCCCCAGGTCAGGGCACTGCTCCCGGAGGCGGCGGAGGCGGGCGCGGTGGTGCTGCACGGCGGCGCGCGGCTCTCGGAGGTCGACGGCGACGCGCCCTCCAGCGTCTTCTCGCCCCGCCCCTCGGCCGGTCGCGGCGTCGCCGAGCTGCGCCACGCCCTGGCCGACCTGTCGGTGCCGGTGGTGGCCGCGCTGGCGGGCAGCGCGTGCGGTCCGGTGGTCGAGCTGGCGCTGGCGTGCCACGGCCGGGTGCTGGCCGCCGGCGGCGAACTCGGCCGCGTCAGCGGCTCGGCGGTGCTGGTGGGCCGCCGGGTACCGGCCGCCGAAGCCCTCCGCACCGGCCTGGTGGACCGCGTGGTGCCCGCGTGCGCGGTGCTGGCGGCGGCGGTGGACCTGGCCAACGAGTGCCGCCGCCGTCGGGGCTGACCGGGGTTCGCCGCCTGGTGAAGCCGGCTTGACCTCGGGCGGGCCGCGCGGTCGTCCGGCGAGGCCCGGCCCGTGGGGCCGGCTGTCGGGATCGCGTCGGACGCGGGAAACCTCGGTTGCCGCGGCGGTCTGGGCTGACCAAGCGCTCGCCTGGTGAAGCCGGGTTGACCTCGGGCGGGAGGAACCTCAGTCCCGGTCGGGTTTTCCGCCTCGGGTCGCCAGGTTGGCCTCCAGGCGGCCCAGTACGCGCAGGCAGTCGGCGCGTTCGGCGGCCTTCATGCCGGCGGTCGCGGCCTCCTCCAGTTCGGCGCAGCTGCGCTCGACGCTGAGCCGGAGGGCGTGGCTCGCGGTGGTGGGTTCGACCAGGGTGGCCCGGCCGTCGCACGGGTCGGGCGCGCGGCGGACGAAACCGGCCTTCTCCAGGCGTTGCACGGTGCGCGTCATGGTGGCCGAGTCGGCGCCCAGTTCGGCGCACAGGCAGGTCTGGCGCCGGGGACCGTGGTCCCACAGGTGCATCATCACCAGCTCCTGGCCGGGGTGCAGGCCCGCCTCCCGGAGCAGCCGGGTGGCGAGGGCGCGGTACTGCCTGGCGAGTCCGGCGATCGCGTGGCTCACGCTTCCTGTCTGGTCAGCCATGTGGCCCAGATTAGCGACCCGCTGTGAGCCGGCACACCACGACGACCGGTGAATCGACCTCCCTGTCCGGACAGGCGAACCGCCGGCCCCGGACCGCAGATCCCCGATCTGCACGGGCGTCCGGTGTGGGAACGGGCGGCGGGTGTGCGGGAAACGGGCGGGAACACCGGCGATCCGGGCGTTGTGCCGGGTGAAACGGGCGGGAATCGGGCGGTGTTCACCGGGGGTGCGGAGGTGGTCACGGGCTGAGGTCGGTGTTAGACCTTGGGGGGTGCCCGTTCGGGCCGCGGTGGTCCGAGGGGGCGGGGGAGGTGGACGTGCGGGCTGACGAGCGCAAGCGGCGGATCCTCGCCCGGGCCCGGGCCGACGGGCGGGTCGACGTGGCCGAGATCGCCGCCGAGTTGGCGGTGGCGCAGGAAACCGTCCGGCGGGACCTGAGGTTGCTGGACGACCACGGCCTGGTGCGCCGGACGCACGGCGGCGCGCTGCCGGTGGAGAGCGCCGGGTACGAGACCGGGCTGAAGTTCCGGTCGGTGTCGATGGTCCCGGAGAAGCGGCGGATCGCGAAGGCCGCCGCCGACCGGCTCGGCGACGCGGAGACCGTGTTCATCGACGAGGGGTTCACCCCGCAACTCGTCGCCGAGGCGCTGCCCACCAGCAGACCGCTCACCGTGATCACCGCGTCGCTGCCGACCGCCGCCGCGATGTCCGAGGTGCCCTCCGCGTCCGTGCTGCTGCTCGGCGGACGGGTGCGCGGGCGCACGCTCGCCACCGTCGACCACTGGGCCACCAGGATGTTGGCGGACATGGTGATCGACCTCGCCTACATCGGCGCCAACGGGATCACCCGCGAGCACGGGCTCACCACGCCGGACCCGGCGGTGGGCGCGGTCAAGGCGCAGGCGCTGACCTCGGCGCGCCGCCGCGTGTTCGTCGGCGTGCACACCAAGTTCGGGGTGTCGAGCTTCCACCGGTTCGCGTCCGTGTCGGACCTGGAGGCGGTCGTCACCGACGCCGCCCTGTCCGCGGGCGAGGCGCACCGGTACTCCCTGCTCGGACCGAAGGTCGTTCGCGCGTAACGAGAAGAAGTCGAACCCGGGCCTGCCGAGCAGGCCCTGTTCCGGCACGCCGAGGAAAGGCGGAACGATGCACCCACTCCGGTACGGCGGCGTCCTGGCCGCAGTGCTCCTGACGACGAGCGCGTGCGCCGGCGCGGGCGGAAGCGGTGACGCGATCACCGTGCTCATGGTGAACAACCCGCAGATGCTGGACCTCCAGAAGCTCACCGCCGAGCACTTCACCAGGACCACCGGCATCCGCGTCGACTTCACCGTGCTGCCGGAGAACGACGTCCGCGACAAGATCGGCCAGGACTTCTCCGGCCAGGCCGGGCAGTACGACGTCGCGACGATCTCCAACTACGAGACGCCGATCTACGCGAAGAACGGCTGGCTCGCGCCGCTGGACGGGTACGCGGCGCAGGACGCCGGGTTCGACCAGGGCGACGTGCTCGACCCCGTCCGCCGCTCGCTGACCGCCGCGGACGGCAAGGTCTACGCCGAGCCGTTCTACGGCGAGTCGTCGTTCCTCGTGTACCGCAAGGACGTCCTCGACGCGAAGGGCGTGACGCTGCCGGAACGGCCTACGTGGCACCAGGTCGCGGACGCGGCGGCGGCGGTCGACGGCGCGCAGCCCGGGATGAGGGGCATCTGCCTGCGCGGCCAACCGGGGTGGGGTCAGGTGATGGCGCCGCTGACCACCGTGGTCAACACCTTCGGCGGCACGTGGTTCACCGAGGACTGGCAGGCGCGGGTGAACGCGCCGGAGTTCGTCGCGGCCACGAAGTTCTACGTGGACCTGGTGCGCGCGCACGGCGAGGCCGGCGCGTCGCAGGCGGGGTTCACCGAGTGCCTGACCACGATGACCCAGGGCAAGGTCGCGATGTGGTACGACGCCACGGTCGCCGCCGGCCTGCTGGAGGCCGCCGACTCGCCGGTGCGCGGCAAGCTCGGCTACGCGCAGGCGCCGGTGGACCGGACGGAGAGCTCGGCGTGGTTGTACACGTGGGCGTTCGGCATCCAGAAGGCGAGCCGGAAAGCCGACCAGGCCTGGAAGTTCGTGTCCTGGGCGGCGGGCAAGGGCTACGAGGAGCTGGCCGGGAACACCCTCGGCTGGTCGCGGATACCGGACGGCAAGCGGACGTCGACCTACCGGCGGCCCGAGTACCTGACCGCGAGCGGCGCGTACGCGAAGCAGGTGGAGGCCGCCATCGCGGGCGCGAAGCCGAACGACCCCGGCGTGCAGAAGCGACCCGCGCCGGGCATCCAGTTCGTCGGCATCCCGGAGTTCACCGACCTGGGCACTAGGGTGTCGCGCAAGGTCAGCGCGGCGATCGCCGGTTCGTCCACAGTGGACGAGGCGCTCGCCGAGGGTCAGGCGCTCGCCGAGGCGGTCGCCGCGAAGCACCGGAGCGCCGGGTGAACCCGTCCCCGATCGGCCTCACCCGGTGACCGGCCGCTGGGCCAGGCGCGCGCCGCTGCTGCCCGCGCTGCTGTTCACCGTCGTCGTCACGCAGCTGCCGTTCGTGGCCACGCTGGTGATCTCCTTGCTGCGCTGGAACTCCCTGGAACCCGACGTGCGCGGTTTCGCGGGCGTGGACAACTACACCGCCGTGGTCACCGACCCCGACCTGCGGTCCGCGGTGGGCACGACGGTGGTGCTGACCGGGTCCGTGGTGGTGGTGAGCCTGCTGCTGGGACTGGTGTTCGCGCTGCTGCTGGACCGCCGGTTCCCCGGCCGCGGCCTGGTCCGCACGATGCTCGTCACGCCGTTCCTGGTCATGCCGGTCGCGGCGGCGCTGCTGTGGAAGCACGTGCTGTACAACCCGGAGTACGGGTTGCTCAACGGAGTCCTCACCTGGCTGTTCGGCGCGGGCGCGCCGCAGCCGGACTGGATCGGCTCCGCGCCGCTGGTCGCGGTCGAGGCCTCGCTGGTGTGGCAGTGGACCCCGTTCATGATGCTGATCCTGTTGGCGGGCCTGCGAAGCCGACCGCCGGACGCGGAGGAGGCGGCCCGGGTCGACGGCGCCTCCGGGTGGCAGGTGTTCCGGCACCTGACGCTGCCGCACCTGCGGCCGTACCTGGAGCTGGGCGCGCTGCTCGGCTCGGTGTACGTGGTGCAGAACTTCGACGCCGTCTTCACCATCACCTCCGGCGGCCTGGGCACGGCCAACCTCCCCTACACCGTCTACCAGACCTTCTACCAGGCGCACGACTACGGCCGGGCCTCCGCGGCCGGCGTGGTGGTGGTCGCCGGGTCGCTGGTGCTCGCCGCGTTCGCGCTCCGGGTGGTGTCCTCGTTGCTGCGCGAGGACGTCGACAGGGCGGGTGCGACCGCGTGAACCGGGTTCTCGGTGTGGTGGCGTGGTTCGCCGGACTGCTGTTCTTCGCGCCGGTGGGGTGGATGGTGCTAACGTCGCTGCACCACGAGCCGGACGCGGCGACCAACCCGCCGTCGGTCGGCGCGCCGCTGACCCTGGACTCCTACCGGGAGTTCTTCGACTCGAACCCGTGGCCACCGCTCGCGAACTCGCTCACCGCGAGCGTCGGCTCGACGCTGCTCGTGCTGCTGCTGGCCGTGCCGGCCGCGTACGCGCTGTCGATCCGCAAGGTCGAGAAGTGGTCGGACGTGCTGTTCTTCTTCCTGTCCACCAAGATGCTGCCGGTGGTGGCGGGACTGCTGCCGCTCTACCTGGTCGCCCGGTACTCCGGGTTGCTGGACGACATCTCGTTCCTGGTCGTGCTGTACACCTCGATGAACCTGCCGATCGCGGTGTGGCTCGCGCGGTCGTTCCTGGCCGAGGTGCCGCGCGAGGTGCTGGAGGCCGCCGCGCTGGACGGCGCCGGGCTCGGCACCACGCTGCGCCGGGTGGTCGTGCCGCTGACCCTGCCCGGTCTCGCCGCGACCTCGTTGATCTGCTTCGTCTTCAGCTGGAACGAGCTGCTGTTCGCCCGGGTGCTCACCGGCGTGGTCGCGGGCACCGCGCCCGTGCACCTGACCGGTTTCGTGACCAGCCAGGGCCTCTTCCTGGCCAAGGTGTGCGCCGCCGCCGTGGTGGTGTCGCTCCCGGTGCTCGTCGCCGGGTTCGCCGCCCAGGACAAGCTTGTCCGGGGCCTGTCGTGGGGAGCGGTCAAGTGAGGGCAGCGGTGATCACCGGCGTCGGTGCGGTCGAGGTCGCGGAGGTGCCGGACCCGGCGCCCGGTCCGCGCGAGGTCGTGGTGGACGTGGCCGCGTGCGGCCTGTGCGGCACGGACCTGCACATCCTGGAGGGGGAGTTCGCGCCGACGCTGCCCGTGGTGCCCGGCCACGAGTTCGCGGGCGTGGTGGCCGAGGTCGGCTCCGCCGTCACCGAACTCGCGGTGGGTGACCGGGTCGCGGTCGACCCCTCGCTGTACTGCCACGAGTGCCGCTACTGCCGGTCCGGCCGGGCCAACCTGTGCGAGCGGTGGGCCGCGATCGGCGTCACGGTCGGCGGCGGCGCGGCGGAGTACGCGCTCGCGCCGGTGGCGAACTGCGTGCGGCTGCCCGACCACGTGCGCACCGAGGACGCCGCGCTCATCGAGCCGCTGTCCTGCGCGGTGCGCGGGTACGACGTGCTGCGGTCGAGACTCGGCGGCCGGGTGCTCGTCTACGGCTCCGGCACGATGGGCCTGATGATGTTGCAGCTGGGCAAGCTGACCGGCGCGACCTCGGTCGAGGTGGTCGACCTGAACCCGGAACGCCTCGCCACCGCGGAACTCCTGGGCGTCACGGCCACCGCCGCGTCGGCGCGGGAGCTGGACCGGCCGGGCGGGTGGGACGTGGTGATCGACGCGACCGGCAACGCCGCCGCCATTCAAGACGGGCTGAACCGGGTGGCGAAAGGGGGAACGTTCCTGCAATTCGGGGTCTCCGACTACGACGCGCGGGTGACGATAGATCCGTACCGGATCTACAACCAGGAGATCACCATCACCGGCTCGATGGCCGTGCTGCACTCGTTCGAACGCGCCGCCGACCTGTTCGCCACCGGCGTGCTGGACCCCGAGGTGTTCATCAGCGACCGGCTGCCGCTCGCCGACTACGCCACCGCGCTCGACCGCTTCCGCGCCGGTCAGGGCCGCAAGATCCAGGTGCTGCCCTAGTCGCCGACCCGGTCCGCGCGCCGACCCCGGGGTGCGGACCGGTTGCGGGACAACGAACCCGTTTTTCCCTCACCGTGCGTCGCGACGGGGTGCTCCGGCGCGCGGGGGCAACCGCCCTCCGGTGTCTCGTGGAGCCGAGCGTTGCTCATTCCGGGTGAACCAGGCGCTTGTCAACCACCTACAGCCCGTGGTTTCAGCAGGTGGTCACTCTTGTTCGGCCGGTTTCGAAGTGCCTACGGTGCCGCCAGCCGTGTGAACCGAGTCGGGCGAAAGGGAGAGTGCGATGGCCGTCCTCTGCTCCCGTCGGCACATCGACTACGGCCGGGTTTTCAGCGCCTCCTGTCGCTGACCCCCGTCGCGTCACCGCCGCGTTCGCGAGCACCACCCGGCCCGAGGTGGTGCCCCGGTTCACCCCTCCCCGAAGGACCCCACCATGAGCGTGTCCGCACATCCACGCCTGCGCGCACCCGATGGCGACGACGACCTGGCCCGGCTGAAGGTGGTGCCCACCAGGCACCCGTGGCGCTGGGTCGGCATCGTCGTCGTGCTCGTCCTGGTCGCCATGTTCGTCAACGGCCTGATCACGAACCCGGGTTGGGACTGGCCGACCTTCTTCCGCTTCTTCACCGCGGAGTCGATCCTGCGCGCGGTCGGGGTGACGCTCCAGCTCACGCTCTACGGCACCGTGATCGGGTTCGGGCTCGGCATCGTGCTCGCCCTGATGCGCCTGTCCCGCAGCCGCTTCCTGACGGCGGTCAGCTGGACCTACATCTGGGCGTTCCGGTCGATCCCGCTGATCGTCCAGCTGCTGTTCTGGTTCAACATCTCCTACCTGTACAAGGAGTTGACCTTCGGCATCCCGTTCGGGCCCGCGTTCTTCGGTTTCGACACCAAGGACCTGATCAGCCCGATGGGCGCGGCGGTGCTCGGACTCGCGCTGCACCAGGCCGCCTACGCCGCGGAGATCGTGCGGTCCGGCATCATCGCCGTCGACCACGGCCAGCTGGAGGCCGCGGCCGCGCTGGGGATCCCGAAAACCCGGCAGTTCCGCCGGATCGTGCTGCCGCAGGCCATGCGGTCGATCCTGCCCAACGCCGCCAACGAGGTCATCGGACTCTTCAAGGGCACGTCGGTGGTGTCGGTCGTGGCGATCGGCGAGCTGTTCTACCAGGTGCAGGTGATCTACGGCCGCAACGCGCGGGTCGTGGCGCTGCTGATGGTCGCGACCGTCTGGTACATCGCGCTCACCACCCTGCTGTCCGTCGCGCAGCACTACGTCGAGAAGCGCTACAGCAAGGGCGCGACGAGGGACCAGGGGGGTTGGAAGTGGTCCAGGTGATGGTGGAGCTGCGCAACATCCACAAGAGCTTCGGGACGCTGGAGGTCCTGAAGGGCGTCGACCTCCGGGTGCGCGCGGGCGAGGTCGTGGTGATCCTCGGCCCGTCCGGCTCGGGCAAGTCCACGCTGCTGCGCACGGTGAACCACCTGGAGAAGGTGGACCAGGGCTACGTCAGCATCGACGGCGAGCTGATCGGCTACCGGCGTGCCGGCGACAAGCTGCACGAGCTGCACGAGCGCGAGGTGCTCAAGCAGCGCACCCACATCGGGTTCGTGTTCCAGAACTTCAACCTGTTCCCGCACCTGACCGTGCTGGAGAACGTGGTCGAGGCGCCCGTGTCCGCGCAACGCCGACCACTGGCGGAGGTGCGGGTCGAGGCCCGCGCCCTGCTCGCCCGGGTCGGGTTGGAGGACAAGGAGGACGCCTACCCGCGGCACCTGTCCGGCGGTCAGCAGCAGCGCGTGGCGATCGCCCGCGCGCTCGCCCTGCAACCGAAGGTCCTGCTCTTCGACGAACCCACCTCCGCGCTCGACCCCGAGCTGGTCGGCGAGGTGCTGGACGTCATCAAGGACCTGGCCCGCAGCGGCACCACGATGGTCGTGGTGACGCACGAGGTCGGGTTCGCCCGGGAAGTGGCCGACACCGTCGTGTTCCTCGACGCCGGTGTGGTGGTCGAACAGGGTCCGCCGAGCCAGGTGCTCGACGCCCCGAAGCAAGCGCGCACCCGCGCGTTCCTGTCCAAAGTGCTCTAAAGGGAGTTCCCGTTGTCCTGGTTGAAGATCACCGGTCTGCTGGCGGCTGCCGCGCTGTCGCTGACCGCTTGCGCGGGTGCCGACGGCGCGGCGACCGAGGAGAAGGTCGTCGCGGCGGGCAAAACCGTCAACCTGAGTCCGGAGCAGAACCGGGTGAAGGCCGACAAGGTGGACGCCATCGCGGCCAAGGTGCCCGAGGAGTTCCGCAAGGCGGGCAAGATCGCCATCGGCGGCTCCGCCGGAACCGCGCCGCCGCTGCGGTTCTACGCCAACGACGACAAGACGCCCATCGGCGTCGAGACCGACATCGCCTACCTGGTCGCGAACGTGCTGGGCCTCGAACCCGACCTCCAGGTCTCCTCGTGGGAGAACCTGTTCGTGGGCCTGGACTCCGGCCAGTACCCGCTCGGCATCTCCAACATCACGGTCACCGAGGCGCGCAAGGAGAAGTACGACTTCGCGACCTACCGGCTCGACACGCTGGCGTTCGAGGCCCTCAAGGGCGGCTCGTGGAAGGTGAGCAAGCCCGAGGACGTGGCGGGCAAGATCATCGCCGTGGGTTCGGGCACCAACCAGGAGAAGATCCTGGTCGACTGGTCGAAGGCCAACGAGGCCAAGGGGCTGAAGCCGGTCGACATCAAGTACTACCAGAACGCCGCCGACTACTACCTGGCGCTGGAGTCCGGCCGGATCGAGGCCTACCTCGGCCCGAACCCGTCCGCCGCCTACCACGTGGCGACGTCCGGCAAGACCGAGGTGATCGGCACCCTGTCCGGTGGGGGCGACATCATCGGCAAGATCGCCGTCACCACCAAGAAGGGCAGCGGGCTGGCCGAGCCGGTCGCCGAGGCGATCGACAACCTCATCAAGACCGGCAAGTACGCCGAGGTGCTCGACCGCTGGGGCCTGAAGGACGAGGCCGTCGACAAGTCCGAGATCAACCCGCCGGGTCTGCCGAAGTCCTGAGTGTCGGCCGGGTCGGGCGGGTGCGAGGCACACC
>NZ_JBFAEO010000025.1:0-109821 GCF_040642015.1 Actinosynnema sp. NPDC020468
TGTCTTGGCCTCGCCCGCCCTCCCGTCCGCGGGGGGGTTGTTGTTGGTGGCGGGGGGGGCGACCGTCCAGGTGGCGAGCAGCCGCGCCGTCCCCGCGGAGGCGGTGCCTACACCGGGATGATCGTCGGCACGATCATCGGGCGCCTGCGGTAGGTCTCGGCGACCCAGCGGCCGACCACGCGGCGCACGGCCTGCGCGATCCGGTGCGAGTCGGTGATGCCCTCGGCCTCGGTGCGGGACAGCTCCATCTCGACCAGCGAGACGGCCTGGTCCAGCGCCTTCGGGTCGTCGGAGAAGCCGCGGCCGGACACCGTGGGCGGCGCGACCGCGCGACCGGAGTTCGAGTCGATGGCGACGGTGATCGCGATGAACCCGCCCTCGCCCAGCACCAGCCGGTCCGACAGCGTGGACTCGCCGACGTCGCCGACCGACAGGCCGTCGACGTAGACGTTGCCGACCTCGACCCGGCCGGAGATCGCGGCCTTGCCGTCGACCAGGTCCACGACCACGCCGTCCTCGGCGATGACGACCTGCTTCTCGTTCACCCCGGTGGCCACGGCCAGCGCCGCGTTCGCCCGCAGGTGCCGCCACTCGCCGTGCACCGGCATGACGTTCGACGGGCGCACCGCGTTGTACAGGAACAGCAGCTCGCCGGCGGGCGAGTGGCCGGACACGTGCACCTTGGCGTTGCCCTGGTGGATCACCGTCGCGCCCAGCCGGGCGAGCCCGTTGACCACGCCGAACACCGCGTTCTCGTTGCCCGGGATGAGCGAGGACGCCAGCACGATCGTGTCGCCGGCCTTGATCGAGATCTGCCGGTGCTCGCCGCGCGCCATCCGGGACAGCGCCGACAGCGGCTCGCCCTGCGAACCCGTGGACACGAACAGCACCTGGTCCTCGGGCATGTCCATCGCCACGTTCAGGTCGACGAACAGGCCGTCGGGCACGTTGAGGTAGCCCAGCTCGGCCGCGATGCCCATGTTGCGCACCATCGACCGGCCGACCAGCGCGACCTTGCGGCCGTACTGCACCGCCACGTCGAGCACCTGCTGCACGCGGTGCACGTGCGAGGCGAAGCAGGCCACGATGACCCGCTGGTTGGCCTTGCGGATGACGTTCTCCAGCACCGGCCCGATCTCGCGCTCCGGCGCCACGAACCCGGGCACCTCGGCGTTGGTCGAGTCGACCAGGAACAGGTCGACGCCCTCGTCGCCCAGCCGGGAGAACCCGGCGAGGTCGGTCAGCCGGCCGTCGAGCGGCAGCTGGTCGAGCTTGATGTCGCCGGTGTGCAGCACCAGCCCGGCCGACGTGCGGATGGCGACCGCCACCGCGTCCGGGATCGAGTGGTTGACCGCGAAGAACTCCAGCTCGAACGGCCCGAACGCGCGCAGCTCGCCGTCGGTGATCTCCACCAGCGTCGGGTTCTGCCGGTGCTCCCGGCACTTGGCCGCGAGCAGCGCGAGGGTGAACCGGGACCCCACCACGGGCAGGTCCGGGCGCAGCTTGAGCAGGAACGGGACCGCGCCGATGTGGTCCTCGTGGCCGTGCGTCAGCACGAGCGCGTCGATGTCCTCCAGCCGGTCCTCGATCGCCCGGAAGTCCGGCAGGATCAGGTCCACGCCCGGCTGGTCGTCCTCGGGGAACAGCACCCCGCAGTCCACCACCAGCATGCGGCCGGCGTGCTCGAACACGGTCATGTTGCGGCCGACCTCGCCGATGCCGCCCAGTGCGACGACGCGCAGACCTCCGTCGGGCAGTGCGGGCGGGGGTGAGCTCGGGTTGATCACGCGTTGACTCCCAATTCGGCCTCGACGGCCTCGATGTCTTCGGTGGTTGGGGGCACCAGCGGCAGCCTCGGGTCGCCGACGTCGACGCCCTGGAGCCGCAGCGCCGCCTTGGCGTAGGTGACGCCGGGCATGCGCCCGAACGGGCGCAGGGCGGGCAGCAGCGATTCGTGCACGGCGCGTGCGCCTCGGACGTCACCGGACTCGTAGGCGTCCAGCAGGCGGAGCAGCCGGTCGCCGGTGAAGTGCCCGATGACGCTGACGAAGCCCACCGCGCCGACCGACAGCCAGGGCAGGTTCAGCGGGTCGTCGCCCGAGTAGTAGGCGAGGTCCGTCGCGGCCAGCACCTTGGAGCCCGCGACCAGGTCGCCCTTGGCGTCCTTCACCGCGACGATCCGCGGGTGCTCCGCGAGCCGCAGGAGGGTGTCGACCTCGATGGGCACGATCGTGCGCGGCGGGATGTCGTAGAGCATCACGGGCAGCCCGATCGCGTCCGCGACGGTGGTGAAGTGCGCCTCGACACCCGCCTGGCTCGGCCGCGAGTAGTACGGCGTCACCAGGAGGACGCCGTGCGCGCCCGCCTTCTCGGCGTCCTGGGCGAGGTGCACGCTGTGCGCGGTGTCGTAGGTGCCGGCACCGCTGACCACGGTCGCGCGGTCGCCGACGGCCTCGACGACCGCGCGGATGAGGTCGGCCTTCTCGGCGTCGCTGGTCGTGGGGCTCTCGCCGGTGGTCCCGTTGATCACCAGGCCGTCGTTCCCCTGGTCGATCAGGTGCTTCGCCAGCTGCTGCGCCTTGTCCAGGTCGAGCGCACCCCGGGCGTCGAACGGGGTGACCATGGCGGTGAGCACGCGGCCGAAAGGGCGGCCCGGCGAAGCGGTAGGGCATCCGGTCATGGCCAAACGCTACCGCGTCACCGTCAGCGACCAGCGACTACATACTCCGGTCGAGCGTCCGGACCGCCGCCACGGCCGCTTCGGGGCCGTCGTACTCGACCTCCGCGCGGTCCCGGCCGAACGCGTGCAGCAGCAATTCCGAGACCTGGCCGGTCAGCACGACGGGGTCGCCGCCCGCCTTCGCGGTGATCGCGCCGCCGTCCGGCCGGCGCAGCACGACGCCCACCGGGCTGTTGCGGTAGGTGAGCTTCCCGACCCGCTTCAGCGAGCGCCACAGCACCTCGTCGCGCACCGGATCGGGTGACCGCGGTCGCCACCCGTCGACCGCCCGCCGCACGTCCTCGTGGTGCACGAAGTACTCCACGGCGTTCACCGGCTCGTCCAGCGGCCGCAGCGGCGACCAGATCGGCGGGCCGGTGCGCACCAGGTCGAGCAACCCGTCCCAGGGTCGCGCGGCGTACCGGGCCTGGACGCGGGCGGTGTGCCCGGCGAACGGTGCCAGCAGGATGCCCGCCGCGGCGTCGGGCCTGCGTTCCCGCAGCACGAGGTGCGCGGCCAGGTCCCGGGTCCGCCACGGGTCGCACAACGTCGGCGCGTCCGGCCCGACCTCGGCGAACAGCGCGGTGAGCAGCCTGCGTTCGTCCTGTGCGACGCCCATGGGTCCGAGCCTACTTGTCCGCGAAGACCTGCTTCGCGAGCGGCGAGTCCGCCTTGTTGCGCAGCACGCACCCGATCTCGCGCGAGCCCTTGCTGTCGGAGTACTTGGTCTTCCACTCCGCCTGGCTGGGCACGACCGCCGAGTACTTCAGCGTCGACTCCTTGTCCGCCTGCGGCACCCGCGAGGAGTTGAACACCACCGTGCAGAAGCTCTCGCCGAGCTTCGACAGGTACTCCGCGCCCGGGTAGGCGACCTCGGGGAACGAGCCGAACAGCGAGAAGTTCGCGTACACCTCGACGTTGTGCTCCTCGTCGCACGAGGCGTTGCCGACCTTCACCGACTCGCGCAGGAAGTTGTCGCCGCACTGGCCGGAGCTGAGGTCGAACTCGGGCAGCACGCCGTCGCGTCCGAACGTGTAGGTGACGTCCTGCGCCTCGGGCGCGCTGTCGGTGAACCACCACCGGCCGACGAACACCCCGCCCGCGAGCAGCGCGATCGCCGCGACCGCGGCCGCGACGGTCACCAGCGGCTTCACGTACGGCTTGCGCGGCGCGGGCGGTGGCGCGGCGGCCATCTGGGTGTAGTTCATGGTGTGCGAGGGCGCGCCGATGCCCTGCGGCGGCGTGGGCTGCGCGACGGCCCGTTCGAGCATCGCGCGGGCCTGCGGTCCGGTGAGCCGCGACGCCGGGTCGGGCATCAGCAGACCGGTGATCACCGCGCCGAGCACGCCGTGCGCCCGGCTCAGCCGCGGCATCTCGTTCATGATCGCGTGCAGGGTGGACGCGGTGCTCGACCGCTCGTAGGGGCTGACGCCCTCCACGGCGTAGCAGAGCGTCGCGCCCAGCGCCCACAGGTCGGACGCGGGCGAGGAGTCGTGGCCGTGGATGCGCTCGGGCGACATGTAGGCGGGCGAGCCGATGAGGCTGCCGGTCGTGGTCAACCTCGGGTCGTCCATGCCCTGGGCGATGCCGAAGTCGGTCAGCTTGACCCGGCCGTTGGGCTGGACCATGAGGTTGCCCGGCTTCACGTCCCGGTGCACGATGCCCGCCTGGTGCGCGCACTCGAGGGCGGACAGCGACTGCATGGCGATCGAGATCACCCTGTCCTGCGGCATCGGGCCGTGCTGGTTGATCAGCGTCGACAGCGTCTGCGCCTCGACCAGCTCCATCACGATGTAGGTCATGCCGCCCTCGGCGACCACGTCGAACACCGTGACGATGCCCGGGTCGTTGAGCCGGCCCGCGGTGCGCGCCTCGCGGAGCACGCGCTCCTCCAGGACGCGGCGCTCCTCGTGCGCGATGCCGTCGGGCAGGTGCAGTTCCTTGATCGCGACGTGCCGGCCGATCACGTTGTCCTGGGCGCGCCAGACGACGCCCATGCCGCCGCGGCCGAGTTCGGAGAGCAGCGTGTAGCGGCCCGCGATGACGCGGGGTTGCGGACCGCCCGGCACACCCGGCGGTCCGGTTGGCGGTGACCCGACCGGTTGACCCCCGGTCGGCGGACCAACCGGAGCCGGATGACCCACCGTCGGGTGACCACCCGTCGGCTGCCCCCCGGGCGGACCGCCGTTGGGCTGCGCGTTGACACCATGTGGACCAGCAGTCACGTTCCGCTCTCCTCCACCGAACCCGGGACGGCCGGGAACGCTACTTCAGACCGGCGGCGCGCCCGTTCGGTTTCACGGATTCGTGACTTCGTGTCCGGCCGCGGTGAGCGCGGCCACCGCGCGGTCCAGATCGGACTCCTTCACCAGCAGGTGGTCGGTGTCGTATGTGGACAGCGCGAAGAGGCTCACCCCCGCCGCCGCGAGTTCACCCGACAGCGCGGCCATGATCCCCGTCAGGGTGAACTCCAACGGACCGCGCACGGTCAGCAACCGCCAGCCGGGCTGCGCCGTCACGACCTCGGGCGCGTGCTCCGCCGGGCACACCACGGACAGCTCGGCGGGGGTCCGGGTGACCGACACGAGGCCGTCGGCCCGGAACACCTCCACCGGCACGGGCGCGTCGGGCGCCAGTCGGGCGACCGCGTACTCACCCGGCCGCACGTCGACGACCAGCCGCTTCACCCGCTCAGCCCTCGGTGACCAGCGGGCTGGAGGCGACCTCGGTGCCGTCCGGCAGCGTCGACACGACGAAGTCGGCGAACACGTTGGCCGCCGCCTTCTGCAACTGCCGCAGGCACTCCACGGCCAGCGCGCGGATCTCCACGTCGGCGTGCTCGGTGGCGCGCATCGCGACGAAGTGCCGCCACGCCCGGTAGTTGCCGGTGACCACGATGCGGGTCTCGGTGGCGTTGGGCAGGATCGAGCGGGCCGCCTGGCGGGCCTGCTTGCGGCGCAGGGTGGCGCTCGGCACGTCGGAGAACTTCTCCTCCAGGCCCTTGAGCAGCTCGGTGTAGGCGTCCACGCTCGCCTGCGCGGCCTTGGCGAACAGCTCGTGCAGCTCGGGGTCGTCGGCGATGACGTCCGGCTCGACCATGTTCGCGTCGCGCTCGGGCACGTACCGCTGGGACAGCTGCGAGTACGAGAAGTGCCGGTGCCGGATCAGCTCGTGGGTGAGCGACCGGGACAGCCCGGAGAGGTAGAAGCTGACCGAGCCGTGCTCCAGCACGGACAGGTGGCCGACCTCGATGATGTGCTTGATGTAGCCCGCGTTCGTCGCGGTGACCGGGTTCGGCTTCTTCCACGACTGGTAGCACGCGCGGCCCGCGAACTCGGCGAGCGCCTCGCCGCCGTCGGCGTCGGTGGACCACGGGACGTCCTCCGGCGGGAAGAACTCCGTCTTCGCGATCAACTGCACGTTCAGGCCCACGGTTCCAACCATGGGCCGAACCCTAAACCAAGACGCGGGTGCGACCACATGGCCCAGCCCACCGCGTCCACCGCCGTTCGCGCACCCGCGCGGCCGGCACCTCACGAGGTGCCGGTGCGCGAGCGCAGCGCCGTGGTGGACGAGCACGTGGCGGGGCCGGTCGAGGACGTGGTGCGGATCGTGGCGGACGGGGTGGCGTCGGGCGGCCGCTCGGCGGTCAGCCCGGGCCGTCCTCGCCGCCGCGAGCCGGTTCGGCGACCCGGTCCACGCGGTCCACCGGTCCGCTCCGGAGGCCGAGGACGACCTCGCCGCCGCGGTCGAGTCGCTCCTGGCCGGGTTGGGCGCCCGCCGGCGGCGCGGACGCCAGGTGCACGCGGTACAGGAACCGCAGTGCGCGCAGGTCGAGGGAGTGCATGGCAGTGCCGTCCGTCAACTTCCGACGAGGCCCGCGGCGCGCGTCGGGGGCGCGCGCCGCGGGGTCCGATCAGCTGGTCGAGGTGGTGACCAGCGCGTTGCCGCTCCCGGTGCGACCGGTCACGAACAGCGCCGCGTCGCCCTCGGGCGGGGTGTCCGACACGTCGAGTTCGCTGCGCGCCTTGCCGGTGCTCGACCGCAGGTCGATCCGGGCGGCCACGCCGGGGCGCACGCCGATCCGCACGTCGCCGCTGCCGGTGCCCAGCTGGACCCGACCCGCGGCCGCGTCGGCCAGCGTCACGTCGCCGCTGCCGGTGCGGACCTGCACGTCGTGCTGTACCGCGCCGAGCCAGACATCACCCGTTCCGGTGTAGAGCACGGTGTTGCCGCCGACCGACGACACCTCGATGTCGCCGCTGCCGGTCTTGGCCCGCAGGCCGCCCAGCATCGGGCCGAGACGGAGCTTGCCGGAGCCGGAGTCCACCCGGGACGCGGCCTCGGCGCGGTCGGCGGTGACGTCGCCGGTGCCGGTCTGGATCTCCAGCCTGGCCGCGGCGCCGGTGACCGTGACGTCCGCGGCGCCCGCCTTGGCGATCACCGTGGAGCCGGAGGGCGCGCGCACGACGACCGACAGCGGCACCGCGCGCAGCGGCAGCGCCTTGGACGAGTGCACGACCAGCCGGTTCTCCTCGAACTCGACCAGCGCGTCGCGCACCGCGTCACCGGTGCCGGCCTGCTGACCGCGCGCGCCGCCGAACTGGTCGTTGACCCAGCTCAGGATCCCGTTCAGGCCGGCCGTCCAGGACTCGCCGGCCGACGGCTCGTGCTTGAGCTCCACGTGCACGCCCGGCTCGTCCACCAGGTGCACGTGCACCCGGCCGGCGAACAGCGCGAGGTCGATCTCGACCGGCTCCGAGCCCTCGAAGCTCTGCCGGCGCACGACATCGGTGTCCACGACGTCCCCCTCAGCCCTGGACCCAGCCGCGCACGGACGACGAGCCGCCGTCCCGGTCGCGGTGGTCGCGGTGACCCTTGTGGTGGTGGCTCCTGCGGCCGCCGACGGCACCCTGCACCGCCTGCGCGACGAACGTGTTGAGCGACATGCCCTGCGACGCGGCGGCCTGCTCGGCCTTCGACTTCAGCTCGTCCAGCAGCCGCAACGTGATCCGCGTCGCGTCTCCGGCGGAGGGCCGGGGCACCTCCTGCGGCTCGGGTTCGGGCTCCTCCCGGACGGGCGCGCCGGTGACGACCACCTGGACGTCCCGGCCGTCCAACCGCACGTCGACGACCGTGCCGTCGAGCGACGCGGTCACCTCCGCCGCGAGGTCGGACAACGCGTTCATGATGGCGAGCCGGGCGGCCGGCTCGAGCGCGGCGGACAGCACGGCCGCGGTCCGGCGGGTGTCTTCGTCCCCGGCGGAAGCGGCCGTCGCCAGGTCCTCGCGCAGTGCTGCGATGTAGGGCGACAGGTCCATGACACCACCATGACAGCAGTCGTGGTGTCAGTCAAGCGCCGTGGTGACGCAACCTGACAGCGCTATGCCGTCAGCACGCCGTCATGGTGGCGGCAGACAGGCGTCACGCGACGTGGGAAGGCCGCCAGAGGCCGTCGAGGGAACAGGTCGCCCGCGCCCGCGGGCCGGTGCCCACGCGCGCCCGTGGCACGCCGACCGGGGGTGCGTTCTGGGGGTGCGTGTCAGAGGGTGCGTGTCAGAGGGTGCGTTCCTGGGGGGTGCCTCCGGGGGGCACGTTCCGGGGGCACGTCCGGGGTTGCCTCCAGGGGGTGCCTCCCCGGGCGGCGTCTCCGGGCGGTGCCTCCGAGGGGCGCGTCCGGGGGGTCGCCCGGGCCCTGGCCCTGCGCGGGCGAGCACGCCTGGCCCGCGACCTACCCGGCCGCCGCCTCACGCCGTGCACCAGGGCCGCACCGAGCACCGGGAAAGCGGTCCACACCAAGTCGACCCGCCCGCCGGGTGCCCGACGCGGTCGCGCGGCGGTGCTCCTCCGCGGCAGACCTCGGCCGCAACCCGTTCTCCCCCGCCTCGAACAGCAGGACGGCAAGCCTCGCCACGCCGCGCCCCACAGCCTCGACGCGCGGCCATCGAACGGCCGACACGTGCCCGCCACCCCGACCTCGTGCCCCGGCATCGCCTCGCGGGTGTTCCGGCCTCGCAACGGCGCGGAACCGCCGACCCTCGTCGCCCAAGAAGTCAGCGCACCACCGCCCTCAGGGCCGGCGCGAGGTCGCCCCTGGGCGTCACCACCACGTCGCCCAACCCGAGCCACGTCGCCATCCGGCGCAACTCGGCCGCCAGTTCCACCGCCACCCGCGCCTCGTCCACCCCCGGCTCCGCGTACGCACCCTGCACGCGCAGCAACCCCGCCGCCCGGTCCGCCTTCAGGTCGACCCGGCCCACCAGCCGGCCGTCGAGCAGGAACGGGAAGACGTAGTAGCCGTGCACCCGCTTGGGCTCCGGCACGTAGATCTCGATGCGGTAGCGGAAGCCGAAGATGCGCTCGGTGCGGGCGCGCTCCCAGATCAGCGGGTCGAACGGGCACAGCAGCGCGCCGCCCGTCACCGCACGCGGTGCGCGGGCCTCGACGTGCCGGTACGCGGGCGCGCCCCAGCCGACCACCTCCACCGGCTCCAGCACGCCCTCGGCCACCAGTTCGGCCACCGCCTGCTGCGACCGCGCGGGCCGCAGCCGGTAGTAGTCGCGCAGGTCCGTCTCGGTCGCCACGCCCAGCGCCGTCGCCGCCCGTGTCACCAGCTCGCGCGCGCCCTCCTCCGCCGACACCTCGCGCGCCACCACGGCCGCCGGCAGCACCCGCTCGGCCAGGTCGTACAACCGCTCGAAGCTGCGCCGCGACCCGGTCGTCAGCACCCCCGCGCCGAACAGGTACTCGCACACCTTCTTCACCTCGGACCAGTTCCACCCCCACTGGTCGCCGCCGCGCTTCCCGGAACCGGCCAGCGCCTTCTCGATCGCGCCCGCGCCGATCGGCCCGAGCTCCTCCACCACGGCCAGGATGTCCTCGACCAGCCCGGAATCCTGCGCGATCTTCGTGTACCCGAGCCACCACCCCGGCTTCTTCGCGCCGGACCGGAACAGCGGCCAGTCCCCGACCGGCACCAGGCTCGCCTCGTGCGCCCACGTCTCGACCAGCAGCCGCGGCCGGCGCGCGGTGTGCGACCACGCCGCCTCGTCCACAAGGGACGGCGCGTACCCGCCGAGCCTGCTGAACACCGGCATGTAGTGCGCGCGCACCGCGACGTTCACCGAGTCCAGCTGGAGCAGCCGCACCCGCGACAGCACCCGCTGGAGGTGCCGCCTCGTCGGCTCGCCGACCGGACGCGGGTCGGCGAACCCCTGCGCGGCCAGGGCGATCCGGCGGGCGACGTCAGCGCTCATCTTCTGCACGACCGCGATACTGCCACCGGGGTACGACAGTTCCGGGTCGACCGACGCCCGCCGTTCGCGCACCACCGGCGAGACCGACCGGAGCACCCGGAAACGCCGTCGTGCGAACGAGAACGCCGAAATCCGCGACGCGCACCGCCCGGCGCCAACGCGAAACCCCGGCGCGCCACCGGGAAGAGCCCACCGAGACCTCGCCCACCCGCGAGCCCCACCCGTCCGGGTCACTAGGGTGCCCGCATGGCAGAAGCCGCGGTCCGCACCGCGAAGCCCGAGGACGTGGCGGAGATCGCCCGCATCCACCGCGACACCTGGCGCACCGCCTACGCCGCGCTGCTGCCGGCCGACGTGCTGGCGGCCGTCGACGCGACCGCCTCCCTCGCCCGCGCGGTCGAGGGCGGTCAGGTGCTGGTGGCGACCGAGGGGCGCTGGCTGGTCGGGTTCTGCGTCGCGGGCCGGGCGCCGACCGAGGAGGTGGCGACCGCGGCGGGCGAGGTGCCCGACGACGCGGCCACCACCGCCGTGCTCACCGTCCTGGTCGAGCCGCGCTGGGGTCGGCGCGGTCACGGCGGCCGGCTGCTCGCGCACGCGGCCGACGCGCTCCGCGCCGAGGGGGCGACCAGGGGGATCGCCTGGGTGCCCGAGGCCGACCGGTCCTCGCGCGGTTTCTACGAGCGCGCGGGCTGGTCCGCCGACGGCACGGTGCGCACTTTGGACGCCGGCGGAAGGCCAGTCCGCGAAATCAGGGTTTCCGGGGGGTTGACCCCACCGTCGGCGGGCTAGCGCACCGGTAGCGTGGGTCACGTGTTCGGGTGGTTGTGCCTCACGTTCGGAGTCGCGTTCGGCTCCGCGATGCTGCCGTTGATCAGCATCGAGGTCTTCGTCCTCGGTCTCGTGACCCAACAGCCGGGCATCTCGTGGTGGTGGATCGGCCTCGCGGTCGCGCTCGGCCAGGTGCTCGGCAAGATGTTCTACTTCCTCGCCGCGCGCGGGAAGCTGCACCTCCCGGCGTTCCTCAAGCGCAAGGAGAAGCCCGCCCGGGAGCGCAAGGCGCTGTCGCCGTGGCGGCAGAAGTGGAAGGACCGCCTGGAATGGGTGCGCGTGCGCTGCCACCGGCACCCGCACTGGATGTTCGGCACGCACGCGGTCAGCTCGGTGGTCGGCCTGCCGCCGTTCATGTTCACGACGGTGCTCGCGGGTCTCGCCGGCATGTCCTCGAGCGTGTTCGTGACGACGAGCGTGCTCGGCCGGTTCGCCCGGTTCAGCTTCCTCGCCGCGTCACCGGCCGTGATGGCAGGGTGGTGGCACTAACCCTTGGGGTGACGCACGAGCGTGGACCCCGGTGCGTTCAGGGTGAGTCCGTAGTGGTCGTACAGGTCGAGTTGCTCCCGATCGGACAGCGAGTCCCCGCTGACCCGGGGCGCGTGCTCGACCTCGTGCCGCTCGACCGGCAGCACCAGCCGCGTGTCGCGCACCTGGGCGCCCCGGATCGGCACCAACGCCTCGTCCTCGCCCGTGCGCACCGCCGCCCACAGCGGACGGCCGCTGACGCCGTCCAGCCACACCCCGGTCACCGGACCGATCCGGTCGCCGTGCCGGTCAAGGACGTCGCACTCGTACAGCCGTTCCACCGCGTCCATGTCGAAGCCCTCCTGTGGACCCATCATTACCCCGTGGGGCGCGGGTCAACCAGGGCGTCACCGGGTCAGGTGAGGGCGAGCGAGGTACCGAGCGCGGTGGCGATCACGAGCAGGGCGATGGTCAGCCGGAGGTTCGCAATGTGGTGTCGCACGTACTCACAGTAGAGCGCCGCGCCGAACGATCCAAAGCAAGAAGGCGTTAAGACCGAATGAACTTGGCCTCACCAGGCAGAACTACACCCGATTCGTCGGTTCTTGGAATAGTTCGATCGCCTTGCGCATGGTCTCCCTCGCCCGACCGCGGTCACCGGCGAGGTCGTAGGCCTGCGCCAGCCGGAACCACGTCCGCCAGTCCTGCGGCGCGGACTCCACCTCGGCGCGGCGCTCCTCGAACCACGCGTCCGCCGCGTCCCGGTCCACCCGGCCGGACGGGCGGCGCGGCAGCCCGGAGAGGTCGGGGAGCCCGTCCTCGTCCGCCAGCCGCCGCGCCATCCGCTCGGTCGTGAAGCCGAAGCGCAGGTTCGTCCACGCGATCCACACGCCGATCAGCGGGAGCACCAGCACGCCGACGCCGAGTCCGATCCCGACCGGCGAGCCGGTGCCGAACAGCGCGAACGCCCGCCCGCCGAGCAGCACGAAGTACACCGCCAGCGCGGCGGTGATCAGGAAGGCCGTGGTGCGCGTCTTCACAGGTCCAGGTACTGGTCGAGCCCGACGGTCAACCCCGGGTGGTCGAAGACCGACCGCACGGCCAGCAGCACGCCCGGCATGAACGACGTCCGGTCGAGCGAGTCGTGCCGCAGCGTCAGCGTCTCGCCGCCGGTGCCGAACACGACCTCCTGGTGCGCGATCATCCCGGCCACCCGCAGCGAGTGCACCCGCACGTCGCCCACGAGGGTGCCGCGCGCGCCCGGCGCCTCCTGCGTCGTCGCGTCCGGCATCGCGCCGAGCCCGGCCTCCGCCCGCGCCCGCGTGATCAGCCGAGCGGTGTGCGCGGCGGTGCCCGACGGCGCGTCCGCCTTGCGCGGGTGGTGCAACTCGATGACCTCGGCCGTGTCGTAGTACTTCGCGGCCACCTCGGCGAACCTCATCGACAGCACCGCGCCGATCGCGAAGTTCGGCGCGATCAGCACGCCAGGCCCCGGCTTCTCCTCGAGCCAACCGGCCACCGCGGACAGTCGGGCCTCGTCGAAGCCGGACGTGCCGACGACGGCGTGGATGCCGTTGTCCACGCAGAACCGGAGGTTGTCCAGCACCACGTCGGGGTGGGTGAAGTCGACCACCACCTCCGCGCCCGCGTCGGACAGCTCCGCCAGGGCGTCGCCCGCGTCGATCGCCGCGACGACCTCGGTGTCCGCCGCGGCCTCGACCGCGCGCACCACCTCGGCGCCCATGCGGCCACGCGCGCCGATCACGCCCACGCGGATCGGTCGGTCGGAAGAACGCTCGGTCAAGAGATCACCTCGTGCACCTGGGGCGGCAAGTCGTCGGCGTGAGCGTAAGGGCCGACCACGGCCGCGGCGACGGGTCGCCGCAACAGATCACGTGCGAGCACCGCCACGTCCTGCGCCGTCACCGCGTCGATCCGGTCCAGCGTCTGCTCCACCGACAGGTAGTCGCCGTAGTTGACCTCGCCCTTGCCGATCCGCGACATCCGCGAACTCGTGTCCTCCAGGCCCAGCACCAGGCCGCCGCGCAGCTGACCCTTGCCGCGCGCCACCTCGGCGTCGGACAGGCCCTCGGCGGCCACCGTGGACAGCACGTCGCGCACCACGCCCGCCACGTCGCCCAACCGGTCCGGCTGGCAGCCCGCGTACACCGACAGCGTGCCGGCGTCCGCGTACAGGCCCACCGACGAGTACACCTGGTAGGCCAACCCGCGCCGTTCCCGGACCTCCTGGAACAGCCGCGAGCTCATCCCGCCGCCGAGCGCCGCGTTGAGCACGTTGAGCGCGAACCGCCGCTCGTCGTGCCGGTCCAACGCCCGCACGCCCAGCATCAGGTGCGCCTGCTCGGTGTCGTCGCTGTGCAGCACCAGCTTGCGCGACGCGGGGATGCGCGCGCGGCCGACCCGCGGCGCCACCGGCGACCCCGTCCGGTCCAGCCGCTCGCCGATCCTCTTGCGCGCCAACCGCATCACGTGGTTGTGCTCGATGTTGCCCGCGACCGCGAGCACCATCCTGGGCATCGTGTAGTGCCGCCGGTAGAACCCGTAGAGCGCGTCGCGGTCCATGTCCCCGATGGACTGCTCGGTGCCCAGCACCGGTCGGCCCAGCGGGTGCGAACCGAGCAGCGCGTCCAGGAACGCGTCGTGCAGCAGGTCCTCGGGGTCGTCGTCGCGCATGGCGATCTCTTCCAGCACCACGCCGCGCTCGGTCTCGAAGTCGCGCGGCTCGCACAGCGCCTCGAACACCACGTCGCACACCAGGTCCAGGGCCAACGGCAGGTCCTCGTCGAGCACGTGCGCGTAGTAGCACGTGTGTTCCTTGGCGGTGAACGCGTTCAGCTCGCCGCCGACCGCGTCGATCTCCTCCGCGATCGCCGCCGCGGTCCGCCGCGCGGTGCCCTTGAACAGCAGGTGCTCCAGGTAGTGCGCCGCGCCCGCGACCGACTGGCGCTCGTCGCGCGAGCCGATCTGGACCCACAGCCCCACCGACGCCGACCGCACGCCGGGCATCTGCTCGGTGACCACCCGCAGGCCCGACGGCAGCATGCTGCGCTTCACGACGACGCCCGCGTCGCTCTGCTCGAGCACGCGGGTGCTGCCGGGCCGCTGGAGGTGCCCGAGCCGGCCGCCACGCGGACGGCCGCGAGTGCCAGTGGCACTCGCGGCCGTCCCGGTGAACGCCTTCGTCACTGCGCCGAGGACTCGGCGGGGACGTCGTCCTGCACCGGCGCGTCGGCCGGGGCGTCGGCCGGAGCCGCCGCGTCCGCGTCCTCGTTCACCAGCACGAGGCTGATCTTGCCCCGCTGGTCGATGTCGGCGATCTCAACGCGGAGCTTGTCGCCGACCTTGACGACGTCCTCCACCTTGCCGATGCGCTTGCCGTTGCCCAGCTTGGAGATGTGGATCAGGCCGTCCTTGCCCGGGAGCAGGGACACGAACGCGCCGAACGCCGCGGTCTTCACCACGGTGCCCAGGAAGCGCTCGCCCACCTTCGGCAGCTGCGGGTTCGCGATCGCGTTGATCAGGCCGATCGCGGCCTCGGCCGACGGGCCGTCCGCCGCGCCGACGTAGATCGTGCCGTCGTCCTCGATCGAGATGTCGGCACCGGTCTGCTCGGTGATCGAGTTGATCATCTTGCCCTTCGGGCCGATGACCTCGCCGATCTTGTCGGTCGGGATCTTGACCGACGTCACGCGCGGCGCGAACGGGCTCATCTCGTCCGGGCGGTCGATGGCCTCGGCCATGACCTCCAGGATCGTCAGGCGCGCGTCGCGGGCCTGACCCAGCGCGGCGGCGAGCACCTCGGAGGGGATGCCGTCGAGCTTGGTGTCGAGCTGGAGCGCGGTCACGAACTCCTTGGTGCCGGCGACCTTGAAGTCCATGTCGCCGAACGCGTCCTCGGCGCCGAGGATGTCGGTCAGCGCGACGTACTCGGTCTTGCCGTCGACCTCGTCGGAGACCAGGCCCATGGCGATGCCGGACACCGGCGCCTTCAGCGGCACGCCCGCGTTGAGCAGCGACATCGTGGACGCGCAGACCGAGCCCATCGAGGTCGAGCCGTTGGAGCCCAGCGCCTCGGAGACCTGGCGGATCGCGTAGGGGAACTCGTCGCGCTTGGGCAGCACGGGCGTGAGCGCCCGCTCGGCCAGCGCGCCGTGCCCGATCTCGCGGCGCTTCGGCGAGCCCACGCGGCCGGTCTCACCGGTCGAGTAGGGCGGGAAGTTGTAGTGGTGCAGGTAGCGCTTGTGCGTCTCGGGGGACAGCGAGTCGATCTGCTGCTCCATGCGCAGCATGTTCAGCGTGGTGACACCCAGGATCTGGGTCTCGCCGCGCTCGAACAGCGCCGAGCCGTGCGCCCGCGGGATCAGCTCGACCTCGGCCGACAGCGACCGGATCTCGGTGAGGCCGCGGCCGTCGATGCGGACCTTGTCGCGCAGGATCCGCTGGCGCACCAGCTTCTTGGTCAGCGAGCGGAACGCGGCGCCGACCTCCTTCTCGCGACCCTCGAACTGCGCGGCGAGCTTGTCCAGCACCGAGGCCTTGACCTCGTCGATGCGGCTCTCGCGCTCCTGCTTGCCGCCGATGGTCAGCGCCTGGGCCAGGTCGGCCGAACCGGCCTGCTCGACGGCCTCGAACGCGTCGGCCTGGTAGGGCGGGTACGTCGGGAACTCGCCGGTCGCCTTGGCCGCGACCCGGGCCAGCTCGGCCTGCGCGTCGCACAGCGACTTGATGAACGGCTTGGCCGCTTCCAGACCCGCCGCCACGACCTCCTCGGTCGGCGCCTGCGCGCCGTCCGCGACGAGGTCGATCACGCGCTCGGTGGCCTCGGCCTCGACCATCATGATCGCGACGTCGTCACCGACCACGCGGCCGGCGACGACCATGTCGAACACGGCCTTCTCCAGCTGCTCGTGGGTCGGGAACGCGACCCACTGGCCCTCGATCAGCGCGACCCGCACGCCGCCGATGGGGCCGGAGAACGGCAGGCCGGCCAGCTGCGTCGACGCGGACGCGGCGTTGATCGCCACGACGTCGTACAGGTCGGCCGGGTTCAGGCTCATCACCGTGATGACGACCTGGATCTCGTTGCGCAGGCCGTCCACGAAGGACGGGCGCAGCGGCCGGTCGATCAGCCGGCAGGTCAGGATCGCGTCGGTCGACGGGCGACCCTCGCGGCGGAAGAACGAGCCGGGGATCCGGCCCGCGGCGTACATCCGCTCCTCGACGTCCACCGTGAGGGGGAAGAAGTCGAACTGCTCCTTGGGGTGCTTCGACGCCGTCGTCGCCGACAGCAGCATCGTCTCGTCGTCCAGGTAGGCGACCACGGTGCCGGCGGCCTGGCGGGCCAGCCTGCCGGTCTCGAAGCGGATGGTGCGGGTGCCGAACCGACCGTTGTCGATCAAGGCTGAAGTCTCGTGGACCTCGGTGTCCGTCATGCGTGAAATCTCCTCGTCTGCGGGGCGCAGCGCGCTTCCGCCGCGGGAGCGCGGTTCGGACGAGGCCGGTCTTCGATCGAAGTCCCCTGGGATGTGTACCGCGGCCAGGGGGCCACTACCGAGGACCGGCGAACTGTCGTCCCGTGCGCCGCGCGTGCGTCCCTCGTCTTTTTTGCGTTGAAACCGAAGGGGAGTGACCTTGGTGGTCACTCCCCTCCGGCATGTCTCACCTGCGCAGGCCGAGACGCCCGATGAGCGTCCGGTAGCGCTGGATGTCCACCTTCTGGAGGTAGTTGAGCAGCCGGCGGCGACGGCCGACCAGCAGCAGCAGGCCACGACGCGAGTGGTGGTCGTGCTTGTGCTTCTTCAGGTGCTCCGTCAGGTCGGCGATGCGCTTGCTCAGCAGCGCGACCTGGGCCTCGGCCGAACCGGTGTCCGTGTCGTGGACGCCGTACTCGGTGAGGATCGTCTTCTTCTGCTCGGTGGTCAGTGCCACGTTACCGCTACTCCTTGTACCTGCGACTGTTCCGTGCGGCCCCGGTGGGTGTACCCGGGGTAGTCGGTCTTGGCCGCCACGGACCGCAGCCAGACCCAACTGTCGAGGTTACCAGTAGTTGCTACCGACTAGTCGTTAGGCGTGCTCAAGGGCACCCGGACGAGTGGTTCGTACCCCGCGCCGGCGCCCGTGCGCACCAGCACGACCTCGTCCACGGTCCACTCGGGACCCTCGAACGCCACGCGCGGCCACACCTCGTCGCGCGCGCCCCGGGCGATCGTCAGATGTGGACGCCACCGCTCGTCCGCGCCCACCCGGCGGGCCAGCGGCTCCAGCGGGCCCAGCACGTCCAGCCACAGCACGCCGGGGAAGCTGCCCGAGTCGCCGAGCCGGATCGTCGGCGCCACGACGTCGGACAGGTCCGGCAACCCGCCGGGGTCGCGGTCGCCGTGGAAGCAGAGCGTCACGTGCCAGCGCTCCGGAGCGCTCCACCGGTGGTCCGGGCGGGCGCGGCGGACCGGGTCGAGCACGGCGCGCAGCGCGGCCACCACGGGCGGCGGCGGGAACGCCATCGTGACGAAGTTCAACAGGTCAGCGGACCTTGCCCGCGCGGCGCAGCAGGTCCGACAGCGTCGGGAAGTCCTCGCCCAGCACGTCGGCCGCCTGGGACAGCTCGCGGCGGTCGGCGACCCGGCGCAGGAACGCCAGCGCCGAGGCCTCGTCGTCCTCGCTGCCGGTGAGCGGCAACGAGTCGCGGCTCACCGTCGGCTTCGACTCGCGGACCTCGTCCAGCGCGCGCTGCAACGCCTCCGGCGCGCCCGTGGACACGTCGGGCGTCAGCACCTTGCGCTCCAGCATGATCATCCGCGCCAGCACCGACGGGTTGCCGATCTTGGCCCGCCGACCGCTCATCACCTGGCTGAGCATCGGCGCGCTGATGCCGAGGACGTCCGCCAGCTGCGCCTGCGACACGTTGAAGGCCACCACCAACCGGCGCACCCGGTCCCCCAAGGGCTCCCCGTACCACTCGCGTTGCAACGCGAGGTTGCGCTGGACGATCTTGTGGTCCTCCACCTTCGCCTCTCCCTAGCCCGCTCGACGTACCGGGCATCTTGCCAGGTGGAGGCGAGGGGCAAGGGCGGTTCCACCCAGGTGGTTCAACCGTTCACGAGTCCGCAAGGAGATCGCGGGTTTTGCCGACGTCCCGGTGCATCTCCGCGATCAACGCCTCGACGCCGTCGAACTTCTCCATGCCCCGCAGCCGCTCCACGAAGTCCAGCGCGACGCGCTGCCCGTAGAAGTCCTCCGACACGTCGAGCACGAACGCCTCCACCCGGCGTTCCCGGCCGGAGAACGTGGGGTTCGTGCCGACCGACACCGCGGCGCGCAGCCGGCGGCCGTCGGAGTGCACGAACCAGCACGCGTAGACGCCGTCGGCGGGCACCGCGGCGAACCGGGCCGTCGACAGGTTCGCGGTCGGGAAGCCGAGGTCCCGGCCGCGGCCGTCGCCGCGCACGACGATGCCCTCCAGCCGGTGCGGCCTGCCGAGCGCCTGCGCCGCGGCGGCCACGTCGCCCGCGTCGATGCACGCCCTGATGTAGGTGGACGAGTACGTCACGCCGTCGTCGGTCACCAGATCCGCCCCCTCGGTCACGAAACCGAACCGCCTGCCCAACGTCCGCAGCAGGTCGACGGTGCCCATCGCCTTGCTGCCGAACGTGAAGTTCTCCCCCACCACGACCGCCGCCACGTGCAGCCGGTCGACCAGCACCTCGTGCACGAACTCGTCCGCGGGCATCCGCGACACCTCGACGGTGAACGGCAGCACGCAGAACACGTCGACGCCCAGCTGTTCCACCAGCTCCGAGCGGCGGCGGAGGCTCGAGAGCTGCGCCGGGTGGCTGCCCGGCCGGACCACCTCGGACGGGTGCGGGTCGAAGGTCACCAGCACGCTCGGCACACCGCGCTCCCGCGCCAGGTCGACCGCGCGGCCGATCAGCTGCTGGTGCCCGCGGTGCACACCGTCGAACACGCCGATGGTCACGACGCAGCGGCCCCAGCCGCCCGGTAGGTCGTCAAGTCCACGCCAGCGTTGCACGGGTGGAGCCTAAGGCTTGCCGTGCACGTCCCGACCTGCCTGGTGGATCGTGCCGCCCTCGCGCGCGACCGCGCTCTGGTTCACGGTGGTCGACCGGTTCTCGTGGTACGAGCCCAGCGTGCCCGCCTGGATGACCGTCCCGTGCACCGTCCCGGACACGCTGTTGTGCACCCCGCCGGCCCGTGGCCGCTGGTCATCGCCGCGCTGCAACCGGAGCGCGATCGCCACGCCGAGCACCGTCAGCACCACCACGCCCAACCACGCCCACGCGTTGGCGACGAGGTCCGTCGCCAGGTTGACGGCCACCCCGGTGGCGGAAGTCACCACGCCGGCCGCCGCCGGCCACACCCATCGCGCCATGCCGTCCACCGTACGTACCCGCCCACGACGCCAAAACCACCAACGGGTTACCACCCGCGAGCCCGGTCGCCGGGTGCGGCGCCGGCCCGCGCGAGTTCTCCGAGCCGGCGCCGCGACCCGCACCTCGGGTCGCGGCAGCCGGCGCGAGGCGGGCGGCTGATCACGCGTCGTGCGCGCCGGTCGTGCGAATTACGCTTTCGGGCCAACAACTCCACTCGACCGAGTGGACATTGTGGATGGTCGCGCGGGTCAGCCGGCCGGCGTCAGCACGACCAGGGCCTTCGCGATCGGGCCCTCGTCCTTCGCCAGCGCGACCACGTGGCCGTCCGGGCCGAAGACGCCGTAGGTGCCGTCGAGGCCGCCCGCCGGCAGGCGCTGGCCGTGGGACAGCGCGACGACCTCGCGCGGCTCGATCTCGCGGCGCGGGAACGCGGTCGCGACGGCGTCGTCCAGGTTCAGCGACAACCCCGGCTGCTCCTCCAGCTGCGCCAACGTCCGCGCCACCCGCAGGTCGAACGGCCCGACCCGGGTGCGGCGCAGGTTCGCCAGGTGGCCGCCGACGCCGAGGGTCGCGCCCAGGTCGCGGGCCAGCGCGCGCACGTAGGTGCCCGACGAGCACTCCACCATCACGTCCAGCTCGGTCGCCTTGTCCTCGCGGCGCACCGACAGCACGTCGAACCGGTGCACGACCACCGGTCGGGCCGGGATCTCCACCTGCTCGCCGTCGCGGACCCGCGCGTAGGCGCGCTTGCCGTCGATCTTGACCGCGCTCACCGCGCTCGGCACCTGCTGGATGGGCCCGGTCAGCGCGCGGACGCCCTCGTGGATCGCCGCCTCCTCGACCTCGGAGGCGTCGGCGGTGGTCAGGACCTCGCCCTCGGCGTCGTCGGTGGTGGTCGACGCGCCGAGCCGGATCGTGGACAGGTAGGCCTTGCTGTCCAGCGCCAGGTGGCCGAGGAGCTTGGTCGCCCGTTCCACGCCGAGCACCAGCACGCCGGTCGCCATCGGGTCGAGTGTGCCCGCGTGGCCGACCTTGCGGGTGCCGAGGATGCGGCGGACCCGCGCGACGACGTCGTGCGAGGTCATGCCGTCCGGCTTGTCGACGACGACCAGGCCGGGGGGAACGGGGGGACGGGAAGACGATGCGGGCACGACCGAGCATCTTAGGCCTCGGCGAGCGCGTCCCAACGCCGGCGACGGATCTGCACCGGGACCTGCTCGCCCCGCGACTCGGCCGCGAACACCGCGGCACGCGCGCGCCGCCACCACGTCCCGGTCCGCCACACGCCCAGCACCAGCACCGCGGCCACCGGCACGAACGCGATCCGGTACGCCTGCGCGGGCGGCAGGAAGTCCACCAGGTCGAGCACCACGCCGACGGCCAGCGCCATGCCGCTGATCGCGCCGAACCCGCCGACGTTCGCCATGCCGGACGCCGTGCTCACCCGGTGCAGCGGGTTGTAGTCGCGGACCAGCGCGAACGCCACGCCGGACGCCGGGTTGCCGACCGCCAGCACGCCGAACACCACGTACAGCACCGGCAGCGGCACGACCCCGCCCGGCCAGCCCAGCAGCACCACCCAGCACAGCACCGCCGTGCCGAGGTACGAGCCGACGATCGGCATCCGCCACTCGGGGCGGCGCGCGATGACGGTGCCGATCACCGGCCCGGACACGATCGCGACGACCACCAGCATGCTCAGCACCGCGGACGCCTGCGGCCGGCTCAGCCCCTGCGCCTCGACCAGGTACGGGAAGCCCCACAGCAGGCCGAGCAGCGCGGGCGTGGACATGGACGTGAAGTGCACCCAGAAACCCAGCCGGGTGCTGGGCGTGCGCCAGGCTTCGGCCACCCGCCGCGTCACGGTGCGCAACGGCACTCGCTCGACCGGGGGTGGGGTCACCCCGTCGGGAGTTTCCTTGACCCGCAACGCGACCACGATCGAGTACAGCGCGGTCAGCACGCCCGCCCCGAGGAACGTCGCGGTCCAGCCGGTGTGGTCGAGCAGGAGGGTCAACGGCACCGTCGCGACCAGGTTGCCCGCGCCGCCCAGCGCGGCGGACAGCGACATGACCACGGTGAACTTGCGCGGCGGGAAGTGGGCGGCGGCCAGGCGCAGCACGCTGACCCACGTCATCGCGTCGCCGACACCCAGCACGGCGCGCGCGGCGAGGCCGAGCGGGTAGGAGTGCGCGACCGCGAACAGGACCTGGCCGAGACCCATGAGCAGCGTGGCGGCGACGAGCACCCGCCGCGGCCCGAACCGGTCGACCAGCAGCCCCGTGGGGATCTGCATGGCGGCGTAGAGGCCGATCTGGAGGACGGTGAACGTGCCGAGCGCGGCCGGGCCGACCTCGAACCGCTCGCCCGCCTCCAGGCTCGCGACGCCG
Organism: Actinosynnema sp. NPDC020468; assembly: GCF_040642015.1. Taxonomy (NCBI): domain Bacteria; kingdom Bacillati; phylum Actinomycetota; class Actinomycetes; order Pseudonocardiales; family Pseudonocardiaceae; genus Actinosynnema; species Actinosynnema sp. NPDC020468. The sequence goes on from NZ_JBFAEO010000025.1 coordinate 22,070, forward strand.
AGCGACGTGCGGTGGAAGAGGGCGGCGACGTAGACGACGACGGCGGTGGACCAGATCAGCCACGCCTGCCTGGTGGCACGATCGACCGGCACGATCAGGGCTCCGTCCTGGTTCCGAGCAGCACTCTCTCCATCCGAAAACCCTTAGCCTGTGTTAACGATTCCCGGTCGTGGGACTCGCCACAACGCACACCGCGACCACCCGACCGCGCACCGCCAACACCACCGGCGGCCCCCCTCGACCGGCGCGGACCCGCGGGTCAGGTCGGCGCGCCGACCGTGGACCAGCCCTCCGAGCGGGCCCGGTGCAGCAGGGTGACCAGGCGCAGCACCATGAACGCGGACAGGCCCGTCCAGATGCCGACCAGCCCCCAGTCGAGGGCGTACGAGAGCCAGATCAGCGGCAGGAACCCCAGGCCCGCGGACAGCAGCGTCGCGGACCGCAGGAACCTCGCGTCACCCGCGCCCAGCAGCACGCCGTCCAACGCGAACACCACGCCCGCGATCGGTTGCAGCGCCACGAAGAACCACCAGGCGTGCGGTATCTCGGCCAGCACGCCCGGATCCGAGGTGAACACGTGCGGCAGCGGCACCGCCAGCGCCGCGAACACCACGCCCAGCACGACCCCGAACCCCAGCCCGTACCCCGTCACCTGCCACGCGAAGGCCCGCGCCTCGGCCCGCCTGCCCGCACCCAGCGCCGAGCCGACGAGCGCCTGCGCCGCGATCGCGAGCGAGTCGAGCACCAGCGCCAGGAACGTCCACAGCTGCAACACCACCTGGTGCGCGCCGACCGCCGACACCGACGTGCGCGCCGCCACCGACGCCGCCGACACGAAGCACGCCTGGAACGCCAGGCTGCGCACCACCAGGTCACGCCCCAGGCCCAACTGCGCGCGCATCAGCTCCGGCCGGGGCCGCAGCGGCACGCCCTCCGCCCGCAGCGCGGACAGGAAGAACCCCGCCGACACCGCCTGCGCCACCACGTTCGCCACCGCGGAGCCGAGCAGCCCCCACCCGGCCGCGTACACCAGCAGCGGGCACAGCACCGCCGACAGGCCGTTGCCCGCCAGCACGTACACCAGGGGTCTTCGGGTGTCCTGGACGCCGCGCATCCAGCCGTTGCCCGCCAACGTCGTGAGCACGAACGGCGCGCCGATCAACGCGATCCGCAACCACTCCACCGCCGCGTCGGCCACCGGACCGTCGCCCGCCAGCAACCGGGCCGCGGGCGCCGCGAGCAGCTGACCCAGCCCGATCACCACCACGCCGACCGCCAGCGCCAACCAGGTCGCCTGGACACCCTCCTCGACCGCGGCCTGCCGGCGACCCGCGCCGAACAGCCGGGCGGTGCGCGCCGTCGTCCCGTACGACAGGAACGTCAGCTGCGACGCCACCTGCGTGAACAGCACCCCGCCGAGCGCGAGCCCGCCCAGCGGAACCGCGCCCAGGTGCCCCACCACCGCCGTGTCGACCAGCACGTACAGCGGCTCGGCCGCCAGCACGCCCAGCGCGGGCACGGCGAGGCCCAGCACGCGGCGGGCCGGTACTCGGGTCATCGGGTGTCCCCTCCTCTCGAGGAGCACCTTCTCACGGACCACCGACAACTTCGGCGACCATGATCAACAGGGCAGGGGCTCCGACGCGGACCGGACCGCCGCCCGCGGGAACCGTCGGCACCTCGCCGCGTCGCGCGCCCGCTCGACGAGCTAGGCGGCTCCGGATCCGGACGGCCATGATCGACAGGACACCGCGCCGAGCGGCTCGCCTCGCGAAAACCCAGGGGCACCACCACTCCGGGGCAGCCGGCGCCGGCGGTCGTGATCAACCCGCGACGGTCTCCAGGGCCGATCGCAGTGCCGCCACCACGTCGTCCGCGCTGCCCGACGCGGTGAACCCGGACGCCAGTCGGTGGCCGCCGCCGCCCAGCAGCTGCGCGACCTCCCGCACGTCCACGTCCCGCACCGCGCGCAACGACACCGACCACCGCCCCGGCGACAGCTCCTTCACCACCGCCGCCACCTCGGCCTCGGCCGTCGTGCGCACGAGGTCCACCACGCTCTCGACCTCCTCGGGCCGCAGCCCGGCGGCGTCCTCCAGCGTCACGACCGCGTGCACGAACCCGCGCCCACCGGCCGCCGAGGCGTCCAGCGACGCGCGGGACAGCACCCGGGCCAGCATCCCGAGGAACCCGAACGGGTGGGAATCCATCAGCGGACGGGCGACCGCCTCGGCGTCCACCCCCGCCTCCAGCAGCCGGGCCGCCACCAGGTGCGTCGACGCCCGCGCGTGCCGGAACGACCGGGTGTCGGTCACCAGGCCCGCGTACACGCAGCGCGCCACCGGCTCGTCCACCTCGGCGCCCAGCTCGTCCAGCAGCCGCAGCACGACCAGCGCGGTCGCCTCGGCCGTCGGGTCGATCACGTTCACCGTGCCGAACCCGGGGTTGGAGACGTGGTGGTCCAGCACGACCACCGCGCCCGCCGTCGTGACCCGGTCCGCCAGCGGCCCGAGCCGCGACACGCTCCCGGTGTCCAGCGCCACCAGCACCTCGGGCGCGGCGGGCACCTCGGACGCGGGCACCAGCAGACCCGCCGAGTCCAGGTCCTTCAACGTCTCCGGAACGGTGTCGGGCGCGCCGAAGGACACCCGGACGGTCGCGCCGCGCCGGCGCAGGGCGAGGCCGAGGGCCAAGGCGCTGCCCAGCGCGTCGGCATCGGGGTGCACGTGCCCCAGCAGGGTCACGTCGGACGCCGACGACAGCACGCGGGCGGCCTCGGCCAGGGCCTCGTTCAAGTTGGACACGGTGTGGACGCTAGTCGGCTTCCTCGGCCTCACGCGGAGGCTTGTACGGGTCCGGGTCGCCGGCCGGAGCCGCGCCGTGCGCGATCCGCGCCACCTCGGCGTCCGCCTCCCGCGCGCGGGCGAGCAGTTCGTCCATCCGGCGCGCCTCGTCGGGCACGGTGTCGGTGACGAACGTCAGGGTCGGCGTGAACCGGACCCCGGTCTGCTGGCCCACCATGCTCCGCAGCACGCCCTTGGCGGCTTCCAGCGCCGCCGCGGCGCCCGCGAGGTCCGGCGGCGAGTCGATCTTCTCGCCGAGCACGGTGTAGTACACGGTCGCGTCGTGCAGGTCGCCGGTGACCTTCGTGTCGGTGATCGTCACCCGCGCCAACCGCGGGTCCTTGACCTCGTGCTCCAGCGCGGACGCGACGATCTGCGAGATCCGCTTGGACAGCTTGCGAGCCCGTGCCTGGTCGGCCACGGCGCTCCCTCCTTCTACTCGTCCTCCGGCCCGACCAGCCTGTGGCGGGCGGAGAGCAACTCCAGTTCCGGCCGTCCGGCGACGAGCCGCTCGCAGGCGACGAGGACGTCCCTCACATGCTCTGCGTCGGCGGCCACCGCCGCCACTCCGATCAGCGCCCTGCGGTGCAGGTCGAGGTGGCCTGCCTCGGCCACCGCGACCTCGAAGCGGCGGCGGAGTTCCGCCACCACCGGTTTCACCGCGGACCTCTTCTGCTTCAACGAGTGCACGTCTCCGAGCAGCACGTCGAGCTCCAGCGCTCCCACGAACAAGGTCAGGTCACCACGGGGGTTCATGGGACGCGGGGCCGTCCGTGAAGACGACCCCGCGTCACCGTGCCTGCGAGACGATCAGGCGCGCGGCTTCTCGCGCATCTCGAACGTCTCGATGATGTCCCCGACCTTGAGGTCGGAGTAGTTGCCGAGCGTCAGACCGCACTCGAAGCCCTCGCGGACCTCGGTCGCGTCGTCCTTGAACCGCCGCAGCGAGCTGATCGGCAGGTTCTCCTGGACGACGTTGTTGTCGCGCAGCAGGCGGGCCCGGGCGTTGCGCCGGATCTCGCCGGACAGGACCATGCAGCCCGCGATCGTGCCGACCTTGGACGACTTGAAGACGTCCCGGATCTCGGCGCGGCCCAGCTGGACCTCTTCGTACTCCGGCTTGAGCATGCCCTTGAGGGCCTGCTCGATCTCGTCGATCGCCTGGTAGATCACCGTGTAGTAGCGGACGTCGACGCCCTCGCGGTTGGCCAGCTCGGTGGCCTTGCCCTCGGCCCGGACGTTGAAGCCCAGGACGATCGCGGAACCCGCGACGGCGAGGTTGATGTCGCCCTCGGTGATGCCACCGACGCCGCGGTGGATGACCCGCAGCTCGACGTCGTCGCCGACCTCGATCTTGAGGAGCGCGTCCTCCAGTGCCTCGACGGTACCGGAGTTGTCACCCTTGATGATCAAGGTGAGCTGGCTGGTCTCCTTCAGCGCGGCGTCCAGGTCCTCCAGGCTGACGCGCTTGCGCTTCGCCGCGTTCTGGGCGTTGCGCGTGCGGGCCTGGCGGCGCTCGGCGATCTGCCGGGCCACCCGGTCCTCGTCCACGACCAGGAAGCTGTCGCCCGCGCCGGGCACCGAGGTCAGACCGATGACCTGGACCGGGCGGGACGGCGTCGCCACCGTCACGTCGTCGCCGTGCTCGTCCACCATGCGGCGGACGCGGCCGTAGGCGTCACCCGCCACGATCGAGTCACCGACGCGCAGCGAACCGCGCTGCACCAGCACCGTGGCGACCGGACCGCGACCGCGGTCGAGGTGCGCCTCGATCGCGACGCCCTGGGCCTCCATGTTCGGGTTGGCCCGCAGGTCGAGCGACGCGTCGGCGGTCAGCAGGATCGCCTCCAGCAGCCCGTCGATGTTCACGGCCTGCTTGGCCGAGATGTCGACGAACATGGTCTCGCCGCCGTACTCCTCGGCGACCAGCCCGTACTCGGTGAGCTGCTGGCGGATCTTGGCGGGGTTGGCCCCCTCCTTGTCGATCTTGTTGACCGCGACCACGATCGGCGCGTTGGCCGCCTGGGCGTGGTTGATCGCCTCCACCGTCTGCGGCATGACGCCGTCGTCGGCCGCCACCACGATGACCGCGATGTCGGTCGAGTTCGCACCACGCGCACGCATGGCGGTGAACGCCTCGTGACCCGGGGTGTCGATGAAGGTGATGAGGCGCTCGTTGCCCTCCAGCTCCGTGCGGACCTGGTAGGCACCGATGTGCTGGGTGATGCCGCCGGCTTCGCCCTCGGCCACCTTCGCCTTGCGGATGGTGTCCAACAGGCGCGTCTTGCCGTGGTCGACGTGACCCATGACGGTGACGACCGGCGGGCGGATCTGGAGGTCGTCCTCGCCGCCGGCGTCCTCGCCGTAGGTGATGTCGAACGTCTCCAGCAGCTCGCGGTCCTCCTCCTCGGGGGACACGACCTGCACGACGTAGTTCATCTCGGAGCCGAGCAGCTCCAGGATCTCGTCGGACACCGACTGCGTCGCGGTGACCATCTCGCCGAGGTGGAACAGCACCTGCACCAGCGAGGCCGGGTTGGCGTTGATCTTGTCGGCGAAGTCGGTCAGCGAGGCGCCACGCGGCAGGCGGATCGTCTCGCCGCTGCCCTTGGGCAGGCGGACGCCACCGACCGAGGGCGCCTGCATGTTGTCCATGTACTCCTGGCGCTTCTGGCGCTTGGACTTGCGTCCACGCCGCGCCGGACCACCGGGACGGCCGAACGCGCCGGCCGCGCCACCGCGACCACCGGGGCCACCGCCGCCGGGACGACCGCGGAAGCCACCGCCGCCACCGCCACCACCGGCCGGGGCGCCACCGCCACCGCCGCCGGGGCGGAAGCCACCGCCGCCGCCACCGCCACCACCGCCGCCGGGACGGAAGCCGCCACCGCCGCCGCCCCCACCGGGACCGCCGCTGCGGAAACCGCCGCCGCCACCGCCGCCACCGGGACGACCGCCACCGCCGCCGCCACCGGGACCACGACCGCCACCACCGGGGCCGCCGCCGGGACGACCGCCGCCACCGCCACCGCCACCAGGACGGGGACCGGCCGGCCGGCCGGGCATCATGCCCGGGTTCGGCCGCGGCGGCATGTTGCCCGGGTTCGGGCGCGGGCCGCCGGAACCGGCGGAGCCGCCGGGACGGGGACCGGCCGGACGCGGGTCGCCGGGCTTCGGGCCGCGCTCGGGGCGGTCACCGCGCTCGGGACGGTCGCCGGGACCGTTGGGAGCCTGTGGGCGGGGCGCCTGCGGACGCGGCGCGGGAGCGCCACCGCCGACGCCGAACGGGTTGTTGCCCGGCCGCGGCGGACGGGAACCGGCGGGCTTGGGAGCCTGCGGCCTCGGCGGCACGACGGACGGGGTCTGCTGCTGCGCGGCGGCGGGCTGCTGCTGCTGCGGAGCACGGGGGCCCGGACGCGGACCGGCCGGCTTGGGAGCCGACTGGGGCGCGGGCGACTGCTTCGGTGCCGACTGCGGCGCGGGCGCCGCAGCGGCCGGGGGTGCGACCGGAGCCGCCTGGGCCGCGGGTGCGACCGGGGCGGGCGCCGGCGCGACCGGAGCCGGTGCGGGCTTGGGTGCCTGCGGCTTCGGGCCCGGAACCGGACGGGGACCGGGCTTGCCGAACGGGACCGGGGGGCGCGCGTCGGTCCGCGGCTCCGACGAGGCACTCGGCTGGGCCGAGGACTGCGCGGGCGCGGACGGCTTGGGCGGCCCCGGACGGGCGCCGGAGGACTTGGACTTGCCCTCGGACTTGGCGTACGCGTCACGGAGCCGTCGGGCCACGGGGGCCTCGACGGTGCTCGAAGCGGACTTGACGTACTCGCCCTGGTCGGCGAGCTTCGTCAGGAGTTCCTTGCTGGTGACGCCCAGTTCTTTCGCGAGTTCGTGTACACGGGCCTTGCCTGCCACTGCTCTCCTCAGGTGTTGAGGTCGGCGGCAGTCCCGTCGACCTCGTCTTAACGTCGCGCGTTCATGTCTTCAGCTTCACGGCTGACTCATGACGGGTCGACCTGCTTCCTTGCTTCCTGCCGGATCCGGGACGATCCCGGTTCCGTCTTCACGTGCCGCTCCAGGTGGCCGCGCACGTCGCCGACGTCGAGCGGACCCTGGACCCGGAAGGCCCGGGGGAACGCCCGGCGCTTCTCGGCGGCGTGGAGGCAGTCCGGCGAGGGGTGCAGCCAAGCACCCCTACCGGGCAACCTACGACGTGTGTCCGGAACCACGGTTCCGGCCACCACCACCACTCGCAGCAGCTCGGAGGGCAACGCCCGAGCGCGGCATCCTATGCACGTACGAACTGGGCCGATGTGCGCGGAATCCGATCCCCGACGTTGAACCACTGCGCAGTCTATCTCCTGCTGCCTAATCGGCCGAACCGGATGTCGCCGCGCCCGCCGGTGCGGGCCCGCCGGCCTCCGCGTCGCTCCGGATGTCGATGCGCCACCCGGTGAGTCGGGCGGCCAGCCGGGCGTTCTGGCCCTCCTTGCCGATGGCGAGGGAGAGCTGGAAGTCCGGCACCACGACGCGCGCGGTCTTGGCGCGCTCGTCGAGCACCTTGACCGAGACAACCTTCGCGGGCGACAGGGCATTCCCGACGAACGTGGCCGGGTCGTCCGAGTGGTCGATGATGTCGATCTTCTCACCGGCCAGCTCGCTCATCACGTTGCGCACCCGGGCGCCCATCGGGCCGATGCACGCGCCCTTGGCGTTCACGCCGCTGACCGACGACCGGACCGCGATCTTGGACCGGTGGCCCGCCTCGCGCGCCACGGCCGGGATCTCGACGGTGCCGTCGGCGATCTCCGGCACCTCCAGCGCGAACAGCTTGCGCACCAGGTTCGGGTGCGTGCGCGACAGGGTGATCTGCGGGCCGCGCGCGCCCCGGGACACCCCGACCACGTAGCACTTGATCCGCGAGCCGTGCTCGTAGGCCTCGCCGGGCACCTGCTCGGCGGGCGGCAGCACGCCCTCCGTGTCGCCGACCTGGACCACGACCATGCCGCGCGCGTTGGCCCGGGCGTCGCGCTGCACGACGCCGCCGATGATCTCGCCCTCCTTGGCCGAGAACTCGCCGAAGGTGCGCTCGTGCTCGGCGTCGCGCAGCCGTTGCAGGATGACCTGGCGCGCGGTGGTCGCGGCGATGCGGCCGAAACCCTCCGGGGTGTCGTCCCACTCCTCCGTCACGACGCCGTCGGGACCGATCTCCTGCGCCAGGACGCGGACCTCACCGGTTTTGCGGTCGATCTCCACCCGCGAGTGCGAGTGGTGGCCCTCGGTGTGCTTGTACGCGGTGAGCAGTGCGGTCTCGATGGCTTCGAGCACGGTGTCGAAGGGGATGTCCTTGTCCCGTTCGATCGCCCTGAGAGCGGCGATGTCGACGTTCACTCCGACTCCTCCTTCGCTTGCTTGCCGTCGAGGAGCGCGAGCTCCTCCACCGGCGGCTGCTTGAACTCCACTTCCACGACGGCGCGCTCGATCGTCGAGTACTCGACGCGGCGCAGCTCGCCCTTCACCAGCAGCACGACCCCCGAGTCGTCGGCTTCACCGACCCGGCCGAACCACTCGACCGCGTCGGGCTGCTTGACCTTCACCAGCCGCAGCCGGTTGCGCTTCCAGTGCCGGGGCCGGGTCAGCGGGCGCTCGGCGCCCGGGGAGGTCACCTCGAGCGTGTACGCGCCCGCGATCAGGTGGTCGTGCGCGTCGAGCGCTGCGGACACCGCGCGGCTGGCCTGGGCGACCTCGTCCAGTCCGATGCCGTCGTCGCCGTCCACGACCACCTTGACCAGCCTGCGGCGCCCAGCCTGGTTCACGTCGAGGGATTCGAGGTCGAAGCCGATGGCCTCCACCGCTTCCCGCACGACGGGTGTGAGCTGCGCGGCGAGTTCTCCGCGCGGCGGGCTGGACACGTGGCGACTCCTTTGAGTTGTGAGCATGGCTGCCCCGACCGACGTTTCGCGCGCCGGCCGTGGTCGCCCAGACTATCTCCTCCGGCGGGTGCCGCACGCCTCGCCGCGTGCCGGGCGGGCTCTGGCAGGATCGGCGGTCGTGATCGGACGAACGGCGCTCACCAGGCGCGGGCTGCTGGTGGCCGCGGCCACCGCGCCGCTGGTAGTCGCGTGCACCACACAGCCGCCCGCACCACCGCCTCCGGACGTGCTGGAGCCGCTGGCCGCGGCGGCGCGCGCGGACGCGGCGTTGGCCACCGCGTTGCAGGCGCCGGACACGGCCTCGGCGCGGACCGAGCACGCGGCGAGGTTGCAGGCGGAGATCGACCGCGCGACGCCGCGGGTTCCGGGCAGCCCCGTGCCGTCGACCGCGCCGTCCGCGGTGCTCGCGCCGCCGTCGCCGACCCGGGACGCGCTGGTGCAGTCGCTGCGGACGGCCCAGAAGCAGGCGGGCGAGTTGCTGCCGTCGTTGCCGACGTACCGGACGGGGTTGGTGGGCTCGATCGCCGCCGGGTGCGCGAGTCTGGTGGAGGCGCTGTCGTGAGCGGTCCCGGTGGTTTCGGCAATGGCTTCGGCAGTGGTTTCGCGGGCCGTCGGGTCGGCGCGGTCACGACGACGGCGGCGGCGCCCGCCGGGTCGGACGTGGACGCGGTGCAGCAGGCGCTGGCCGCCGAGCACGCGGCGGTGTGGACGTACGGGCTGGTGAGCGCGTTCGTGGACAACCAGGCGCCGGTGTCGGAGGGCGCGAACGACCACCGCGCCCGCCGGGACGCCACGGAACGGCTGCTCCGGGACAAGGGCGCGACCCCGAAACCCCCGGCACCGGCCTACCTGCCGCCGCAGCCGGTGGAGAACGCGAACTCGGCGGTCGCGGCGCTGATCGCGGTGGAGTCCGACGTGTGCACGGCCTGGCACGGCGTGCTGGAGCGCACCGAGGACGCCGACCTGCGCAAAACGGCCCTCGACGCCCTCACGGTGTCGGCCGTCCGCGCGACGAGGTGGCGCAAAACCGCCGGCGTGACCCCGGTCCCGATCACCCTCCCGGGCACCGCCGTCGGCTGACCCTCCCCCGGTCCGCACCCACGCGACGCGCGGCGGGCCGGCCGCCGCGGCCCGGCACCGAAGGCGCGACACGGCGACCCGACACCGAAACCCCAGCCGCACCCTGCCGACTCGGCGACACTCCGCCGGGCTGAACCGCGCCCTGCCGGATCCCGACCACGCCCCACCAGGCTCAGCCGAGCCCCACCGCGCTCAGCCAACCCAGCGCCACCCCGCCGGGTTCAACCGCGCTCGGCTGCCCCTTGTCGCGCTCAGCGACGCCTTGCCGGGGCTCAGCGGCGCCTTGCCGGACTCAGCCGGCCTTCGCAGGATGGCCGGGAGCGACGAGTCGCAGCGGCCGCGCGAAACCGCAGGGCGGGTCCCAAAAGTCAACAATCCCATCGTTCAACAATCGAACGATCCTCGACCCGCAACCCTCAAAAGGGGCGTCAGATCGTAGAATCGTGCAGTTGTTGAACAACTGAACGGCCGCTTTCGCGAGACGAAGATCACTCGAAAAGGTGAACTTCACGAATGAAATCCGGCCCTGCCGGCCCGAAATCAAGCCGATCGGGTGGGAATCCGCGCCCGGAGTCGGAGCCGACCGGACCCAAGGGCGGCCGGACCCAAGGGCCGCTGATCCAAGGGCGGCTGGACTGGGGTGGCCGGACCGGGAGTGGCCGGATCAGGGGTGGATCCGGGCGGGCGATGGTCGGGCGAGTGGTCGGTGCAGTGGAGCCGACGCGTGGCAGGGCTGGTCGACCGGTCAGGCGGGTCGGTTTCGAGGGAACGACCTCGCCCGACCGGGCTTGAGCCTGAACCGCCCGACCGAACCCGGCTCGGCTGGGCCTGGTTCGAACCGGCCGAGTCGGACCGAACCGGGCTGTACCGAACCGGGCTGTACCGAACCGGGCTGTACCGGGCTGGACTGGACGACTCGAGCCGGAACACCAGTCCGTCGGTTGGTCGGTTGGTCGGTCGGTTCAGTTGGTGATGTCCGCGGCCAGGCGGAAGGCGTCGATCGAGATGCGCTTCATCTCGGCGTTGTGGGCGGTGGCGTCGGTGCCGCGTTCGACCGAGTCGGACTCGACGATGATCACGTCGCGGTCCTTCAGGGTTGCCGCGAAGCCGCCGGCGGCCAGGGTCTTCAGGCCTGGCACGGCCACCGCGCCGTCCTTGACCAGGTCGTTCACGTTGCCCGTCCCGTCACGGGTGGTCAGGTCCTTCAGCTTGGCCGCGTCCGCCTCGGACGCCATCCGCACCACCGACACCGACGTGTAGACCGTCCGCCCCTCCAGCACCGTCGTGAACAACTGCCGCGCCAACTGCTTGCACGGCGTCGTCGTCAGGAACTCCTTGGTCTGCCCGTACGCGTGCGGCACGCACGTCGAGTCCTTTAGCGGCAGCGGGGCCTGGGGGGACGGGGTGAACACGAACGCGCCCGACGGGGTCGAGGTACTGGCGGCCGGGGTCGACTTCGGCGAGTCCGACGGGGACACCACCACCCACACCAGGCCGGCCAGGACGGCGACCACGAGCAGGCCCGCCCCCTTCAGCAGCCACCCGCGCCGGGCGGTCGAGGGTCGGGGCCGGGACGGTGCCGGTGGAGCGGGCGGCGAGCCCATCAGCGAGTCCAGGCGACCGATCTCGGACCGCCACAGCGGCGCGGTGTCCGAGGGGCCGGGTGGCACCGGCGGGATCCGCTGCGTCACCTCTTCGGGTGATTCGGGAGGAATCGACACGAAGACTCACGGTAACGGACGGCGGTCACTCCAGCGCTTTCAGCACAAGCTGGACATCCTCGAGCGTGTTGTACAGGTGGAACCCGATCCGCACCCGCCCGGCGCGCACACTGGCCCGCACCCCCGGCAGCGAGGCGACCGGCAGCGCCACGATCGGCGAGCCTCCCAGCGGAATTCCCACCCGTTCGCGCACCACGTCGGCCAGTCCTACGCAGTGGTCGCGCACCGCGCCGAGGTCCAGCGACGCCAACCACGGCAGCGTCACCGCAGCGCCGTACTGCGACAGCCACACCGGCGAGAGGTCGAGCCGGCGCGCGTCGGCCGCCGAGCGCAGCGGGAGTCCGTACACCGTGGCCCACGGGTCCTCGCCGCCGTACCAGTTCGCGGTCACCGCGCGGGTGCCGTCCAGGGCCGACGCGCGACCCGCGAGCCAGGCCGCGCCGCGGGGCGCCAACAGCCACTTGTAGCAGGCCGCGACCACCCAGTCCGCCCAGTCGAGCGACAGCGGCATCCAGCCGACGGCCTGCGTGGCGTCCAGCAGCACCGGCACCCCGGCCGCGCGCAGCCCGTCGAGGTCGACCACCCGCCCGTCGGCCGACTGCACGACGCTGACCGCGACCAGGTCGTGCCGCGGCGCCTCGGCGGCGATCGACTCCAACGGCACTTCGGTGATCCGCAACCCGCGCGCCGCGAACGGGAAGGTGAGGCTGGTGAACTCGCCCTCCGCGACGAGCACCGACGTGCCCTCCGGCACCGACGCGGCGACCAGCGCCACCAGTTGCGCCACCGACGCGCCGACCGCGACCCGGTCCGCCGGCACGCCGACGAGCCGCCCGAACGCCGCCCGCGCGGCCGCGACGTGCGGTTCCACCGCGTCCGGCCCGTCGGCGCCGGAAGCCCACCGCGCCACCCGCTCGGTGACCGCGGTCGCGGCCGACGCGGGCGGTACGCCGATGCCCGCGGTGTTCAGGTAGCCCGCCGGGACGTCGAAGACCTCTCCGAATGCGCTGCGCATGAAGCCATCACACGGTCTGGGCGCCCTCGCCGTCCAGGGTGGTCGAGGTGTCGGGGACCACGGCGACGCGGGGCTTGCGGCGCGCGTAGACCTGCTTGCGGACGCGGGCCACCACCTCGCCGGTCGGCGTGGTGACCTCGACCGGGAACCACACGAGGGCCTTGGCGCCGTCGGCGGTGCGGGCGCGGAGTTCGGCGAGGTGGTCGTTGGTCAGGGTGAACTCGGCCTCCACCGTGCCGCGGCCCGGGGTGACGAACTCCACCTCGGCGGCGCGGTCCCACACCAGGTACTCGCGGCCCAGGTTGTTCAGGACCAGGAGCATCCAGAACGGGTCGGTCATGGCGAACAGGGAGCCGCCGAAGTGGGTGCCCACGTAGTTCCGGTTCCAGCGGCGCAGGCGCAGGCGGACCTTGGCGTGCCGGAAGTCGGGCGACAGGGTCACGACCTTGATGCCGGCGAAGAGGAACGGCGGCCACAGGTTCATGCCGCGGCGGAGGGTGGAGGCCTTCATGAGGGGTAGGTTACCCGTCGGTAATGTCAGCGGAGGGCGATGATGTTCCTCGTCACCAGGCCCGCCGCGTCCGAGCACAGCCAGGCGACCACGCCGGCGACCTCCGCGGGCTGTGACACGTGGTGCGCGGCACGGACCGCGTCGTTCACCCAACCGGTGTCGGTGACCCCCGGTTTGACCACGTTCGACGTCACGCCGTGCTCCCACAGCTCGGCCGCCGCCGACATCGCGTAGTTGTCCAGCGCCGCCTTCGCCGCGCCGTAGGACACCTCGCTCGGGAACCCGCCGGGCCCGCCCGAGGTCAGGCCGACGATCCGGCCCCAGTTCCCGCCGCGCGCCAGGTGCCGCCGGGCGAACTCGGCGATCAGCAGCGCGCCCGCCCGGGCGTCCACCGCGAACTGGGCGTCGAACGTCTGCGGTGTCACGGCCTTCAGCACCCGGCCGAACTGGTCGGACTCGGCGACGAGGAACGTGTCCTGCACCCACCCCGAGGCGTTGTTGACCAGCACGTCCACCGGCCCGAACACCCGCTCGGCGGTGTCGAACACCCGGGCGGGCGCGGTCGGGTCGGTCAGGTCGGCCTCGACGGCGTGCGCCCGTCCGCCCGCCTCCCGGATCGCCGCCACGACGTGGTCGGCGCCGGACTCGCGGTCGGCGAAGTAGCGGGCGGGTGTCGAGGGGTCCGGCGCCGGGGCGAAGCGCAGGAACGTGATCAGGACGGCCACGCCCTGCGCGGCGAGGGCCCGAGCGGTGGCTGCCCCGATGCCCTGGTTGGCGCCGGTGACGATCGCGGTGTGCTGCACGGTTGCGCATCCTGCACGATCAGGGACATGCGCAGCGAGGAATTCGAGATCCGGACCGGCGGGGAAGAGGTCGTGCACGACCTGACGCCCCTGTGCGAGCGGTTCCTGTCCGACGTGGACGGGGACGGGCTGCTCAACGTCTGGGTGCCGCACGCCACCGCGGGCCTGGCGGTGCTGGAGACCGGCGCGGGCAGTGACGACGACCTCCTGGCGGCGTTGCGCGAGCTGCTGCCGGCGGACGGCCGGTGGCGGCACCGGCACGGCACCCCGGGCCACGGGCGCGACCACGTGCTGCCCGCGCTGGTGCCGCCGTACGCGACGATCCCGGTGCTCGGCGGGGTGCTCGCGCTGGGCACCTGGCAGTCGGTCTGCCTGGTGGACACCAACGTCGACAACCCGGTGCGCCGGGTCCGGCTCAGCTTTCTCTCCGGGTGACGCGCACCGGCGCGGTACGGTTCACCCGTGACTTACCCAGGTGACGGACAGGGCGGCTGGGGCGGCCGGTCCGGCCAGGGCCAGGGCGACTGGGGTCAGCAGAACCAGGGCTACCCCCAGCAACCGGGCCACGGCTACGGCGATCCCCAGCAGCAGCAACCACAACCGCCGTACGGCTACGGCGACCAGGGCTATCCGCAGCAGGTGTCCTACCCGGCCTACCCGCAGCAGCAACAGGCCCAGTACGGCGGCTACGGCGGGCTGGGCGTGTTCTCCGGCGGTGAGCCGCCGAGGAAGAACCGCACGCCGCTGTGGATCGCGCTGGCGGTGGCCGTGGTGCTGATCGCGGGCGGTGTCACGGCGTTCGTGCTGACCAGGGGCGACGGCACGAACCAAGCCGGTCCCACGAGCACCGGCGCGACGCCGAAGCCGACTACGTCGAGCAGCGCGCCGAAGACCACGTCGCCGCAGAACGAGCCGGTGACGTGCAAGGCGGCCAAGCCCGACTGGAACTGCCTGCCGGTGCCCGACCTGTCCTACAGCTACGAGGTGCCCAAGGGCTGGTCGCCCGTCCCCGGCACGGCGACCGTGGACGGCGCGGACGCCAAGCTGATCGGCCTGACCGTCACCGGCAAGTACGACTGCGAGGGCAAGGGCTACAACCGCGGCGGCACGGGCGGCGTGGTGGTGCCGGCGAGCGACCTGACCGCCGTCGCCAAGGACTTCGCGGCGAAGCTCGGCAAGCAGTACTACAACTCCGGCACGACCTCGGACGTGAAGCTGAGCGAGCCGAAGTCCGTGAAGGTCCCGTTCGACAACAAGGGCAAGAAGGTGGAGATCGAGGGCGTCCAGGTGGACGCCACGATCACCACGTCCGGCAGCGCGTGCCTGGCCACCAAGGGCATGGTGAAGATCCTGGTGCTCAAGGGCGACCCGGGTTTCCACGTGTTCATGGCCAACGGCGACCTGGAGGGCGGGCCGAAGACGCCCGCGCCGCCCACCGAGGCCGACCTCCAGGCGATGGTGGACTCCGTCAAGCCCCTGCCGGTGAAATGACCTACACGGGTTTCGGCGTCTACCAGCAGCAGCCGCCCCCGCCGCCGCCCCGGTCGAACCGCCGTCCACTGTGGACGGTTCTCGGCGTGGTGGTCGTGCTGGCGGTGGCGGGCGCGGTGACCGGTGTGGTGCTGGCCGCCCGCGGCGAGGAGCAGGCCGCGCCGGCGTCGACCACGAGCACGGCGCCCGCGCCGGAGTGGCAGGTGGTCGAGGACGAGGCGGCCGAGATCGCCTACGACCTGCCGCCGTCGTGGGAGAACAGCGGCGGCGGGGTCGCGGACCGGTTGCGGCTGACCAAGACCTGGGTGTCCCGGCCGTTCCAGTGCCAGGGGCGCAACATGATCCAGGCGATGGTCGGGTCCGGCGGGCTCGCGAACCCGGACGCGCGCGGGGTGGCGACGGGCGCCGTCCGGGCGGTGGCGCGCGCCGGGTACGCGATCGACCAGGTCGAGCCGGACATCGCCGACCCGGTGGTGTCCGCCGAGACCGACGACCGGCTGGTGCTGAGCGTGGCGGTGAAGCCGAACGCGGTGAGCGCGTGCTTCTCCCCCGCCGCGACCGTGACGGCCGTGGCGCTGCGCAAGGGGCCGAAGGTGTGCGTACTGGTGCTGAACGTGGCCGAGGGCGGACCGCACGTCGCGGAGGGCCCGTCGGACGAGGACGTGAAACGGATCCTGGAGAGCGTGCGACTGCTGTGAACACCTTGGTGCTGTGGGACATCGACCTGACCCTGATCGACGCTCGCGGCCTCGGCCACGGCTGGTACCGCACCGCGCTGCGGTCCGCGCTGGGGCTCGACCTCGTGCACACGCCGAGCTTCCCCGGCCGCACCGAGCGCGCGATCACGATGGAACTGCTGACGGCGCACGACGTGCGGCCGACCGACGAGCTGATCTCCCGGCTGCACGCGGAACTGATCGCGGTGGCCACGGCGGAGAAGGACCTGCTGTCCGTGCGCGGCAAGGCGTTGCCGGGCGCGCTGGCGGCGGTCGAGGCGCTAGCGGGCCGCGCGGACGTCGTGCAGTCGCTGGTGACCGGGAACCTGGTGGAGATCGCCCGCTACAAGCTGGCCGCGTTCGGCCTGGACGCGCACTTGGACTGGGAGATCGGCGGCTACGGCTCGGTGTCCGAGCACCGGCCGGAACTCGTGCTGGAGGCCGTGCGACTGGCGTCGGCCAAGCACGGCGCGGAGTTCCGGGCCGTCGTCATCGGCGACACCCCGCACGACGTGCACGCCGCGTTGGCGCACGACGCGGTGGCGATCGGGGTGGCGACCGGGCGCAGCACCGCGGAGGAGCTGGTCGAGGCCGGGGCGCACGTCGTGCTGGCGGACCTGGCGGACACGGCCGCGGTGCTGGCCGCCGTGCTCGCGTCCGAGGACTAGCCGACGCCGCGCGACCTGTTCGTCGAGGAGAACGGGAACGAGGGGGGCCGGACCGGCCCCCCTCGTTCGCCCACCGGGAACTCGTCGCCGACTAGCCCCGGACCACGTCCACCAGGTGCTGCACGGCCGCGTCCAGCGCGACCTCCTCGCGGTCGCCGGTGCGCCGGTCCTTGACCTCGACCAGGCCGTTGGCCAGGCCGCGGCCGACCACCAGGATCGTGGGCACACCGACGAGTTCGGCGTCCGCGAACTTGACGCCGGGGCTGGCCTTGCGGTCGTCCAGCAGCACCTTCAGGCCGCGCTCGGACAGCTCGCCCGCCAGCTTCTCGCCGCCGGCCAGCAGCGTCTCGTCCTTGCCCGCCACCACCACGTGCACGTCGTACGGCGACACGTTGCGGGGCCAGACGAGGCCGCGCTCGTCGTGGCTCTGCTCGGCGATCACCGCGACCAGGCGGGACACGCCGATGCCGTAGGAACCCATGGTGATGCGGATGGGCTTGCTGTCCGGGCCGAGGGCGTCGAGCCCGAACGCGTCGGCGTACTTGCGGCCCAGCTGGAAGATGTGGCCGATCTCGATGCCGCGCGCGGCGACGAGCACGCCCTTGCCGTCGGGCGACGGGTCGCCCTCGCGGACCTCGGCCACGTCGATCACGCCGTCCGGGGTGAAGTCGCGGCCCTGGGTCAGGTCCACCACGTGGTGGTCGGCCTTGTCCGCGCCGGTGACCCACGCCGTTCCGCGCGCCACGCGGGGGTCGACCAGGTAGCGGACACCGTTGGCCTGGAGCGACGCCGGACCGATGTAACCCTTGACCAGGAACGGGTTCTTCGCGAAGTCCGCCTCGTCCAGCATCGCGGTCTCGGCGGGCGAGACGGCCGCCTCCAGGCGCTTGAAGTCGACCTCGCGGTCGCCGGGCACGCCGATCGCCAGCAGTTCCGGCTCCTTGACGCCGGGGTGCTGGAGCTTCACCAGGACGTTCTTCAGGGTGTCCGCGGCGGTGAAGGTGCGATCGGTGTTGGCGTTGAGGAACTCCACCAGCGAGTCGATCGTGGGGGTGTTCGGCGTGTGGTGCACCTGCGCCTCGGGCTGCGCGGCCGGGTCCTGCTCGGCCGGCGCGGGCGTGACGACGGCCTCGACGTTGGCCGCGTAGTCCGACTCCGTGCTGCGGACGAACGTGTCCTCGCCGGTGGGCGCGACCGCCAGGAACTCCTCCGACGCCGAGCCGCCCATCGCGCCGGACGTGGCGGAGACGATCACGTACTCCAGGCCGAGGCGGTCGAAGACCCGGATGTAGGTCTCGCGGTGCCGCCGGTAGGACTCGGCCAGGCCCTCGTCGGTGAGGTCGAAGGAGTACGAGTCCTTCATGACGAACTCGCGGCCGCGCAGGATGCCCGCGCGCGGACGCGCCTCGTCGCGGTACTTGGTCTGGATCTGGTAGAGCGTGACCGGGTAGTCCTTGTAGCTGCTGTACTCGCCCTTCACGGTGAGCGCGAACAGCTCCTCGTGGGTCGGGCCCAGCAGGTAGTCGGCGCCCTTGCGGTCCTTGAGGCGGAACAGGTTCGGGCCGTACTCGGTCCACCGGTTCGTGGCCTCGTAGGGCTCCTTGGGCAGCAGCGCGGGGAACTGGATCTCCTGCGCGCCCGAGGCGTCCATCTCGTCGCGGACGATCTGCTCGACGTTGCGCAGCACCCGCAGGCCCAGCGGCAACCACGAGTAACCACCCGGGGCGACGCGGCGGACGTAGCCTGCGCGGACCAGCAGCCGGTGGCTGGGTACCTCGGCGTCGGCCGGGTCCTCGCGCAGCGTGCGCAGGAACAGCGACGACATCCTGGTGATCACGGTGGGTGCTCCTCGGGGCGCGGGTGGTGCCAGAAGGGTAATGAACAGGGGTCGGCGGGTTCCAACGGGTTCCGCCGGACGTGAAACACCCTTGGGGCGGGTGCGCCGGGGTGGTGGGGTCGCGGGCATGGATGTCGTCTACGTGCACGGGTCCTGCGTGACGGACGCCGCGTGGTGGTGGTCGTCGATGGTCGGACCGCTGGCCTCGGGCGGGCTGCGGTCGGTGGCGGTGGAGTTGCCGAGCTGCGGTGACGGAGGGTCGTTCGAGGACGACGTGGCGGCGGTGACGGCGGCGGTCGAGGGGCCGGCGCTGCTCGTGGGTCACTCGTACGGGGGAATGGTCGCGACGGAGGCGGCGGCCCGGGTGGCGGTGGCCGGGTTGGTCTACGTGGCGGCGGTGGTGCCGGCGGCCGGCGAATCGATGGGGTCGCTGTCGGACGGGCCCCCGCCGCCCTTCCTGGACTTCGGGGCGGAGGACGTGGGCGCGGTGGCGTCACTGGTGCCGCCGTACTTCCTCCAGGACTGCGCCGCGGACGTGGTCGAGGGCGCCGTGGCGCGGCTGGTGCGGCAGAGCCGGTCGGTGTTCGCGGCGGAGGCGTCCTCCGGGCCGGCCGCGCCGTCGTGGTACGTGGTGTGCACAGAGGACCGGGCGACCGTCCCTTCGCGACAGCGGTTCTTCGCCGGGCGGGCGGATCACGTGGTGGAGCTGGCTTCCGGGCACCACCCGATGCTCTCCCGACCACTGGAGTTGGCCTCGGCGATCCTGCGCGCGGCGGAAATTGTCGGTGGTCGCCGCTAGCGTGCGGGTCATGGCGTTGGACATCGGCATGATCACGATCGACACCCGCGACCCCCGGCGGTTGGCGGAGTTCTGGACGCGCGCGCTGGGCGTGCGGGTCGAGCACGACTGGGGCGAGTTCCTGGTGCTGGGTCGGGCGCGCGAGGGTGGCGTGCAGCTGGGCCTCCAGCAGGTGGCGGACCCGGTCGAGGGCAAGAACCGGTTGCACTTCGACGCGCACGTGGCGGACCGGGCGGCGGAGGTGCGGCGGCTGGTGGAGCTGGGCGCGACGGAGGTGGCCGAGCACGCCGTGCCGGGTCTCCGGTGGACGGTGCTGGCCGACCCGGACGGCAACCAGTTCTGCGTCGGGCAGCCGGAGTGGGCGCAGGAAGGGGGCGCCGGCTGACCCGAACGAGCGACCACGACCGAGTGGTTTTCGGCCGAGCCGGGCCTGCCGCCCTGAGCGAACCCCGCACTCGGGGCAGGCCCGGCCCGGCGACGTGGGGTCCGAGGCTGGGGCGGGGTGCTGGACCGAGCTCGGGGCTGAGGCTCGGGGCTGAGGCTCGGGGCTGAGGCTCGGTATGAGGCGCGGCTCAGCCGGGACCCAGGACTTAAGGCGCGGCTCGGGGCCGGGGCTCGGGCTTGAGGCAGAGCTCGGGGCACGGCTTGAGGTGGGGCTCGGCTTGAGGCAGAGCTCGGGCCTTGAGACGGGGCTCGGCTTGAGGCGCGGCTCGGGGCCGGGGCTCAGGGCTTGAGGCAGAGCTCGGGGCACGGCTTGAGGTGGGGCTCGGCTTGAGGCGCGGCTTGGAGCCGGGACTCAGGGTCGAGGCGCAGCTCGGCTTGAGGCGCGGCTCGGGGCCCGAGGCGGGCTTGGACTCGGATCCCCGACTAGGGCTCGTGGGTGGGTCGATCTTGAGTCGGTGCTCGGGGTGCTCGGGCGGGCGGTGCGCGGCTGTGGTTCGCGACTGCGGTTTGCGACTGCGGTTTGCGACTGCGCGTCGGAGGGAGGGCCGGGAGGCGTCGGGGCACCCGGAATTGTCGGGGGTGGGTCCTAGCATCCGGTTCGTGAGCATGATCGGGAATCTGGTGCGGTTGACTCGGGTCGAGCTGGAGACCGCGTTGGCGGACGCGGACTGGGTTCGGGAGTTCGTGGACTCGATGCTCGAGGAGGACGAGGAGGACCCTCGGCACCTCTGCGTGGGGAAGGCCTGGCACGCGTTGGGGTTCCTGACCGGGCGGCTCGGGTTTCCGGTGGACGTGGTGTGCGGGGAGCAGGAGGTGCCCTGGGACGAGGAGTGGGGGTACGGGCCTCTTCGGTACCTCACGCCCGAGCAGGTCGAGGTGGCGGACAAGGCGGTGCGCGGGGTGAACGTCGGGGAGTTGCTCGACGGGGTCTCGGCCGGGGATCTCGTGGCGGCCGAGGTGTACCCGGTGTCGGTGTGGGAGGACGAGTTCTCGTTCGAGTTCGTGTCCGCCGAGTACGTGCGGCTCGGGCGGTTCCTGCGGGCGGCGGCGTGGGCCGGCAACGGGGTGATCGCCTGGATCGACTGAGGGCGCAAACGTTTGCCGGCCGCCCGGGTCCCGGCCGGATCGTCCACCGCGGACGGTGCGGAGGCGGGTCGGGCGGGGCGGGTGGGTGCAACTACGCTGCGGCGCGTGTTGGTGTTGTTGCCGCCCTCGGAGACCAAAGCCCTCGGGGGTGACGGTGGGGCGCTGGACCTCTCGGCGCTGTCCCACCCCTCCCTGAACCCCGCTCGGGAGGTGGTGGTCGGGGCGCTGGAGGAGTTGGCGCGGGACGTGCCGGCCAGCCTTCGGGTGCTGGGGCTGTCCGAGCGGCAGGCCGGCGAGGTCGAGCGGAACGTCGGGTTGCGCGTGTCCGCGACGTTGCCGGCTCTCGCCCGGTACACCGGGGTGCTCTACGACGCGTTGGAGCGGACCGGTTTCACCAAGGTCGAGGCGGCGCGGGCCGGTGCGCGGTTGCACGTGGCGTCCGCGTTGTTCGGGTTGGTCGGTGGCGGGGACCCCATTCCCGCGTACCGGTTGTCGGGCGGGAGCGTGATCCCCTCCGTGGGGTCGCTCGGGGCGCTGTGGCGGCCCGTGCTGGAACCCGTGCTGCGCGAGGTGGACGAGTTCGTCGTGGACCTGCGGTCCAGTCCGTACAACTCGCTCGCCAAGGTGCCGGACGCCGTGGTGGTGAAGGTGGTCACCGACGGCGAGGGCGGCAAGCGGCAGGCGGTCAGCCACTTCAACAAGGCCCACAAGGGGCGGTTGGCGCGGGCGTTGGTGAAAACCCGGGCCGAGGTGGACTCGGTGCGCAAACTCGTGGCCGTGGCGGGCAAGGCCGGGCTGCGGCTCGAACCCACCGGGACGCACGAGGTCGAACTGGTCGTCGCGGGCAACGGGGTCGGCTAGCGGAGGCCGGGCCGGGTGGCGACGCGCGGGTCACGCCGGCACCGGACGGCAGCCGGGCGCCGAAAGCGGCGCGCCGGTCGGGGTCCGGGTCAGAACAGGCTTTCGCCGGTGCTGCCGAAGTGACGGGTGGCGGGCGCGTTGCGGCGGTGGTTGCGCTCCAGGCCGAGGACGAGGAGGGCCAGCACCACCAGCAGGAACAGGATCGCGGTCATGGCACTTACTATGCGACCATCAAGAAACCGCCACCATTGGCAGCCTTGCCACTGTTAGTCAAAATCCTGCCATCTATGCTGGACCCATGCTGACCAGCGTCGCGACACCCCTGATCGACGGCGTGGCGCCGTTCGAGTTCGGCGTGATCTGCGAGGTGTTCGGGATCGACCGGACCGACGAGGGCGTGCCCGCGATCGACTTCCGGGTGTGCGCGGAAACCGCCGACCCGGTCAGGACCGGGGTGGGCGCGTGGATGACCGCCGAGCAGCGGTTCGACGCGCTGGTCACCGCCGACCTGGTGGCCGTGCCCGCCTCCCGGATCCGCGACGAGTACCCGCCCGCGATCGTGGACGCGTTGCGGGCTGCGCACGCGAACGGCGCGATCCTGCTCTCGGTGTGCAGCGGCGCGTTCCTGCTCGGCGCGGCCGGGCTGCTCGACGGTCGGGCGTGCACCACGCACTGGCGGCACGCCGAGGAACTCGCGCGCCGGTTCCCGAAGGCCCGGATCGACCCGGACGTGCTGTTCGTGGACGACGGCGAGATCGTCACCAGCGCGGGCACCGCCGCGGGCATCGACGCGTGCCTGCACGTGGTCCGCCGCGAACTCGGCTCCGCGGTCACCGCCGCCATCGCCCGCCGGATGGTGGTGGCGCCCCAGCGCGACGGCGGTCAGCGCCAGTTCGTGGAAACACCGACCCCGCCCCAGGCGGACAGCCTCCAGCCGACGCTCACCTGGATGCTCGACCGCCTCGACACCGACCACTCGGTGGCCACCCTGGCGGCGCACGCGCGGATGTCCGAACGCACGTTCGCGCGCCGCTTCGCCGCCGAGACCGGCACCACGCCGCACCGCTGGCTCACCTCCCAGCGCGTGCTGCACGCGCGCCGCCTGCTGGAGGAGACGGACTTCAGCGTGGAGGTGGTCGCGCACCGCTCCGGATTCGGCACGGCGGCCCTCCTGCGGCACCACTTCACCGCGGCGGTCGGCGTTCCGCCCAAGGACTACCGCCGTTCGTTCGCACACTGAGCCGCATTATTCGTAACCCAGCGCAGCACCCTGTCACCAGAAGTGACATTTCCTGCCAGAATGCGGGAGTGAACCACGACACATCCGCCGATGTCGTCTCACCCGCCCTCCTGCGTGGCCTCGTCGTCGACCTCCCACCCGAGGCCGACGACGCGCCCAAGGCGCTGGAGCGGGTGTGGGCGGGGTTGCGCGTGGCCCGGTTGCTCGGCCTCCGACTCGCCCGGACGGGCGCGCCGTGGCACGCCCGACAGGTCAACGCGGAGTGCGTCGAACACCAGATCGCGACCGACTTCACGACCTCGGCGACGTTCGCCCGGGTGCCGCTCGTGCTGCCCACACCGGACGGCCTCACCGGGCTGAGACCCGACGAGGTGGACGACGCGGTGGGCGCGCTCGTCGCGTTCGGCGCGGCCGCGCGGGCCCACATGCTCGCCGCCGCGCCGCGCGCCGACCGGTGGCACGACGAACGGGTGCTCCGGCACGACTCCCTGGTGATCGCCGACCTCGGTCCGGCGTGGCTGGGCGAGCGGCGGGGCTACGTGGTGGCGCGGCCACCCCTGTGGTGAGCGGGCGGGAAATTCGGTTGCGCGGACGCCAGGCGCCACCGCATCCTTTCCCCGCAAGCACGTGAGGCAGACGACGGAGGAGGTGCCCCGATGACGACGACCGTCCGGGACGTGGCACGCACCCGTCCTCTCGCCCCGACCGACTGACGCGGCCGACCACACCCGCGCCGGCGGGGCGACCCCTTCTCCACACCAGGGAGCCCCACCAGTGCGCGAGCACGAGAAGTACGACCGCTACGAGCAGGACTTCGGCGACGCGAAGGACCACGACTGGCGCACCAAGCGCCGGTCCCGCGCCGTCGACGACGAAGTGGGTCCCGGCCGTCGCGGCCGGTTGACCGAGGACGCCAAGGAGCGCTTGGCGCAGCGGCGCGAGGACGCCGACGAGCCGCTGCCCGACGGCGACCGCTGGTCGTCCTGGGGCGACGCCGAGCAGGGCCCGAAGCCGTGGCCCGGCTGGCT
This sequence comes from Actinosynnema sp. NPDC020468, assembly GCF_040642015.1. Lineage (NCBI taxonomy): Bacteria > Bacillati > Actinomycetota > Actinomycetes > Pseudonocardiales > Pseudonocardiaceae > Actinosynnema > Actinosynnema sp. NPDC020468. The sequence continues at coordinate 46,140 of NZ_JBFAEO010000025.1, forward strand.
CGTCACCGACCTGGCCGCGGTCGACCGCGAGCTGGGCATCGTGAAGACCGGCAAGGAGGCGGACGTCTTCCTGCTGGAGCGGGCCGCGGCCGACCGGTCGTGCCTGCTGGCCGCGAAGCGCTACCGCAGCAACGACCACCGGATGTTCCACCGCGACGCGGGCTACCTCGAGGGGCGGCGGATGCGCCGGTCCCGCGAGATGCGCGCGATGCAGAACCGCAGCTCGTTCGGCCGCAACCTGATCGCCGAGCAGTGGGCGGTCGCCGAGTTCGCCGCGCTGACCCGGTTGTGGCAGCTCGGCGCGCCGGTGCCCTACCCGGTGCAGCGGGTCGGCACGGAGGTGCTGATGGAGTTCGTCGGCACGGACGGGCAGGCCGCGCCACGGCTGGCGCAGCTGCGACCCGAGCCGGACGAGCTGCTCGACCTGTGGCGGCAGCTGGTGGACGCGCTGATCGTGCTCGCCTCGGCGGGCCTGGCGCACGGCGACCTGTCCGCGTTCAACCTGATGGTGCACGACGGCCGGCTGGTCGTGATCGACCTGCCGCAGGTCGTGGACGTGGTGGCGAACCCGCGCGGCCGGGAGTTCCTGGAGCGGGACGTGCGCAACGTCGGCGGGTGGTTCACCTCGCACGGACTGGAGTCCGAACTGACCGACCCCCACGAGGTGACCGCGTTGCTGCTGGACGCGGCGGGCCTGTCCTGACGGGAGCGAGGTCGGTCGCGATCGCGACCGACCTCGCCGTCGAACCGCACGTCACTGCGCGTGTGCGGAGAAACACCGCCGGGTTGCGCGGTTCACCCCGATGATCAGCTAGACTGGACAGTGCACTGCCCGGTGGCGCCGAACGAGCGCCCGGTGGTGCTCCCAACCCGTATCGGCGCTCCACGCGTCGGGCCCGTCCTTGCGATCGCCGCTGCACCGCAGAGCAATCCCCGAGACGTGCCGTGTCCCGGAGGTTCGTTTTGCCACCCTCGTCCCAAGGCCGTTCCGAGCGCCCGCAGTACCGCAAGCCCCGCACGAGGCGCCCTGGCCAGGGCAACCGCCGTCCTCAGCAGTTCGAAGAGGCGGCACCGAGCTTGATCACCGACCACGTCGAAAGCACCCTCCCCGAAGGGCCGCTGCCCTCGTTCGCCGAGCTGGGTCTCGCGGACGAACTGCTCGCCGCGCTGACCAAGGCCGGCATCACCGACCCGTTCCCGATCCAGGCGGCGACGCTGCCGGACGCGATGGCCGGGCGTGACGTCCTCGGCCGCGGCCAGACCGGCTCGGGCAAGACGCTCGCGTTCGGGCTGGCGCTGCTGTCCCGCCTCGCGGGCGGTCGCGCCAAGCCGAACATGCCGCGCGCGCTCGTCCTCGTGCCGACCCGCGAGCTGGCGATGCAGGTGGAAGAGGCGCTGAGCCCCTTCGCCCGCTCGCTCGGCCTGTGGTGCCGCACGATCGTCGGCGGCACCTCGTTCCCGCGCCAGATCGACGCGCTCCGACGCGGTGTCGACCTGCTCATCGCCACGCCCGGTCGGCTCTCCGACCACGTGCGCCAGGGCACGGCCGACCTGTCCGAGGTGATGTTCACCGCGCTGGACGAGGCCGACCAGATGGCGGACATGGGCTTCATGCCGCAGGTCCGCGCAATCCTCGACCTGACCCCGCAGGACGGTCAGCGCCTGCTGTTCTCCGCGACGCTCGACGGCGACGTGGACAAGCTGGTGCGGCAGTACCTGCACAACCCGGTCGTCCACTCCGTCGCGCCGCCCACGGGCAGCGTGACCACCATGGAGCACCACCTGCTGTTCGTGTCCGCCGAGGACAAGCAGTCGGTCGTCACCGAGGTGGCCGCGCGCGACGGTCGCACGATCATGTTCGTGCGCACCAAGCACCACGTCGACCGCCTGGCCAAGAAGCTGCGGTCGATGGGCGTCAACGCGGGCGCGTTGCACGGCGGCAAGGCGCAGAGCGCCCGCACCCGCGTGCTCGGCCAGTTCCGCGAGGGCACCACGCCGGTGCTGATCGCCACGGACGTGGCGGCGCGCGGCATCCACGTGGACGACGTGAGCCTCGTGGTGCACGTGGACCCGCCGGCCGACCCGAAGGACTACCTGCACCGCGCCGGTCGCACGGCGCGCGCGGGCCAGTCCGGCACCGTCGTCACGCTGGTCACGCACGACCAGCGGCGCGCGGTGCAGGGGTTGACGGCGCGGGCGGGCATCCGTCCGGAGTCCACCAAGGTCCGCCCGGGTGACGAGGAGCTGGTGCGCATCACCGGCGCCCGCGTGCCCAGCGGCGTGCCCGTGGTGGAGCCGGAGATCCCGGTGCGCGCCCGTCGTGGCGGCAGCACCGGTGGCGGTCCGCGTCGGTCGGGTTCGGGCGGCGGCGGCCAGTTCCGCGGCGGCCGGTTCGACCGGGACCGCGACCGCGGTGGCGAGCGCGGCGGTCGTCGTCGCCCGGCGCCGCAGCACTAGCTAGAGCCCGTTGGAGACCTCCCGCACCTGCTTGTGCGGGAACCTCCGCCGGACGTGCTCCCCGGCTTTCGAGCCGGGGAGCACGTACACCGGTTCCTCCTTGTCCTGCAACGGTTTCAGCACGTCGGCGAGGAAGCCCTTCCGGTCCTCGAGGAACGGCGTGAGCACGTCCTCCCCCGCCGGACAGGCGGCCATGCAGTAGGCGGCCTTGTAGTTCGGCTTGAACGCGAGGCTCTGCCACATCGACGCCGTTTCCGCCGGTGACACCCGCGAGCGGTAGTCCTCCCGGTCCGCGCTGTCGGCCACGTTCTCCACCCAGTCGGTGAAGCCGCTCATGAACTCGCGGTAGTTGTGCGTGTAGCAGGCGGAGAAGTCGAACGACCCCTCCTTGCCGATCGCGCCCACCGGGCACGCGGCGACGCACAGCTTGCACTCCAGGCACGGGTTGTAGTCCAGCGGCGCGGTCGGTTCCTCGACCTCGAAGTCGACCACCACGGTGCCCAGCAGGATGAAGTTGCCGAACCGCGGGTGGATCACGTTGCGGTGGATGCCCATCGCGCCCAACCCGGCGGCCTGCGCGACGAGCTTGTGCGAGATCACCCAGCCGCGTCCCGGGAAGTCGTCCATCTCCTGCGGGAACGCCGACGACGGGTGCACCACGCGGTGCCCGGCGTCCTGGATGAGCCGCGCGAGCCGGTGCCCGACCACGCCCGCCTCGTCCAGCGCCTGGTGGAACTCGGTGTTGGCGATGCTGCGCAGCGGACTGCGCACGTTGTCCCGGTTCATCCGCACGCAGAACGCGATGTAGGACTTCGCGCGCGGCAAGGCCAGGCGCGCGTACTCCAGGTCGACCTCCAGGCCCGGCGCGTCGATCGGCACGAAACCGACGTCGTCCGCGCCCGCCTGTTCCGCCCACGCCCGGATTTGTGCCGCGTCCACGGTGACTCCCTTGGCTAGCTGGGTTGCTGTTGGCAACTTAGCCAGGCTGGGTACCGATGAGCAACCCAGCGGGTAGAGTGGGTCGCGTGGTTCGCCAGAACGTCGTCGTCGACAACGACCGGTGCTCGATCGCCCGCGCGCTGGGGGTGGTCGGCGAGCGCTGGTCGCTGCTCGTGGTGCGGGACGTGGTCAACGGGGTGCGGCGGTTCGAGGAGCTCCGCGAGCACCTCGGCGTCGCCCGCAACGTGCTGAGCAGGCGACTGGCCGAGCTGGTCGACGCCGGGCTGCTGGACCGGGTGGCCTACCGCGAGTTCGGCAGCCGGGAGCGGTACGAGTACGCGCTGACGCCCGCCGGGCGCGACCTGTGGCCGGTGCTGATGACGCTGATGGCGTGGGGTGACCGGCACCTCGCGGACGGGCCGCCGCCGGTCGAGCACGAGCACCTGGGGTGCGGCGGGAAGGTCGCGCTGGTCCCCGTGTGCGAGCACGGGCACGACGTCGACCCGGCGGACCTCGGGCTGCGCCTAGGGCGCTAGCCGGCCGCCGCCGTCCACGTGCAGCACGGTGCCCGTCACGTACGGGTTGGTCGCCGCGTACAGCACCGCCTGCACCACGTCGTCGGGCGTGCCGACGCGCCGGGCCGGGTTGCGGGCCGCGGTCGCCTCCAGGAACGCCGCCTTGCCCTCGCCCAGCCGGTCCCACGCGCCGGAGTCCACGATGCCCGGCGACACCGCGTTCACCCGCAGGGGTGCCAGTTCCACCGCCAGCGCCTCGACCAGGAACGCCAGCGCGCCGTTCGTGGTCGCCATGACCACCCGACCGGGCTGCGGGCGCCACGCGGCCACGCCCGAGAAGAACGTGAACGACTGCCGGGCCGAGCCGCCGAGGTGCTTGGCGAGCAGCAGCGGCCCGATCACCTTGGCGTCGAACGCCCGGCGGATCGCCGGCAGGTCCAGGTCGGCCAGCGGGCCGTTCGCGGGCACCGCCGCGGTCGACACCAGGTGGTCGAACGCGCCGACCCGGGCCGCGAAGTCCTCGACGGACCGTTCGTCGGTGAGGTCGATCGAGCCGTCGCGCGGGCTCGCCGCGACCACGTCCGCGCCCTGCGACCGGGCGGTGTCCGCGAGCTGCCTGCCGAGGTTCGAGGACGCGCCGATGATCACGACGCGGCTGTTCTCCAGTGAGTTGCGCACGAGGTCCACCCTCGCTGACCTGAGTACATAAATCCAATGCAGCTATTTCAGGAAATTGATTACTGTTGTTTATGGTGGCACGCTCCGGCCAGCCCCCCGGCCGTCCTGAGGCGCGCCCCACCGGCAGGTGTCCGGCCCGCTCCAGTGATCACCGGGACGCCGGCCACCAGGCTTTTCGGCATGACGAAAACGTGGCACCGGCCCACGCTCTGGCTCGCCGGCGTGATGGCACTCCTGTTACTCGGCACCCTCGTCGGGCTGCTCGTGGACGACCGGGTGATCCAGGGCTCGTCGGTGTGGCTCAAGCCGATGAAATTCGCCCTGTCCCTGGCCGTCTACTCGGCCACCCTGTCGTGGATGCTCTCCTTGCCGCACAAGGGGAAGCGCTGGACCTCCCTGCTGGCGACGGTGATCGCGCTGATCATGTCCGTCGAGGTCGCGCTGATCGCCCTCCAGGGTTCGCGCGGCGCGTTCTCCCACTTCAGCAAGGAGTCCGACCCGTACAACCACGCGGTCCAGTTCGCGTTCGGCTTCGTCAACATCGTGTTCCTGTCCGCCATCGCGCTGGCGCTCGTGCTGACCTTCCAGCGGGCCACCGACCGACCCGTGTTCCGGGCCGTGCGCACGGGGTTGGCGCTCACCGTGCTCGGCATATCCGTCGGCTACCTGATGCTGTTCGCGAACCCCCGGCACACCACCGCGATCGACGGCGAGGGCCGGACCGTCGGCCTCGACGGCGGGCACGGCGTCGGCGGGCCCGACGGTGGTCCCGGCCTGCCCCTGACCGGCTGGAGCACCACCGGCGGGGACCTGCGCGTGCCGCACTTCTTCGGCCTGCACGGACTTCAGGTGATGATCGTGCTCGCGCTGCTCACCGCGCGACTGGCCGAGCGGAACCGACTGCGCGTGGTCCTGGTCGGCGGCCTCGGCTACTTCGGACTCCTCGCGCTGCTCACGTGGCAGGCGCTGCACGCCGAACCGCTGACGAAACCCGGTGCCACCACGCTGGCCGCCGGCGGCGCGCTCGCCGTCGCCACCGCGCTCGGACTGTGGTGGGCGCTGCGCTCCGGCACACCGGCCGGCCCCCGCCCCGGTGCTGGGGAGAGCCCCACCGCGAAGTCTCCTGTTCACTCCAGTGAGTGAGGGCGGTCCGGCCGACAGGCTCTTGCGCATGACGAAAACGTGGCACCGGCCCACGCTCTGGCTCGCCGCCGTGATGGCGGTCCTGACCCTCGGCACCGTAGTCGGACTCCTGGTGGACGACCGGGTGATCCAGGGGTCGTCGGTGTGGCTCAAGCCGTTCAAGTTCACCCTGTCGCTGGCGGTCTACTCGGCCACCCTGTCGTGGATGCTCTCCTTGCCGCACAAGGGGAAGCGCTGGACCTCGGGGCTCGCGTCGGCCATCGCGCTGATCCTGTTCGTGGAGGTCGGACTGGTCGTGGTGCAGGGCGCGCGCGGCGCGTTCACGCACTACAACACCTCGCACGACGCCTTCAACCAGACCGTGCAGTTCGCGTTCCGGTTCATCATGGTGATGTTCGCGCTGAACATCGTGCTGGCGGCGATCCTGACCTTCCAGCGCGCCACCGGGGACCGGCCGACGTTCCACGCCGTGCGGGCAGGGCTCTACCTGGCCATCACGGGCATGGCGCTCGGCTACCTGATGATCTTCAACTTCGGGCAGAAGACCACCGCGGTCGACGCCGAGGGTCGCACCGCGAAGCTGGTCGGCGCGCACAGCGTCGGCGTGCCGGACGGCGGCGAGGGCATGCCCGTCACCGCGTGGAGCACCACCGGCGGCGACCTGCGCGTACCGCACTTCGTGGGCATGCACGGCCTCCAGGTGATGATCGTGGTCGCGCTGCTCACCGCGCGGCTCGCCGACCGCAACCGGCTGCGGGTGGTCCTCGTGGCGGCCGCCGGTTACGCCGGGCTGCTCGCCCTGCTCACCTGGCAGGCGCTGCGCGCCGAACCGCTGGTGAAGCCCGGCGCGACGACGCTGGCGACCGCGGGCGGGCTCGCCTTCGCCACCGCGCTCGGGGTGCTGTGGGCGGTCAGGTCCGGAAGGGCAACTCCGACGCCAACCCCGCGACCGGTCCTACAACGATGATCGCCGGAGGGCGGATCCCGTGCGCCACCACGTCTTCCCCGAGAGTGTCCAAAGTGGACCGGACGACGCGTTGCGCGCGGGTGCTGCCCTCCTGCACCACCGCGACCGGCGTGTCACCGGGCCTGCCCGCCCGCAGCGCGTCGGCGAACCGCGCGGCCCGCTCGACGCCCATCAGGATCACCACGGTGCCCCTGAGGGCGGCGAGCGCGGACCAGTCCACCAGCGAGCGCGGGTCGTCCGGCGCCACGTGCCCGGACACCACGACCACCTCGTGCGCCACGCCCCGGTGCGTCACCGGCACGTCCGCCAGCGCGGGCACGCCGAACGCGCTCGTCACGCCCGGCACCACCGTCACCGGCACGCCGGCCTCGGCGCACGCGATCAGCTCCTCGAAACCGCGGCCGAAGACGTACGGGTCGCCGCCCTTGAGCCGCACCACGAACTTCCCGGCCTTGGCGTTCTCGACCAGCGTGGTGTTGATGAAGTCCTGCGTCGCGGCGCGCCCGTACGGGATCTTCGCCGCGTCCACCACCTCGACGTGCGGCGGCAGTTCGTCCAGCAGCTCCACCGGGCCGAGCCGGTCGGCCACCACCACGTCCGCGCGGGCCAGCAGCCGCCTGCCGCGCACCGTGATCAGGTCCGGGTCGCCCGGTCCGCCGCCGACCAGCGCCACCCCGGCCGGCTGGTCGTGGTGGTCGGCGAGCGTGCCGTCCCGCAGCGCCGCGAGCAGCCCGTCGCGCACCGCGGCCGACCGCCGGTGCTCACCGCCCGCCAGCACGCCCAGCAGCAGTCCGCCGTGCGCGCCCGACGCCGGGGTCACCGCCGTGCCCTCGACCGCCACGTCCGCGCGCACGCAGAACACCCGGCGCTCGGTGGCGTCCGCGGTGATCAGCGCGTTCACCCCGTGGTCGGAGGTGCACGCCAGCACGTACCAGGCGCCGTCGAGGTCACCCGACCGGTACACCCGGTCGTGCCACACGACCTCGCCCGCGTCGACGAGACCCTGCACGGTGGGCGTGATCTCCGGCGAGATCACCTCGACCCGCGCCCCGGAGGCCACCAACCTGGGCAGACGCCGTTGCGCCACGGAGCCGCCGCCCACGACGACCACCCGCTTGCCGGTCAGGTCGAGTCCCACCAGATAGTGCTGTTCACCCTGCATGGGTAGAAGCATCCACATCCGACATGCCCTGTCCAACCGGGGTGATTCGACTCACCCCGGTCGGACCGGGTCGTGCGGTCGGGTCAGGAGTTGATCTGCGTGGTCAGCACCGAGTAGTAGGTGGCGACGCGGGCGTAGACGCCGGGGTAGCCCGCCGACGCGCAGCCGCGGCCGAACGACGTGGCGCCGATCAGCTTGCCGCCCGCGACGAGCGGACCGCCCGAGTCGCCCTGGCAGGTGTCCACGCCGCCCTGCGGGTAGCCCGCGCACACCATGGCCGTGTTGCTGTAGTTGGAGTACGCGGACCGGCACGTCGCGTCGGAGGTCAGCGGCACGGTCGCGCCGAGCAGGTAGCGCGACGCGGAGCCGCCCGAGGACGTGGTGCCCCAGCCGAGGATGGTGGCCTTGGTGCCCTCGGCGTACAGCGCGGTGTCCGACGGCTGGGCCAGCGGCAGGGTCGCCGAGCTCAGGTTCCGGTCCAGGGTCAGCACCGACACGTCGTTGCCGGACGACGCGCTGCGGTAGGACGGGTGCACCCAGATCTTCGTGACGGAGGCGGTGACGCCCGCGGTGCTCTGCTTGTCGTCCCGGCCCCACACGACGCGGGTGGACGACGCGGTGCGGCCGCTGGTGCAGTGCGCGGCGGTGACGACCTTGTTGGCCGCCACCAGCGTGCCGCCGCAGAACTGCGACCCGGACGACGAGGCCAGGTAGACCACCCAGGGGTACTGGCTGGTCGAGACGCGCGAGCCGCCCACGATGGACGGGGTGACGTCGGCGTTCGCGGCGGGTGCCGCGGTCGACAGGCCCACGGCCGCGACGACGGCCGAGAGCGCGGTGAGCAGGCGACGCAGGGGTTTCGCCATGGTTCGCTCGATCCTTCCGGTGCGTGGAGAGGCGGCGGACCTCAACACCTAGGACCTTCGGGGCGAACCGGACAACCGACTACCGGGTGTTCACCGTTGACTCCGCGCCCGGCACGCGCACCACGTCCGCCCGGACGGAGCCCTTGACGACCGGGCCCGCGCCGGTGCCGACGAACGCCACCGCGGCGCCGGCCTCGGCCAGCGCGACCGGGTCGCCGTCGACCACCCGGGTGCCCGGTCGCAGCAGGTGGCGGACCTGCTCGACGCACTCGGCCGGCCCGACCACGACCGCCGCCCGGCGCAGTTCGGCCTCCGCGCGGGGGGTGCGCTCGTCCGCGCCGCCCGGTCCGAGGCCGATGACCGCGAGCCTGCCGCGCGGCAGCACCCGTGCCGCCGCGACCGTCACGCCGTCGCCCTTGATCTTCGCCGCGGCGATCTCCACCCGACCGCCCGCGGACAGCTGGGCCGCCCCGCGCAGCGCGGACGCCTCGGCCACGCTCTGGGTGCCGATGTTCAGCTCGGCGGGGTTCGGCACCGGGATCACCGCCAACTCCTCGGCCGGGTAGGCGAGCAGCGGCGCGGTGGTCGAGTCGTGCCAGAAACCCCAGTCCTCCACCGCGTCGGCGATGCCGCGCTCGGCGGTCTTGCGGTCCAGCGTGGCGAACGCCCGCACCGCGCGCAGGTCGAGCCGCCGCTCCGACTCGAGCCGGGACAGCGCCGCGGACACCGCGTCCGCCCGCACGTCGGCCCGGGAGCCGATGCCGACCACCAGGGTGCGCGGGACCAGCCGCACGGTGTGCTCGCCGGCCGCCGTCACCCGGTCGCCCACGAGCACCGTCCACGCGCCCTCGTGCACGTCGGCGGTCACGTTCTCCGGCAGCGCGGGCAGCGGGAACCCGATCGAGTCGCGCAGCACCACCGGCTCGCCGGCCCGGATCGCGGCGTCGCACGCCTCGGCGTCACCCTCGACGGTGGCGTCGAGCAGTTCGGCCAACTCGGCCAGCACGGACGTGGGTGTGGGCGTCGTGACCACCGGCGTCGCGCCGACGACCTCGGCCACCCGCCGCGCCAACGCCTCCGTGTTGCCCAACAGCGCCACCGCGAACCCGTTGTCCACGCACACCACGCCGGGATCGGCCCGTTCGTCGCGCAACAACGGCGCGACCAGCCGGGTGGTGGCCTCCGTGCCGAGGAACACCACCGCCGCGCCCAACCGCGGCCACAGCGACCGGAGCGCGGGCCCGACCGGCCCGTCCGGCACGACCGCGTCCGACCCGAGGAACCCGGCCAGGTCGATCGCCGCCCGCCTGCGCTCGCCCGCGGCGAAAACCCCGATCACGACTACCTCGTCCTCCACCACGCGCACACCGCGCGCCTGTTCACGCCGACCGACGCCACGCGCCCGTGCCGACGACCCGATCACGACTTCGCTCCGACCACCGGCGCACCGACCGGCCTCTTCCCGCCACGAGCCCACCACGTGCCCGCCGACCCCGACGCGGCGGGGTCCCGCCCGCCGCCGGCCGACCGCATCGTCCTGTCCCGAGCCCACCACGTACCCACCCGACCACGCCTGAACGGGTCCCGCCTGGAGCCGGCCGACCGCGTCTCGCTCGCCGGCCGCGGGACCGTCACGGTTTCCCCATCCCCGCGGGCACCGCGACCGGACCCTCAGGCCCGCGTCACGACTTCTTCGTCCCCCACAACACAGTGACCGGGTTGGTCGCGAGCAGGGCGCCGCCGGTCAACCTCGCCGCCGAGAGCTGGGTGCCCTCGACCTGGTAGCCGGCCTCGTCCAGCGCGTCCCGCGCGGGCACCACGCGGTCCAGGTCGGCGGTGGCCACGACCACGCGGCGGGCACCGGACGTCGCGGACCGGCGGACCGCGTCCGCACCGCCGCCACCGACGTAGACCGCGTCCGGGCGGGGCAGGTCGCCCGCGTCGGCCAGGGCGGACTCGACCACGCGGACGTCCACGCCGTGCGCGGAGGCGTTGGCGATGATCCGGACGCACTGCACCGGATCGCGTTCGACCGCGATCACGGCCGCGCCCAGCCGGGCGCACTCGACGCCGACCGCGCCGGGACCGGCGGCCACGTCCCACACCAGCACGCCCGGTCGGGGCGCGAGCCGGGACAGCGCCAGGGCGCGCACCTCGGCCACCGCGACCAGGCCGTCCGAGCGGTGCGCGAAGTCGTCGTCGGGCAGCGCCCAGCCGTCGACCACCGGGCCGAACGTGGTCTCCGCCAGGCACAGCACCGGACCCGGCGCCTGCCAGCGGCGCACCACGGCGTCCGCCGGGTCCACAGTGGACAGTTCGCGGTCGTCCTGCACCACGAGGGTGCGCCGCCAGCCGGCCAGGCCGCGGGCCAGCTCGGCCGGGTCCGCGCCGGACACCAGCACGGCCGACCGCGCGCGGCACACGTTCAGGGCGTGGCGCGGGCCCGTCGCGGACGCGTCGACCACCGTCACCTCGCCCCAGGACCGACCGGTCCGGACGACGAACTCGTGCAGCGCGACGACGTCCATGTCAGTTGGCGCGCTTGGGCTTGCGGGACCGGGACGCGGCCGGTTTGCGCGGCGTCGTGCTCGCCTGCACGGTCGTCGGCTTGCGCTTGGCGGCCGCCACCGTCTTCGGCTTGGCCGGCGCCGGGTCGACCTCGGTGTCGTCGGGAGCGATGTCGGTGACCAGTTCCAGCACCGGCTGCACCGGCACCTCGGGCGCCTCGGCCTTCGGCGCGCGCCGGGCGCGGGCCGCCTCCTGCCAGTCGTGCACCGCCGACCACGCCGCGTCGGACGCGGAACGCTTGCCCCACTTGGAGGTCCGGGTCCGGCGGACCACCTCGTCGCGCGCCGGTCGACCCGGCTTGAGCACCTCGCCGACGAGGAACAGCGTGCTGCGGTAGAGCTTGTGCTCCTTCACGCACGCCTCCAGCTCGCCGAGCGTGGTCCGCGCGACCGTCTCGTCGGGGAAGGAGACCTTGTGCGCCACCACGACCGGTGTGTCGTCGGCGTACCCGCCCGCCCGCAGCTGCTCGACCAACTGGCCGGCGCGCGAACCCGAGGCGGACACCACCAGCGTGGTGCCGTGCACCGCGAACTCCCTGACCTGCTCGGCGTTCTCCGGGCTCGCGAGCACCAGGGACTGCGCGCCGTCGGCCGAGGTCAGCTCGCGCCCGATCGACGCGCCGACCGCCGACACCGGCGACACGCCGGGCACGACCTCGAGCTCCAGCCCCAGTTTCTGGCACGTCTCGTGCTGCTCGCGCAGGCCGCCCCACAGCGCCGGGTCGCCCGCGAGCAGCCGCACGACCTTGAGCTTGCCCGCCGACGCGCGGCGGTAGACCTCGACCACCTCGTCGGCGGTGACCCGGGAGAAGTCGACCAGCTCGGCGTCGGGGCGGGCGTGCTCGCGCACGCACTCCACCTCGACGGCGGTGGGCGCCCAGATCACCACGTCCGCCTCGGCTATCCGCTTGGCGCCCCGGAGGGTGATGAGATCGGCGGCGCCGGGACCGGCGCCCACGAAGGAGACCCGACCAGTCATCACAACTGCTCTCCCCACGAGGTTTACGGCTTGGTGGGGCACGACCGTACCGCGCCGGGGCGATCCACTAACGAGTGGCCTCGCAGGCGCGGACGAACCGGGCGACCGCCTCCGGCGTCGACGCCGGGTGGGTGTGCAGGTACGACGCGTGCACGCCGCCGAGCACGTGTCCCTCGGTCACCGGACGCGAGTCGACACCGCGCCACACCCACGCCGGCCGGGTGCCGTGCGGCACGTCGAGGTTCGTCCGGTGGAACTCGTGTCCCGTCACCCGGGACCCGGTCACCGCCAGCACCGAGTCGCCCGGCGCGACCGCGTCCCGGTAGCCGAGCGTCAGCCGCGGCGTCATCGAGCCCACCGCGTCGAGCACCCCGCACATCGGCGCCCCGTCCAGCTCCCTGGCCAGGTACAGCAGTCCGCCGCACTCGGCGTGCACCGGCGCGCCCGACCGGGCCAGCACCGCCACCGCGTCGCGCAGCTTGTCGTTGGCGGACAGCTCCGCGGTGTGCTGCTCGGGAAAACCACCCGGGAGGACCAGTCCGGCGGTGCCGGCGGGGAGTTCCTCGTCCCGCAACGGGTCCACGGTCACCACGTCCGCGCCGGCCGCCCGCAGCAACTCGACGTGCTCGGCGTAGCCGAAGGTGAACGCCGGTCCGCCCGCGACCGCGACCACCGGCGAGGCCGTGCGGCCGGACCGGGCGGAACCGGCCGGCGCCACCGGTCTTTCGGCGACCGGTCCGCGCGCGCCCTCGTGCCCGACCTCCCTCGCCGGGTCCCACGCGGGCACCGCGAGCGCGGGCACCTCGGCGGCCAGCCGGCGCACCGCGGCCAGGTCCACGTGCCGCGCCACGGCCTCGGCGATCGCCTCCACCGCGGCCACCGCCGCGCCACCGTGCTCCGCGGCGGTGACCAGACCCAGGTGCCGGGACGGCAGGTTGAACTTGTCGTCGCGCGGCAGCACGCCGAACACCTCCAGCCCGACCTCCGCGCACGCCGAGCGCAGCACCTGCTCGTGCCGCGCGGAGCCGACCTGGTTGAGCACCACGCCGCCGAGCCGCACCGTCGGGTCGTAACCCCGGAAACCGTGCAGCAGCGCGGCGAGGCTGCGGCTCTGACCCCGCGCGTCGACCACGAACAGCACCGGCGCGGACAGCAGTTTGGCGACGTGCGCGGTGGACCCGATGCCCTCGGTGTCCACCCGCCCGTCGAACAGGCCCATCACGCCCTCGACCACGGCCAGGTCGCACCCCCGCGCGCCGTGCGCGAACAGGGCGGGCACCCGGTGCTCGCCGACCATCACCGGGTCGAGGTTGCGACCGGGTCGGCCGGTGGCGAGGCCGTGGTAGCCGGGGTCGATGTAGTCCGGTCCGACCTTGAACGGCGCCACGCGGTCGCCCGCGCGCCGCAGCGCCGCCATCAGGCCGGTGGCCACGGTCGTCTTGCCCGCGCCGGAACCGGGCGCGGCGACGACCACCCGGTTCACCACTCGATCCCCTTCTGGCCCTTCTGCCCGGCGTCCATGGGGTGCTTGACCTTGGTCATCTCCACCACCAGGTCGGCGACCTGCACCAGCTTGTCCGGCGCGTTGCGGCCGGTGATCACCACGTGCTGGTGGCCCGGCCGGTCGACCAGCGTGGAGACGACCTCGTCCACGTCGATCCAGCCCCACTTGAGCGGGTAGGTGAACTCGTCCAGCACGTACAGGCCGTGCTGCTCGGCGGCCAGCCGGCGGGAGATCTCGCGCCAGCCCTCCAGCGCGGCGGCGGCGTGGTCCTCGTCGGAACCCGCCTTGCGGGACCACGACCAGCCCTCGCCCATCTTGTGCCACTCGACCGGGCCGCCCTCGCCGGTCTCCTCGTGCACCCGGCCGAGCGCGCGGAACGCCGTTTCCTCGCCGACCTTCCACTTGGCGGACTTGACGAACTGGAAGACCCCGATGGACCAGCCCTGGTTCCAGCCGCGCAGCGCGAGGCCGAACGCCGAGGTGGACTTGCCCTTCATCTCGCCGGTGTGCACCAGCAGCAGCGGCCGGTTGCGGCGCTGCCGGGTGGTGAGGCCGTCGACGGGGGTGACGGACGGCTGTCCCTGTGGCATCGGAACTCCTACGCGGCTCGGGCGGCGCGCACGACGCCGGCGACCTGGTCGGCGGACAGTTCTTCCAGACGCAGGCACACCGCGTCCAGGGCCGCGGCGACGCGACCGGCCATGCCGAGGCGGACGTGGCCGCTCTCGCAGTCCACGACCACGGACGCCGTGCCGCGCAACAACTCCGCGGCGCGCAGCGAGTCGCGCACCGGGTCGCCGCCGGCGCCGGTCGAGGTGGCGCGGCCGTCGGTGAGCAGGACGAGCAGCGGACGCCGGCGCGGGTCGCGGACGCGTTCGACGTCGAGCACCTTGGCGGCCTTGAGCAGTCCGTCGGCCAACGGCGTGCGACCGCCGGTGCGCAGTTGCCGCAGCCGCGCGGCGGCGGCGTCGACCGAGTTGGTGGGCGGCAGGGCGACCTCGGCCGCGCCGCCCCGGAACGTGATCACGCCGACCTTGTCCCGGCGCTGGTAGGCGTCGCGGAGCAGGGACACGACCGCGCCGCTGACCGCCGACATCCGCTGCCGGGCGGCCATCGAGCCGGACGCGTCGACCACGAACAGCACCAGGTTGCCCTCGGTGCCCTCGCGGACGGCCAACCGCAGGTCCGTGCCGCGCAGCACGAGCCCGGGACCGCTGCGACCGCGCGCGGCCTGGTGCGGCGCGGCGGTCTGGAGCGTGCCGACCAGGTGCAGCCCGCTGCCGTCCACAGTGGACGGACGAACCACCCGGCCGGTGCGCGACCGCGCGCGGGACCGCTTGCCCGGAGCGCCCTCGCCGACACCGGGCACCTGGAGCAGCCTCGCCCGGAACGCGGGGGCCGGCGCGTGCGTCCGCTCGCCGCCACCCGGACCGTCCGAAGTGGACTGCTCGGGCGCGTCCCCCGGGGTGTCCGGTCCGGTGTCCTCCGGCAGGCCACCGTCGCCGGGACCGTCCGGGTCGGTGTCCGGGTCGTCGTCGGGACCCTCGTCCGACGGCTCCTCGGCGTGCTCGGCACCTTGCCGCATGGCGTCCTGGAGCTGCTGCTCCTCCAAACCCGGCTCGTCGAACGGGTCCCGGCGCTTGCGGTGCGGCAGCGCCAGCCGCACGGCGGCCTCGACGTCGGCCTCGGTCACCTCGTCCGCGCCGCGCCACGCGGCGTGCGCCACGGCCGTGCGGGCCACCACGAGGTCCGCGCGCATGCCGTCGACCTCGAACGCGGCGCACACCCCGGCGATCCGGCGCAGCTCGGCGTCCGGCAGCACCACGGCCGCGAGCCGGTCGCGCGCCACCACGATCCGCGCCGCCAACTCGGCGTCCTCGACCTCCCAGCGGGCCGCGAAGACCTCGGGGTCGGCCTCGTAGGCGAGCCGGCGGCGGATCACCTCGGCGCGGGTGGCCACGTCGCGCGCCGCGCGCACCGACACGGTCAGCCCGAACCGGTCGAGCAGCTGCGGCCGGAGTTCGCCCTCCTCCGGGTTCATCGTGCCGACGAGCAGGAACGACGCCGCGTGCGACACCGAGACGCCCTCGCGCTCGACGTGCGCGCGACCCATCGCGGCGGCGTCCAGCAGCAGGTCGACCAGGTGGTCGTGCAGCAGGTTGACCTCGTCCACGTACAGCACGCCCCGGTGCGCGGCGGCCAGCAGGCCGGGCTGATAGGCCCGCACGCCCTCGGTCAACGCGCGCTCCAGGTCGAGCGAGCCGATCAGCCGGTCCTCGGTCGCGCCGACCGGCAGTTCGACCAGCCGGGCGGGCCTGCGTTCCGCGGCGGGGCCGTGGGGACCGTCGGGGCACTCGGTGTCGCGGGCCGGGTCGCAGCCGAAGCGGCAGCCGGGCACCACGTCGAGGTCGGGCAGCAGGGCGGCCAGCGCGCGCACCACGGTCGACTTGGCGGTGCCCTTCTCACCACGCACGAGCACACCGCCGATACCGGGGTGCACGGCGTTGAGCAGCAGCGCCAAGCGGAGGTCGTCGTGGCCGACGACGGCGGAAAAGGGGAAACGCGCGCCCATGCGGCGGTGTCCTTCCTCGGGTGTCCACGCCCGTGTCCGGTGACTCGGGGGTCGAGTTCCTGACTCCCGGTTCACCCGGTCACAGTGGCGGGACCGCGCCGGATTCGCACCGGCTTCCTCGCGCACCCCTACAGCCCCGGCATCGTCGCACTTCGCCGCACCGGGTCCAAGTCCCCCACCAGCAGTGCCCGGGCGAGCGAGATCACACCCGAACGCACCCGGTCGACCGGCAGACCGCACCGCGCGACCAGGTGGTGCAGCACGTCGCCGCGCAGGTTGGCCAGCAGCGCGTGGGCCGCGTAGTGGGCGTCCAGACCGGGGTTGACCTGCGCGATCAGGGTGGCCAGCCGGGTTTGGGTGAGGGTGGCGTTGCCGTCGCACGCCGAGTCGTCCGACGCCACCCGCTCCAGCGCCCTGATCAGCGGCAGCCGTGCCACCACGTGGTCGAACAGCCGGCCGACGAACGTGACGACCCTCTCCTCCGCGGGCACCTCGCCGGCGGTCAGCAGCGCCTCCGACTCGGCGAGCCATTCCTGCGCGCCGTGCGCGACGACGGCCTGGACCAGCCCCTCCCGGTCGCCGAACCGCCGGAACACGGTCCCCTTGCCGACACCGGCGGCGGCCGCGACGTCCTCCATGCACACCCGGTCGAGGCCGCGTTCGCCGATCAACCGCTCGGCGGCGGCCAGGATCGCGAGCCGGTTGCGCGCGGCGTCACTGCGTTCGGCCACCCGAACCTCCTGGACAGAACCGGACCGACGGTCCGTATCGTAGCGCCAGGCAAAGCGGACCGACGGTCCGTTTCGGTGCACGAGGAGGGGCCATGCGCGCGGTGCGGTTCACGGAGTTCGGTCCGCCGTCGGTGCTGCGGGAGGTGGAGGTGCCCGACCCGGTCGCCGGACCGGGCGAGGAGCTGGTCCGGGTCACCGCGATCGGCCTGAACTACGGAGAGACGGTGATCCGCTCGGGAAAGGGCGTGCGGCTGTTCCCCTGGTACGAGGGCACCGCGCGACCCGCGCCGCTCGGGTCGGAGGTCGTGGGCGTGACCGCGGACGGACGACGGCTGGCCGGCGCGCCGGTCGGCGACGCCTACGCCGAACTGGCCGTGCTGCGCGACCCCGTGGAGGTGCCCGACGACGTGTCCGACCACCGGGCGCTCGCCCTGCTGCTCCAGGGCGCGACCGCGCTGGCCGCGTTCGACGCCGCCCGGGCCGCGGCCGGTGAACGACTGCTCGTGGAGGCCGCGGCGGGTGGCGTGGGCAGCCTGCTCGTGCAACTCGGCGTGCGCGCCGGCACGACCGTCGTGGCCGCCGCGCGGGGCGGGCGCAAACTCGCGCTGGCCCGCGAGCTCGGCGCGCCCGAGGTGGTCGACTACGGCACGCCCGGCTGGTCCGCCGCCGTCGCCGAGGTGGACGTGGTGTTCTCCTCGTCCGGCGGCACGATCGGACGCGAGGGCTTCGAGCGGCTGCGCCCCGGCGGACGGCTCGTCGTGTTCGGGTTCGCCAGTGGCGAGCCGCTCGACGTCACGGCCGCCGACGCGTTCCGCAAGGGCGTCGCGGTGATCGGGCTGTGGAACCCGGTCACGCCGGACGCGGTGCGCCGGGCGTTCGCCTCCGGGCTCGAGCCCGTGCTGGGCGAGGCGCTACCGCTGGCGCGGGCCGCCCGTGCCCACCAACTGCTCGAGGACCGCGCCACCACCGGCAAGCTGATCCTGGTCCCCTAGCGCCACCGACACGCTCAGCGGCGCGCGGAACGACAGCAGGCCCAACATCGGCGGGTCGTGGTCCAACAGCCGCAGGTCCGGGAACCGGCGGGCGGTTTCGGCCAGCACGACCTCGCCCTCCAGCCGGGCCAACCCCGCGCCGAGGCAGAAGTGCCGGCCGAAGCCGAACGCCAGGTGCTTGCGCGCGTTCGGCCGCGCCGGGCAGTAGGCCTCGGGGTTGTCGAACACCTCCGGATCACTGCCGGTGCCCGCGAGCATGAGCAGCAGGTGCGCGCCCTCGGGCACCTCGACACCCGCGATCGTGCTCCGCCGCGCCGCGACCCGCCGCCACGTGTTCACCGGCGGGTCGCGGCGCAGCGTCTCCTCCACGCACGCCGCCGCGACCGCCGGATCGGCCGCGCGCCGCCACAGGTCGCCGTGCCGCAGCACGCCGTGGAACAGCGCGCACAGCAACTGGGTCGTCGTCTCCTGACCCGCGATCAGCAGGAAGTAGCAGAGCCCCGCCGCGTCCCGCACCGACACGCCCTCGTGGCGCAGCGCGCCGAACAGGTCGTCCCCGCGAGCCGCCTCGATCCGCGTCGTCAACCACCGGTGGAACTCCGCCGCGGGCACCGCCAGCCCGGCCTGCCGCGCGGGCGACGGGTCGCCCCAGAACAGCTCCAGCGACGCGGTGCTCCACGCCTTGAGCGCCGGCACGTCCACGTCCCGGATGCCCAGCACCTCCAGCAGCACCACCGCGGGCAGGTCGCGCGCGAGCGCCGGGTGCAGGTCCGCGGTCGGGCCGGTCACCCGGTCGAGGCGCTCCCGGGTCAGCTCGGCGATCCGCGGCCCCATCGCCGCCACCTTGCCGGGCGTGAGGAACCGGGCCACCAGCCGGCGCAGCGCGGGGTGCGTGTCGGTGCCGTTGTTGGCCAACGTGGGCGGCAGTGAGAACCCCGCCCGCGCCAGCACCCGCAGCACCGGGCCCGGGATCGGGGTGACCGCGGTCAGCGCGTTGTCCGGCCGGAACGCGTCCTGGTCGACGAGCACCGCGCGCACGTCCTCGTACCGGCTCACCAGCCACAGCCCGGTGGCCTCGTCCCGGTGCACGGGCGCGTCCGCGCGCAGCGAGCGCAGGTCGGCGTGACCGAGCCGGAAGAGGTCCACGCTCGGACCGTATCGGCCGGGTGCGAAACTGCCCGCGTGAGCGTGAGCACAGGCGAGTCGGTGTTCGACTGGATCGACACGCGGGCGCAGGCCCGCGCGAAGGCCGGGTTGGCGCGGCGGGTGCGCCCCCGACCGGCCGGCTCGACCGACCTCGACCTGGCGGGCAACGACTACCTCGGGCTGGCCCGGGACAAGAGGGTGACCGGCGCGGCGGCCGCCGCGGCGCTGCGCTGGGGCGCGGGTTCCACCGGGTCCCGGCTGGTCACCGGGTCGACCGAGCTGCACACCGAGCTGGAGTACGAGCTGGCGAACTTCTGCGGCGCGCAGTCCGCGCTGGTGTTCTCCTCCGGCTACGCGGCGAACCTCGGCGCGCTGACCGCGTTGTCCGGCCCGGGCACCGCGATCGTCGCCGACCAGCACATCCACGCCTCGCTGATCGACGGCACCCGGTTGTCCAAGGCGGACGTGGTGGTGGCCGGGCACTGCGACGTGCCCCAGGTCACGCACGCGCTCGCGACCCGGGGCAAGCGGCGGGCGCTCGTGGTGACCGACTCGGTGTTCTCCGTCGACGGCGACCTCGCGCCGCTGGCCGCGCTCGCCGCCGCGTGCCGGGAGCACGACTCGGCGCTGGTCGTGGACGACGCGCACGGGCTCGGCGTGATCGGCGAGGGCGGCCGGGGCGCGACGCACGCGGCCGGGTTGGCCAAGGCGCCGGACGTGGTCACGACCGTGACGCTGTCCAAGTCGCTGGGCGCGCAGGGCGGCGCGGTGCTCGGCCCCTCGCGGGTGATCAGGCACCTGGTCGACACCGCGCGCACGTTCATCTTCGACACCGGTCTCGCGCCGTCCTCGGTGGCCGCCGCGCTGGCCGCGCTGAAGGTCCTGCGCGAGGAGCCCGACCGCCCCGAACGCGCGCTCACCGCGGCCCAGGACCTGGCGTTCCGGCTGCGCGACGCGGGGTTGCGGGTCAGCACGCCGGCCGCGGCCGTCGTGTCGATCCAGGCGCCCTCGCCGGAGGCCGCCGTCGCGTGGGCCGAGGCGTGCCGCGCCGCGGGCGTCCAGGTGGGCTGCTTCCGCCCGCCGTCGGTACCGGACCAGGTGTCCCGGCTGCGGCTGACCGCGCGCGCCGACCTGACCGAGGCCGACGTGGAGCGCGCGGTCCGGGTGATCACGACCGCCGGCGCATCCGCAGGTGCGGTATCCCGTCTTCCCTGAACTCCGGCCCCTCCGGCACGAAGCCGAACGACGCGTAGAAGTCCGCCACGTAGGTCTGGGCGTCCAGCACGCACGACGCGGCGCCGATCTCGGCCAGCGCGGCCTCCATCAGCCGCCGGCTGAACCCCTGCCCCCGCGCGGTGCGGGCGGTGCACACCCGGCCGACGCGGAACGAGCCGTCGTCCTCCTCCAGCAGCCGGAGGTAGGCCAGCGGGTCCGGGCCGCCCTTCTCCAGCCACAGGTGGCGGGTCGACGGGTCGAGGTCACGACCGTCCAGCTCGGGGTAGGGGCAGGACTGCTCCACCACGAACACCTCCACGCGGAGCCGGAGGACGCGGTAGAGCTGGTCGGGCGTCAGATCGGCCGACCACTGGCGGCGGAGGGTGGCGGGAGCCTGGGAGCGCACGTCCACCGTGGTACCACAGCCGCTAGAAACCCCTCCGGTCGCCGAGCCGGTAGTGGCTGAGCCTGGTGTACACGCCGGGTTGCCCCGGCCGCGCGCACCCGACGCCGAACGACACCACGCCGACCAGCGCGCCGCCCGCGACGATCGGGCCGCCCGAGTCGCCCTCGCACGCGTCCCGGCCGCCCTCGGGGTAGCCGGCGCAGAACATCTTCGCCGAGTCGTACCCCGGCACCGCCCGCGCGCACGCCGGGTCCGACTCCACCGGCACGGCCACCTCCTGGAGCAGCGGGCTCGGCGGCCGGAACTCGCCCGTGCGACCCCACCCGTAAACCTCCGCGAGCACGCCCGGCACCGCCTCGGCGACCGCGATCGTCTGGTACGGCAGCGGTTCGGCGAGCGTGAGGACGGCGACGTCGTCACCGGTGGGCGCGTCCTGGAACGCGGGGTGCCGCCGCACCTGCGCCACCCGCACCTCCCGACCGCCCGCGCGCCGCAGGTCCGTCCGCCCGGCGATGACGATCACCCCGGTGCGGTCGACCAGCCCCAGCGCGGTGCGCTCCACGGCGCAGTGCGCGGCCGTGACCACCTTGTCCGGCTCGATCAGCGCGCCACCGCAGAAGAACCCCGCCGTCGGGTCGCTCAGCGCCACCACCCAGGGCACGGCCGGCGCGTCGTGACCGCCGACGATCGCGTTCGCCGGCACGGCGGTGGACAGGAGGAGGGCGGCGGCGAGGAGCGCGCTGATCCGCACGGGGTAACCCCTTTACGGCAGGTGGACGATCGGACACTCACCGTAGCGACGAAGGCCTACGGGTATCAAATCCGGAAAATCTGTTGTTAGGATCTCGTATCGACGGAGATTCTCCGGCATGTGCGACAGATCACGGTGGTCTGTCCGGATCACGAGGGGGGTTCACCCGTGTACTTCGACTTCTCCCAGCTCCCGGCGTTCTTGATCGCGTGCCTGGTCGTCGTGCTGACGCCGGGGGTGGACGCGTTCCTGCTCCTGCGCACGTCGATGCGCTCGGGCGTGCGGGCGGGCCTGCGGGCGCTGGCCGGCATCCACACGGCGGCGGCCGTGCAGGTGGCCGTGGTCGTCTCGGGCCTGGGCGTGGTGATCGCCCGCTACCCGGCGGTCCTGGTCGCGCTCCGCTGGCTGGGCGCCGCCTACCTGCTGTACCTGGTCGTCACGATCGTGCGGGGTCTGCTGCGCCCGGCGGCCCAGGAGACGACCGTCCCGACCCGCCCGTTCCGCGCGGGCTTCCTGACCAACATCACCAACCCGAAGATGCTGCTGTTCTCCCTGGCGTTCCTGCCCCAGTTCATCGGAACGGGCTCGCCGTCGTGGCAGCTGACCATGCTCGCCGCGGTCTTCCTCACCCTGGCCGCGCTGTGGGAGGGCCTGATCGTCCTCGCCGCCGGCCGACTGTCCAACGCGCCGGCCCGCTTCACCCGCGCGCTGGACGTCGTGTGCGCAGCCGTGTTCCTGACCATGTCGGTGGGACTGGTGGTCTGACGGACTACCCGAAGTACGACGTGACGCGCGTGTAGACACCGGGCTTGCCGGGCCGGGCGCACCCCGTGCCCCACGACACCAACCCGGCGAGCTTGCCGTCCACGACGAACGGCCCACCGGAATCACCCTGGCACGA
Source organism: Actinosynnema sp. NPDC020468 (assembly GCF_040642015.1). NCBI lineage: Bacteria > Bacillati > Actinomycetota > Actinomycetes > Pseudonocardiales > Pseudonocardiaceae > Actinosynnema > Actinosynnema sp. NPDC020468. Next base: position 68,631 of record NZ_JBFAEO010000025.1, read on the forward strand.
GTCGATCCCACCCTGGGGAACCCCGGCGCAGAACTGCGCACCCGGCTTGTAATCGGAGTAGGCCGCCGAGCACTCGGCGTCGGAGGTGATCGGCACGGAAACCTTCCGCAACTGCAACGTGGAAGCACCGCTCTCGGCGGTGCGCCCCCACCCGTACACCGTCCCGACCTTCCCGGCCTGGTACAACCCGGACTCGTTGGTGGCGGGCAGCGGAATGGGCCGATAGGGGAACTCTGCCGCGGTGAACAGAATGGCCGCGTCCGCCCCGGCCTGGGCGTTCTTGTAATCGGGGTGCACGACAATCCCGTTCACCCGGGAAACCACCCCTTGCCGCTTGGTCAGGTCAAGCCGCCCCCCGACGACCAACACGTCCTCCGCCTTGATCGACGCGACGCAGTGCGCGGCGGTCGCGACAACGTTGCGCGACACCAAAGACCCCCCGCAGAACTGCCGCCCGGTGGGCGACACCAACGCCACCATCCACGGAACCTCGCCGATGTCCGCAACCTCGACCCCACCGACAATCCGGGGATCAGCGTGGGCAGGCCCGGCGAACACCCCCAACCCAACCCCGACAACGAGCAGAACCCGCACCAGTGATCGCATGGGCCAACCCTCAGCCGTCAAAGCACCCCCCACAACCCACGCCACTCGGACGTGTGACCGCGAGAACCACCCAACCACCCAAAGCGCCGCAGGGCGCGCAAGCCCAATGCGGGGGCCTCGTGTTCTCCCCGTATGGCCTGGGCGAAGCCCAACCGCATGTGTCAAGGGGGCACGTTAAGCGCTACCGCCGGCCGAACTCGACAACGGCCCCCTTGACGCATGTGGTTGCCTCAGGCAGGCCATACGGGGAGAACACGACGCCCTTCACCCCCGGAGGCGCTGCCCGTCCGGCGAGGACGCTCTTAATCCCTAAACACAGGCAAAATCCGACAAAACACACCCTCAACGCGAGCTATGCCCACCGGACGCACCGTCAACGCGAGCCACACCCACCGAACACACCGTCAACGCGAGCCACGCCCACCGAACACACCCACACGACAGCCACGCCCAATCAGATGCGCCCTAAGCGCCGAACACACCCTCAACGCGAGCTATGCCCAACCGGACACGCCCACCGACCACACAGGACTCAGTTCCCGGAGAACTTGTCCCGAACCCGCCCGGCAGCCCCGCTCAACACGTCCCCGAACTCGTTCAACACCTTCATCAACGGATCCTCGGACTCCGCGGCGGACTCCTTGTACGACTTCGCCGCGGACTTCAGGTCATCCGTGAAGTTGGACGTAGTCGAATCGTCCTCCCGCCGCAGGTAATCCCCGGTCAGAATCGCCCGGTACTCCTCCCCCGCGGCCCACTTCTGCAACTCCGCGGCCCGAACCACCGCCATCGGATGCGTCAACGGCCAGGTCCGGATCAACTTCAGCACGCTGTCCCGGACGTCCTCGACGGCCTCGTACTCCTTGGCCTGCTTCAGGAACTCCGCGGTGTCCACCTGGGACAGATCCATCCCGCCGGCCAACGCGACGTGCACCCGCAACGCCGCCGCCGGATCCTGCGCGCACAGCAACCCGGCCCGGTCACAGGTCAACTCGGTCTTCCGGTACCACTCGAACAACGCCGCGATGACCGCCCGGATCGCCCAGTACCCACCGGGCAACCACCCCAGCCCGTTCTGCAACTGCAACAACCGCTGCAAGATCGTCTGGTACAGCGCGTGCCCGGACAGCACGTGCCCCATCTCGTGCCCGATCGCGAACCTCAACCCGGCCTGGTCGAGCAACTCGATCAACCCGGTGGTCAGCACGATGAACGGCTTGTCGATGCCCAGCGCGAGCGCCTGCGGCACCGGGTCCCGCCGCACGAACAGCTCCGGCACCGGGTCGACGTCCAGCGTCGCCGCCGTCTCCAGCCGCAACCGGTCCAGCTCCGGGTACTGCTTGGGCCCGACCCGGATCGAGGAGGCCAGGTACCCGAGCCGCTCACCGCGCTCGGTGAAGGCGCCGGCCACCGCCTGCAACACCGGTCCGATGCCGGGCACCGCGCGCAGCACGGCCAGCGCTCCCCGGTCCACCGGGTGTTCGTACGCCCTCGGGCTGATTCCGGGGAAGCGCACCCGTGCGGTCGACCGCTCGATCTCCTCGCTCATGCCACCAGCGTGCCACGATCCGCGCGCGGCATCTCCCGGATTGGCCGATCGGACCTGCACACTGACGGCATGACGGACGCGCTCGGCTCGGACTACGAGGTCAGGACACTGCCGCTGGGCGGTGAGGTCCACGCGACGCTGGTGCGCAGGCAGGCACGGCCGGCGACCAGGGGGGCGATCCTCTACGTGCACGGGTTCGCCGACTACTTCTTCCAGAGCCACGTCGCCGAGCACTTCACCGCGCGCGGTTTCGACTTCTACGCGGTGGACCTGCGCGCGTACGGCCGGTCCCTCAAGCCCGGCCAGATCGCGAACTACGTGACCGACCTCGCCGAGCACTACGAGGAGATCGACGCCGCCGTGCGGGTGGTGCGCGAGGAGGACGGCCACCGCCACCTCGTGCTGATGGGCCACTCGACGGGCGGTCTCACCACGAGCCTGTGGGCGCACGAACGCCGCGACGACGACCTGATCGACGCCCTGGTCCTCAACAGCCCGTGGCTGGACCTGGCCGAACCGTGGGTGATGCGCACGATCGGCACCGCGTTCGTGCGCGGCGTCGGCCGGATCGCGCCACGCCTGGTGCTGCGGGCGGGCCTCGGCCCGGTCTACGGCGAGAGCATCCACCGCGACCACCACGGAGAGTGGGACTTCGACCTCACGTGGAAGCCGCTCGAGGCGTTCCCGGTGCGCGCGGGCTGGCTGCGCGCGGTCCGCCGGGCCCAGGCGACCCTGCACCGGGGGCTGGACGTGAAGGTGCCCGTGCTGCTGCTCCGGTCCTCGCGCAGCCACCTGCACGCGAAGGCGTGGTCACCCGAGGCGATGACCGCCGACACCGTGCTGGACGTCGAGCACATGCGCAAGTGGGGCCCGAAGATCGGCCGGGACGTGCGGATCGTGCAGGTCGACGGCGGCCTGCACGACCTGTTCCTGTCCGCCGAGCCGGTCCGCCGCCGGGCCCTGGCCGAGGTGGACGAGTTCTTGGACCTGATCTAGAAGCGCCCCCGGCTACTCCCCCGGCTTGGGCCGGTGGTGCACGTACTCGACCACGGTGCCGTCCGGGTGCCGCGCGGTGAACCCGACGCCGGTGGGCACGTCCACCGGCGGGTCGAGCACCTCGGCGCCCTCCCGCGCGAGCCGCTCCAGGTACGGCCCGACGTCGGCCACCAGCACCGTCCCGTGCGTGGCCCGGAACGGCTCGGTGATCGCGGGTTCGCCCTCCACGATCAGGAACGCGCCCACGGTCGCGAGGCTCAGCCGCTTCTCCGGGTAGTCGGCGCGCAGGTCGACCCGGACGTCCTGGAGCCGTTCGTAGAAGCCGATCGCCTCGTCCAACCCGCCGGGCGGGACGAAGGCGCGGATGTACACCCGGGGTTCGGTGCGGTCGGAGGAGTCGTTGTCGCGTCGCCACAGTGCCATGACCACCACCCTGCCGAGGACCCGTCCGCTCCACGAGAAGCCGGTTCGTGCTGTCACCGCCGGTAATAGGCTCGGACGGGTGGGCACCAGGCAGGAGTTGGGACGGTTCCTCCGCGCGCACCGGGCGCTGCTGGACCCGGCGGACGTCGGGCTGACCGGGTCGCGCCGCCGCCGCACGCCGGGTCTGCGGCGGGAGGAGGTCGCGGCGCTGTCCGGTGTCGGGCTGTCCTGGTACACGTGGCTGGAACAGGGCCGGGTCGGCACCTCGCGCGAGGTGCTGGACGCGGTCGCCCGCGCGTTGCGGCTGGACGACGACGCGCACCGGCACGTGCTGACGCTCGCGGGCCACCACGCGCCGCCCGCCGAGCCGGACCCGGAGCCGTTGCGCCACCTGGTGGCGGGCCTCGGCCGACCCGCCGCGCTCGTGGACGGGTGGTTCGACGTGCGCGCGGGCGGGTTGTTCGGGGAGTCCGACAACCTGGTGCTGGCGTTCACCTCGCCGCGCTGGCGCGCCCGGGTCCCGGACTGGGAACCGCTGGCACAGGCCGTCTTCCGCGAGTTCCGCCGGCACGCGGACCAGGCGCCGGACGCACCGCGCGCCCGCGCGCTACTGGCCGCCCTGCGCGCCGACCGCCCGGACCTGACCCCCTGGTGGGAGTGCCGCGCGGTCGTGGAGTTCCGCACCACCGCCGCCACCGTCGACGGCGTCGGGCACGACTTCTCGCTGCTGCGCCCCGCCGGCTCGACCCTGGGCGTCCTGATCGCCACCCCGCGCTGACCCGTTCAGGAAACCGCCGCGCGCGGCGTGCACCGCGATCCGGGCGCTGCGCTCGGCCAAGGCCCGGTCCACCGGCTCGCCCGTGACGAAAACCCGGTGGTACACCGGAGCGCAGGCGAGCTTGACCACCTCCTCGCCGTCCACCTCCGCCGGGAGTTCCCCGCGCGCCTTGGCCCGCTCCACCACCGCGGCCGCCTCGGCGTGCCGCCGGGCGTAGAACCGCCGCTTGGCCTCGCGGGCGGGCGTCGAGTGCAGCGCGGCCGCCACCACCGCCACCGGCACGGCCCGGGCGACCGGATCGCCGAACGTGTCGACGACCTCGCCGACCACCGCGATCAGGTCGCCCTCCAGCGACCCGGTGTCGGGCACCTCCCACGGCGTCTCGCGCGAGTGGTCCAGCGCGTCCGCGACGAGCGACTCCACCGTCGCCCAGCGCCGGTACACGGTCGTCCGGTGCACCCCCGCGCGGCGGGCCACGTTCTCGACGGTCATCCCGAGGTGACCGCGCTCGGCCAACTCCGCGTACGTCGCCGCGAGCACCGCCGCGCGCACCCGCGCCGACCGACCACCGGGCCTGCTGACCACCGCGCCTCCCTCGTCACCCACCGCTTAACGCGATCCGTGTTGCATTATGACACCCCTCATGCCAGCCTAAAGCGACACGAGTCGCGATAGGAGCCACCTTGACCCGCGAAACCCCCGCAGTCCCCGCGCCGCCCGCGATCCCCGACCCGACCGTCCTGCACCCGATGCCTGCGCACCCGCGCGTGGTCCTGCTCAAGCCGCTCGTCACGTCGCCGACGATCGAGGTGGGCGAGTACACCTACTACGACGACCCGGACCACGCGACCGAGTTCGAAACCCGCAACGTCCTCTACGGCTACGGCCGGGAGAAGCTGGTGATCGGCCGGTTCTGCGCCATCGCCGCGAACACCCGGTTCATCATGGCCGGCGCCAACCACCTGACCACCGGCGTCTCGACGTTCCCCTTCACGATCTTCGGCGGCGAGTGGGCCGAGCGGACCGCAGACCTGTTGCAGGACATGGCAACCCGGGGCGACACCGTGGTCGGCAACGACGTGTGGATCGGCTACGGCGCGCTCGTCATGCCCGGCGTCCGCATCGGTGACGGCGCGATCGTCGCCACCGGCGCCGTGGTCACCGCGGACGTGCCGCCCTACACCGTCGTCGGCGGCAACCCGGCCAAGCCGATCAAGCAGCGGTACTCCGACGAGGACGTCGACCTGCTGCTGGCCGCCCGCTGGTGGGACTGGCCGATCGACGTCGTCACCGAGCACGTGCGCACGATCATGTCCGGCACCCCGGCCGAGATCGCCGCCCTCGCGGCCCGCCTCCGCCCGGAGGCGTGACACCGCCGTCCCACGACGACGTTTCACAACAAGGCGGTGAACAACCGGTTGGCCTAGCGCCCCGGCGGACACCCGGCGGGATCATGGGTGCGCGCCGAGGAGGTTGCCGTGGGTGACGAGCGGGACGAGTCGAACCGGTACTGCGACCTCACCATGCGAGGCGGCACGGCCAGCGGGGTCGTCTACCCGTGGGCCGTGGTCGAACTCGCCCGGCACTACCGGTTCCGGTCGCTGGGCGGCGCGTCCGCCGGCGCGATCGGGGCCGCGTTCACCGCCGCCGCCGAGAAGGGCCGCGACCGGGGCGGGTTCGACAAGCTCCGGGACGTGATCCACTGGTTCGCCGCGCCGGACTGGCGGCTCGCGCAGCTGTTCCAACCCGGCCACGACACCCGCAAGCTGTTCCGGATCGTCGCGGCGGCCATGCAACGACGCGGCACCACGGGTCGCAGCCCGGCGTTCTGCCTGTTGCTCGCGCTGTTCGGCGCGATCGGGTGGCGGGCGAAGTCGGCGCTGACCCTGGCTCTCGCGCTGTGGCTGCTCGGCCCGACCGCGTGGGTGCTGGTGGTCGACTGGGGAAGCACGCCGACGTGGCTGCTCGTCGCGCTCACCGTGCTGGTGGTGCTGACCGTGCCGCCCGCCCTGCTGGCCGCCGCGCCGCGCCGACCGGGCTGGTGGTGGCAGCGGATCGGGATCGCGCTGCTCCTGCTGATCCCATTGGTCCCGGCGTTCGCGGCGACCCGGTGGACCGCGCCGAGCCTCGCCACCACGGCCGCCGCGGTCGTGGTCTGGCTGGTGTCCGGCTTCGCGTTCCTCAGCGCGGTGGCGACCACGTACCTGTTGGGCGCCAAGCGTTTCCTCGACCGGATGGCGCGGCACCTGCACTTCGGGCTGGTGCCGGGAACCGGGACGTTCAAGGCGAACTTCTGGGACCGCCGCTGCGGCGTGCCGCGGTCGACCGGCGTGCCGCCGTTGAGCGACTGGCTCGCCGACCGGCTGGACGACCTCTCCGGCACGACCGACCTGACGTTCGCCGACCTCGACACCACGCTGGTGCTGATGACCACCGACCTGTCCGAGGGCCGGCCCTACCGGCTGCCGTTCGGCGACCCGGCCGCGAACTGGCTCTACTGCCCGCACTGCCTGGGCAAGGTGGTGCCGGCGCGCACCGTCGCCGTGCTCGGCGAGGACACGACCGACCTCACCTGCCCGCTGGACGACACCGTGCTTCGGGTGCTGCCCGCGAACCTCCCGGTGGCGCTGGCGGTGCGGATGAGCATGCCGCTGCCCGGGCTGATCGCCGCCGTGCCCCTGGTCCGCGCCGAGCCGGAACCGCGCGTGCACTGGTTCTCCGACGGCGGCATCACCAGCAACTTCCCGATCCACTTCTTCGACTCGATGCTGCCGCGCTGGCCCACGTTCGGGCTCACCCTCCAGCCCTACCCGACCCCGGACGCGGCCGACGTGTGGCTGCCCGAGCAGGACGCGTCGACCAGCGGTCGCCCGTTCGCGGACCTGGGCAAGGTGCAGCACTTCGCCGCCGCGATCCTGAACACGATGATGGACTGGCGGGACACGATGCAGTCCGCGATGCCCGGGTTCCGCGGCCGGATCGCGCACGTCCGGGTCGCCGAGGACGAGGGCGGCACGAACCTGTTCATGCGCCCGGAGACGATCCTCGAGCTGGCCGGGCGCGGCGAGCAGGCGGGCAGGCTGCTGCGCGAGCGGTTCACCGCGGACGACTCGACCGACACCGACCGGTACCGGTGGATCCGGATGCGGATGGCCGTGCGGGAGCTCCAGGAGCTCGCGGTCCAGGCCGACCAGCGCGAGGCGCTGTACCGGGAACTGGCCGCGACCTACCGGATCCCGGAGGACCTCCACGAGTGGTTCCGCACCCCGCCGGAGGGCCTCGACCCCGAGCGCGGGCGGATCGAGCTGACCCTGGACGGTCTGGGCAACCTGGTGAAGGGGCCGTTCGACGGCGAGCCGCCGGTCGACCCCGACCTCAGGATGACCCCGCCCGAGTGACCTACGGCTTGCGGCCGACGCCGACGAACGCGCTGATGAACGCGTCGTCGGAGTCCGGCCGCCACTCGGGCAGCGGCACGACGCCGGGTTCGGCGAGCTCCAGCCCGGTGAAGAACGACGCGATCTCCTCGCCCGACCGCAGCACCAGCGGGCTGTCGGTGCGCTGGTAGATCGCCTTGACCTTCTCGCTGTCGTCCAGCCCGTCGCGCGGCACGTTGTCCGCGCTGCCGTGCGAGATCGCGATGTACCCGCCGGAGGGCAGCGCCTCGCGGTACCGGGCGATCGCCTTGTGCGGCTCGTCGGCGTCGGACACGAAGTGCAGCACCGCGACCATCAGGACACCGATCGGCCGGTCGAAGTCCAGCGTGCGCCGGACCTCCTCGTGGTCCAGCACGGAGTCGGGGTCGCGCATGTCCGCCTGGATCGCCACCGCCAGCGGGTTGTCGGCCAGCAGCGCGGTGCTGTGCGCGACCGCGACCGGCTCGACGTCGGCGTAGACCACCCGTGCCGCCGGGTTGGCGGCCTGGGCGATCTCGTGCACGTTGCCGACGGTCGGGATGCCCGACCCCAGGTCCAGGAACTGGTCGACGCCCTGGGAGAGCAGGTATCGCACGGCGCGGCGGAGGAACGAGCGGTTCGCCCGCGCCGCGCCGGCCATGCCCGGGTAGATGCGCTCGACGTTCTTCGCGGCCTCGCGGTCGACCGCGAAGTTGTGCGACCCGCCGAGGTAGTAGTCGTACATCCGGGCCACACTCGGTCGGTCCAGGTCCACCGACGACGGGACCCAGCTCGCCTGCTCCATGCACATCTCCTCGTCTAGACGCCGCGATAGTGCCGCCCGCACCTCGGCGAAGCAACCTCCGAACGGGCCCGGGTCACCCGTTCGGTCGATCGTCTTCGTCACGTTCCGCCGCGTTCAGCTCCCGGTCAGGGCATCGGCCAACGCCTCGGCGAGCATCGGCTTGAGGGTTTTGCCGAACTCCACGTTGAGGTGGTCCGGGTCGTAGTAGACCGCGACGTTCCCGACGACCGCGTGGCACCGCTTCTCGTCGCAGAAGTAGTCGGTCAGGTCGACCAGCGACACGCGGTCGTTGCCGGTGGCGCGGGCCGCGTCGGACAGCGGGTCCGGCGGCTGGGCGGTGTGCCGGTCGACGGCGCACGCGGCCGGGTCGGACGGGTTCAGCGCGGGGCAGTCCGGCGCGCGGACCTCGCCGTTGAGCGGCGGGTCGCCGAGCACGACGACGCGCGCGCCCGCGTCGGTCCACTTGCGCCAGCGCGGCTCCAACCCGGCCCGGTACTGCGCGGCCTGGTCGCGTCCGCTGTGGTCGTCGGCGTTCTCCCGGCGGGCGAAGAAGGACAGCAGCACCGTCGAGGGCCGGTCGGCGGCGATCACGTCGGTCATCCGCGCGGTCCACTCCTCGCAGCGGCGGACGTCCTCGGGCGGCGCCTTCTCCCGGTAGCCGGTGAACCGGATGTCGGCGAACGGGCAGCCGCCCAGGTAGCTGATCGTGAACAGCCACTTCTGCTCGCGCGCCAGGTCGAACAGCGGACCCTGCCACTGCTGGGCGTGCGAGTCGCCGACCAGCCACACCTTCCGCGCGCCGGGCGCTCCGCCGCTGAAGTCGCACACCGACGTGGTGGTCTTGTCGCCCGCCTTGTGGTCGGAGAGCTCCCGGCACTCCGGCGCGGGGTGCCAGTACTCGTTGGCCGGTCCCATGGCGGTGGTCCGCGCCGGGCCGAACGGCGCCGGGCAGCCGTTGGCGACGATCATCGCCGACGCGCCGTGGCACGGTCCCGCGACGCCGGCCGCGACGTCGCGCTCGGCCTGGGCGACGTGCCGGCCGTAGGTCCACTGGAGACCGCCGGCGAGCAGCGACACCACGACCAGCCCGGCCACCATGCCCGCGAACGTGAGGCGCGAGCTGCGGGTCAGCGGCGCCCAGGCCATGCCGCGGTCCTCGACGAACTTCTTCGACAACTGGGCGAGCACCAGCGACACGGCGAACACCGCGAGCAGCGCGGGCGTGGTGAGCCGACCCGCCCGCAGCACGTCGCCCAGCAGGAACGGCGCGAGCAGCAGCACCGGCCAGTGCCACAGGTACAGCGAGTAGCTGATGCCGCCGACGAACTGCACGGGCCAGGACGCGGTCACCCTGGTGTGCCACTGCGGCCCGGGCCGCAGCCCGGAGACGATCACCAGCCCGGTGCCCAGCGCGGGCACGAGGGCCGCGTAGCCGGGGAACGGCGTGGTGTGGTCGAAGCCGAACGCGGCGGCCACGATCATCGCGAACCCGGCGAACGCGGCCAGCCCGGCAGGCACCCTCGGCAGCACGAGCCTGCTCGCGGCCAGGGCCACCCCCGCGCCGACCGCGAACTCCCACACCCGCACCGGCGTGACGAAATACGCCTCACTGGGCGAGGTGGCGGTCAGGTACACGCTGTAGGCCAGCGACAGCGCCCCCATGGCCGCGACGCCCGCGACCACCCACCGCCGTCGGCCGATCTTGAAGAACAGCAGCAGGAGCAGCGGCCAGAACAGGTAGAACTGCTCCTCGACCGACAGCGACCAGTAGTGCCGGACCAGGCTCGCCGCGCTGTTGGCCGCCGAGTAGTCGACGGACTTGGCCGCGAGCAGCCAGTTCTCCCAGTACGTCGCGGCGGCGAACGACTCCTGCGCGGTGGCCTCCCAGCGCGGGTAGGGCAGCAGCAGGTAGGCCGCGACGAGGCCGAACCCGAGGACCACGAACGCGGCGGGCAGCAGTCGCCGCACCCGGCGGGCGTAGAACCGGCGCAGCCGGACCCGGCCGTCGCGGACGATCTCGCGGTCCAGGTGCGAGGTGATCAGGTAGCCGGAGATGACGAAGAAGACGTCGACACCGACGTAGCCGCCGGTGAGCGCCTCGGGCCAGAAGTGGTCGACCACGACCGCCAGGACGGCGATCGCCCGCAGCGCCTGGATGTCGGACCGGAACACCGCGTCGGCGCGCCGGCGCGGGGTGGATGTCGGAGCGGCGTCGTCGGGACGCCGCTCAGTGGACGTGCTCATGTGGTGGTGCCCCCCTGAGTTACTTCGGGCAGGCACCGTACGCCCTTTCGAGGGTCACTCGAACGGGTCGATGGTATGAATCAAATCACGGCCGGAAGGTCCACCGCCGCGACCGGATCCCGACTGCGCCCAGTGGCCGAACCCCCTGCACCCCAACGGACGCGATCTCCACGTGACCCGCGCGCACGTCGCGGGGTCGGCGCCGACCGACCCGGCGGAATGGGCGGCGGAATGCGATCGCGGAATTCCGGCGCGGAATCCGGTCCGCACCGCCCGGAATTGCGCAGGTCGGATTTGCCCGGCACGAATTGAGACGCGGTCCGACGCGGGGCGCGTCGGGCGGTTGGGGCCGGCCGACGAACCGGCGGGCGGAGGTTCGTCCTGGCGCACCAACCGGGGTCGGGCCGGCGCGGCGAACGATGGGGTGGTCCGCACCGGGACGAGACGAGGGATCGACAGAATGACGAAAAATCTTCAGGAATTGCGGGCGCTACTCGACGAGTGGGCCCGGGAGGCCGAAGTCCCCGGGATCGCCGTCGGCGTCCTCCAGGACGGCGAGGAGTCGGTGCTGGCCACGGGCGTGTCCAGCGTGGACGCCCCGACGCCGGTCGACGGCGACACCCTGTTCATGGTCGGCTCGACCTCCAAGACGTTCACCGCCGCCGCCGTGCTGGTGCTGGTCGAGGACGGCCTGCTGAACCTGGACGAGCCGGTGGTGACGTATCTCCCAGACCTGCCGCTGGCGGACCCGACCGCCCGAGCGACCGTGACACTGCGTCACCTTCTCACCCACACGGGTGGATTCCTGGGTGACGTGGACCTCGACAACGGTTGGGACTCCGACGGGTTGGCCGAGGCCGTCGCCGGGTTCGGCGACCTGCCGCAGGTGTTTCCGACCGGCGAGGTGTTCTCCTACAGCAACAGCGGGTTCGTGCTGGCCGGCCGGGTGCTCGAGGTGGTGTCGGGCACGTCGTACGAGGACCTGGTGCGCACCCGGCTGCTCGAGCCGCTGGGCATGACCGACTCGCACTTCCTGCCCTGGGACGTGCTCACCCGCCACCACACCGTCGGCCACACCCTGGTGCCCGGCGGCACGCCCGTCGTCGCGCACACCCTGGGTCTGCCCCGGTCGGTGGCCGCGGCCGGCGGCCTGTGGTCCTCGGCGCGCGACCAGCTGCGCTGGGCCCGGTTCTTCCTCCTCGGCGAGTCGACCGGCGCCGCGCCGCTGGGCGAACGGGCGCGGACCGCGCTGTGGGAGCCGCAGCGACGGGCGGCCCTGCCCTACGAGCAGGTCGCGCTCAGCTGGCTGCGCACCCGGTACGGCGACGCCGAGCTGGTGCGCCACGGCGGCAACGTCAGCAACCTCCAGGTCTCGGAGTTCGTCACGCTGCCCGACCAGCGGTTCGCGGTCACCGTGCTGACCAACAGCAGGGGCGGCGGGGTCGTCGGACCGCGGGTGGTCGACTGGTGCCTGGAGAACCTCGCGGGCGTGCCGCCGATCCCGGCCGCGCCCGTCCTGCCGCGCACGCCCGAGCAGCTGGCCGACTACACCGGGCGGTACGAGACGGGCGGGCTGGCCTTCGACTTCACCGCGCGCGAGGACGCCCTGTGGGCGCGGATGCTGGTGATCTCGGACCCCGACAACTCGCCGCCCGCCTTCGAGGTCGCGTTCGTCGCCGAGGACGTGGTGGCCAGGGCGGCCGACACCCGCCGTGCCACCGGCGGCTTCGTCCGCGACGCGCGGGGCCGGGTGACCGCGGTCGAGTTCGGCGGCCGGACCGCGCGCCGGCAGGAGGTCGCCCCGGCGTAGCCGAGGCTCGCTCAGAGCGAACAGCCGGCGGAAACAATCCCGCGCTCACCTTGGTTGAGTGGGTCAGACTCAACTTTGGAGGAGAACATGGGCGAGACGTTGGCGCTGCCGGTGCTGCCCCTGGACGACGTCGTCGTGCTGCCCGGCATGGTCGTGCCGATCCGGCTCACCGGGTCCGACGCCACCGCCGAGGCCCGCGCAGCCGTGGAGGCCGCGACGGCGCCCGGCGGCGGCTCGAAGGTGCTGCTGGTGCCCCGGCTGGACGGCAAGTACGCCAAGGTGGGCACGCTCGCGCTGATCGAGCAGGTCGGCAGGCTCGCGGGCGGCGAGCGCGCCGCCGTGGTCCGCGGCACGGAGCGGGTGCGGATCGGCACCGGGACGACCGGACCGGGCGCGGCGCTGTGGGTCGAGGCGACGATCGCCGACACCCCGCCGGTGGACGACCGGACCCGCGAGCTGGCGCGCGAGTACAAGGCGCTGGTGACGTCGATCCTCCAGCAGCGCGGCGCGTGGCAGGTGGTCGACTCGGTGCAGTCCGTCGACGAGCCGGCCGCGCTCGCCGACCTGGCCGGGTACGCCTCCTACCTCACCGACGAGCAGAAGGTGTGGCTGCTGGAGACCGACGACGTCGGCGAGCGGCTGGAGAAGCTGCTGGCCTGGGGTCGCGAGCACCTGACCGAGATGGACGTCGCCGAGACCATCCGCAAGGACGTCAAGGAGGGCGTGGAGAAGCAGCAGCGCGAGTTCCTGCTGCGCCAACAGCTCGCCGCGATCCGCAAGGAACTGGCCGAACTGGACGGCAGGCCCGCCACCGAGGAGCAGGACTACCGGGCGCGCGTCGAGGGCGCGGACCTGCCCGAGCACGTCCGCAAGGCCGCGCTGGCCGAGGTGGACAAGTTGGAGCGGACCTCCGAGCAGTCGCCCGAGGTCGGCTGGATCCGGACGTGGCTCGACACGGTGCTGGAGCTGCCCTGGCAGAACCGCACCGAGGACTCCTACGACATCGCGGGCGCGCGGGCGGTGCTGGACGCCGACCACGCGGGCCTCGACGACGTGAAGGAGCGCATCACCGAGTACCTGGCGGTGCGCAGGCGGCGGGCGGACCGCGGCATGGGTGTCGTCGGCGGTCGGCGCAGCGGCGCGGTGCTGGCCCTGGTCGGCCCTCCCGGCGTGGGCAAGACGTCGCTGGGCGAGTCCGTCGCACGGGCCATGGGCCGCGAGTTCGTCCGGGTCGCGCTGGGCGGCGTGCGGGACGAGGCCGAGATCCGCGGCCACCGGCGCACCTACGTCGGCGCGCTGCCCGGTCGCATCGTGCGGGCCATCTCCGAGGCGGGCTCGATGAACCCCGTGGTGCTGCTGGACGAGATCGACAAGGTCGGCGCGGACTACCGGGACGACCCGACGGCGGCGCTGCTGGAGGTGCTGGACCCGGCGCAGAACCACACGTTCCGGGACCACTACCTCGAGGTCGAGCTCGACCTGTCCGACGTGGTGTTCCTGGCCACGGCGAACGTGCTCGAGTCCATCCCCGGCCCGCTGCTGGACCGGATGGAGCTGGTGCGGCTCGACGGGTACACCGAGGACGAGAAGGTCACCATCGCCCGCGACCACCTGCTGCCGCGCCAGGTCGAGCGGGCCGGGTTGACCGCCGAGGACGTGTCGGTGACGGACGGCGCGCTGCGCCGGCTCGCGGGCGAGTACACCCGGGAGGCGGGCGTGCGGCAGTTGGAGCGCTCGCTCGCGCGGGTGCTGCGGAAGGTGACCGCGAAGGTCGCGCTGGAGCAGGAGACGCTGCCGGTCGCGGTGGACGTGCCGGACCTGCGCGCCTACCTGGGCTCGCCGAAGTTCACCCCGGAGTCGGCCGAGCGCACCGCGGTGCCGGGCGTGGCGACCGGGTTGGCGGTGACCGGCGCCGGCGGTGACCGGCGCCGGCGGTGACGTGCTGTTCGTGGAGGCGTCGCTGGCGGAGAAGGGCACCGGCGCGTCCGGTGTGACGCTGACCGGGCAGCTGGGCGAGGTGATGAAGGAGTCGGCCCAGATCGCGCTGTCCTACCTGCGGTCGCACGACGCGCGGGCCGAGGCGCTGGCCGACCGGGGCGTGCACATCCACGTGCCGGCGGGCGCGGTGCCGAAGGACGGTCCCTCGGCGGGCGTGACGATGACGACCGCGCTGGCGTCGCTGCTCTCGGGTCGCCCGGTGCGCTCCGACGTGGCGATGACCGGCGAGGTGTCGCTGACCGGCCGCGTGCTGCCGATCGGCGGGGTGAAGCAGAAGCTGCTCGCCGCCCACCGGGCGGGGCTGACCACCGTGCTGCTGCCCGCGCGCAACGAGCCGGACCTGGACGACGTGCCGGCCGAGGTCCGCGACGCGCTGACCGTCCACCTGGTCTCGGACGTCACCGAGGTGCTGGACCTGGCGCTGACGCCCGAGGCCGCGACGGTCGCCGCCTAGCCCGCGCACCCTCCGCTCGGGCACCGGGGACCGAGGTGGTCCCGGGTGTCCGGGTGGGGGGTCCGCGGGTGTCAGGCCCGGGGCGCGGTCGGCGAAAGGAAGTCGTCCAGCACCACCGGGGTCAGGCCGTCCTGCCGGGCGCGGTTGAGGAACGCGAGCCAGTCCTGGACGAAGGTCTGCCGGAAGTGCATCAGCACGATGTCGCCCGGGTTGAGCTTGCCGCCCGCCTGGAACTGGACCACGCCGTCGTTGACCGCGGCGGTCCACAGCACCAGCGCGTGGAAACCGCACTCGGCGGCGACGCGGCGGGTGTTCTGGTCGTAGTTGCCGAACGGCGGGCGGAACAGCGAGGGCCTGGTGCCGAACTGGGTGGCGAGGTAGTCGGCGTTGCCGCAGATCTCGTCGCGCTGGCCGGCCGCGCCGAGGGTGGTCAGGTCCGGGTGGGAGTGCGTGTGCGAGTGGACCCGCGCGTGGGCCTTGTCCTTGAGCGACTTGAAGAAGTCGACGTTGCCGTCCACGTACTTGGTGTTGAGGAACAGCGTGGGCTCCACGCCCGAGGACTTGATCAGCTCCAGCGCCTCCGGCAGCCGCACGGCGCCGTCGTCGATCGTGATGAACACGTAGGGCTTGTCGGTCTCGACGCGGCGCACGACCGGCAGCAGCCCGTCGGACGACGGCGGCACGACCGCCTGCGGTGTGCCGTACTCGTACGGGTGCTGGAACACCGGGATCGTGGTGCCGCCCGGACCGGGCACGGCGGTGGGCGGTGTGGTCGTCGTGGTGGTGGTGACCGCGGTCGTGGTGGCGGTCGCGGCCACGGGCTTCGCGGCCTCCGGCTGGGTCGTGCAGGCCACGGCCACCAGGACCAGGGCAGCCGCCGCCGCTGCCCGAAATCTCCGCATTAGGTTCTCCCCCAATGGAAAAGGCCTCACCCGTCCGGCGAGGTTCACCCATTAGAGACGTCTTCAGCCTCCCTTAAGTTGCTCATGGTTGAACCTGCGGCACACGTCACACGTCGATAGGGTCGACCGGGTCCCCCCGCAAGATCACGTGTGGAGATCCGATGAGCCTCAAGCGCCCCGTCGCACCCGACCCCTACGCCCTGCTGCCCGAAGTCGACCGGTTCGACGTGACGTCATCCGACGTTCAGGACGGCGAAACCCTGGCGCAGGCCCACGTTCACGAAGCGGGCGACACCTCGCCGCAGCTGAGCTGGTCCGGTTTCCCCGAGGCCACCAGGAGTTTCGTGGTCACGTGCTTCGACCCGGACGCGCCCACGCCGTCCGGCTTCTGGCACTGGGTCGCGGTGGACCTGCCGGTGTCGACCACGTCGCTGCCCACCGGCGCGGGCGGGTCGGACGCCACCCTGCCGGGCGAGGCCTTCCACGTGCGCAACGACTACGGCACCCGCGCGTTCGGCGGCGCCGCGCCGCCGCCCGGCGACCACCCGCACCGCTACTACTTCGTCGTGCACGCGGTCGACGTCGAGAAGCTGGGCGTGGACGGCGACGCCTCACCCGCCGTGGTGGCCTTCACCCTCGCGTTCCACACCCTCGCGCGGGCGATCATCACCCCGAAGTACGCGAGCCGACCCGGGGAATGACCGCCTCACGTCGTGGGTTGCAGCACGACGTGAGGCACTTCGACCTGGTCATCATCGGTACCGGCTCCGGCAACTCGATCGCGGACGAGCGGTTCGCCGACCTCGACATCGCCCTCGTCGAGAAGGGCGTCTTCGGCGGCACGTGCCTGAACGTCGGCTGCATCCCGACGAAGATGTTCGTGCACACGGCGGACGTCGCGGCGACACCTGCGGCCGGCCGCAGGCTCGGCGTGGACGCCACCCTCGAGGGCGTCCGGTGGACCGACGTCCGGGACCGGATCTTCGACCGCATCGACCCGATCGCCGAGGGCGGTCGCCGGTGGCGCGCCGAGGGCAACGCGAACGTCACCGTCTACGAGGGCACCGCGCGCTTCGTCGGCCCGAAGACGCTCGACACGGGCACCGGCGAGGTGATCACCGCCGACCGGTTCGTGATCGCCGCCGGCGGCCGGCCGGTCGTGCCGGACGTGGCGGACCTGGACCGCGTCGGCTACCACACGTCCGACACGGTCATGCGCCTCGACGCGCTCCCGCCCCGGTTGACCATCCTGGGCAGCGGGTTCGTGGCGGCCGAGTTCGCGCACGTGTTCTCGTCGTTCGGCGTCGCGGTCACCGTCGTCGCGCGCTCGGAGGTGCTGCTGCGCCACGAGGACCGCGAGATCGCCGAGCGGTTCACCGGGATCGCGAGGGGCAAGTGGGACGTCCGGACCAACCGCAAGGCGGTGCGCGCCGAGCGGGTCGACGGCGTGGTGCGGCTGCACCTCGAGGGTCCGGACGGCTCGGAGGTGGTCGAGTCCGAGGAGTTGCTGGTCGCGGTCGGCCGCACGCCGAACACCGACCTGCTCGACCTGGCGACCGCGGGCGTGGAACTGCACCCCGACGGCCGGATCCGGGTGGACGACTTCCAGGAGACGACCGCGCCCGGCGTCTACGCCCTGGGCGACATCTCCTCGGAGTACCAGCTCAAGCACGTGGCCAACCACGAGGCGCGCGTCGTGCAGCACAACCTGCTGCACCCCGACGACCGGATCCGCTCCGACCACCGGTACGTCCCGTCGGCGGTCTTCTCCTCGCCGCAGATCGCGTCGGTGGGGTTGACCGAGGAGCAGGCCCGCGAGCGCGGCGTCCGGTACGTCACCGGCACCCAGCCCTACGGCGCGATCGCGTACGGCTGGGCGATGGAGGACGAGACCGGTTTCGCGAAGGTGCTGGCCGACCCGGCGACCGGGGAGATCCTGGGCGCCCACGTGATCGGGCCGCAGGCGCCGACGGTGGTCCAGCCCCTGATCCAGGCGATGAGCTTCGGCCTCGACGCGCGCTCGATGGCGCGCGGGCAGTACTGGATCCACCCGGGCATGCCCGAGGTGGTGGAGAACGCCCTGCTCAACCTGCCGCTGGACTAGGGCGCCCGCACGCCAGGAGAACCGGCCGGACCCCTCGTGCCTGCCGGGCTTCCTGGCGTGTCCGGGGGCTCGGGTGTCCCCGCGTTCCGAGGATCGCGCCCGATCACCGGGGCGTTACGCGGACTCAAACCGTGCGGGGACGACCCGCGATCACGCCCAGCGCGGTGAGCGCGAGCAGCAGCGCCACCAGCACCAGCATCGACAGCGTCCAGGTGCCGGTCGCGCCGCGCAGCACGCCGAACGCGAACGGCCCGGCCGCCGAGATCAGGTAGCCGATGCTCTGCGCCATGGCGGAGAGCCGGGCGGTGTCGGCGGTGGTCGAGGTGCGCAGCGAGATCATCACCAGCGCGAGCGGGAACATGCCCATGCCGACACCGATCAGCACCACCCACAGGGCGGGCGCGGCGGCGGGCGCCAGCGCCAGGCCCAGCACGCCGGCGGCGGACAGCGCGCCCAGCACGAGCACGAGCCAGGACTGGCTCGACCGGCGGGCCGCGAGCGGCGGCACGATCAGCGACACCGGCACGCCGAGCACCATCGTGACGGCGAGCAGCAGCCCGGCCGTGGTCCGGCCGACGCCGGAGTCGACCAGGATCTGCGGCAGCCAGCCCATGACGGTGTAGGCGAGCAGCGACTGGAGCCCGAAGAACACCGTGATCACCCACGCGAGCGGACTGCGGACCAGCGAGCGGCGCGGCGCGGCGGCACGGGCGGGGGCGACGCGGGCGACGACGCCGTGGCGCGCGCCGGACAGCCACACCAGCAGGGCCGCCAGCGACAGGAATGCCCAGGCGCCGGCGGCGAGCCGCCACCCGCCCAGGGCCGACTCCAGCGCGGGGGTGAAGGCCGCGCCCACGGCGGCGCCGGCGGCGAGCGCGGCGGTGTAGACGCCGGTCACCAGCCCGACCCGGTCGGGGAACGAGTCCTTGACGACGACCGGGATCAGCACGTTGCACACCGCGATGCCGGCGCACGCGACGAACGTGCCGCCCAGCACCACGGCGGGCCCGTCGAGGACCCGGAGCACGAGGCCCGCGGTCAGCACGGTCAGGGACAGCGCGACGGCGCGCGCCATGCCGAACCGGCGGCCCAGCCACGGCGCGAGGAACGCGGCGAAGCCGAAGCACAGCGTCGGCACGGCGGTGAGGACGGACGTCCAGGCGACCGACACGCCGAGCGAGGAGCGCACGTCGCCGATCACCGAGGCCAAAGAGGTGACCGCGGGCCGCAAGTTTGCCGCCGCGAGCGCTACTCCGATCGCCAACAGGGTGCTGCCGACCAGGGCAACTTGTCGCCGGGCGGGCGCCGAACCGGCCGCCGTACCAGAAGGATGTGCCGCGATCGTCGCATCGCCACGCGGATCAGTGGCAGGGTGGACGGTCGACGGTGTCCGGTCTGGCCCGGTGTGCTGGATCGTCACCGGACTACTATCGCAGACATGGGATGTTCGGATGAAAGGATGGCGCTGTGCCGTTGGCCACTACCCGGCGGGCTGGACTCGTCGACCAGGTGATCGACCAGATGAGGGCGGCGATCGCCGGCGGTGAATGGCCGGTCGGGCAGCGCATCCCGCCGGAACCCGAGTTGGTGACCGCGCTCGGCGTCGGCCGCAACACCGTCCGCGAGGCGGTGCGGGCGCTGTCCCACGCCGGCCTGCTGGAGGTGCGCCAGGGTGACGGCACCTTCGTGCGCGCCACCAGCGAGCTCTCCGGCGCGGTGCGCAGGCTGTGCGGCAGCGAGCTGCGGGACGTGCTCCAGGTGCGCCGCGTGCTGGAGGTCGAGGGCGCGCGACTGGCCGCGGTCAACCGGACCGACGACGAGCTGCGCCGGCTCACCGAACTGCTCGCCGAGCGCGACGAGGCGATGTCCGCCAAGGACTGGGAACTGCTGGTCGAGCGGGACGCCGCGTTCCACGTGCTGCTGGTGCAGCTCTCGCACAACACCCTGCTCGCCGAGCTCTACCAGGGGTTGACCGAGGCGGTCCGGGCGAGCATCAACGCGACCGTCGAGCGCGACCACGAGGACGACCAGATCTCGCACGCCGGCCTGCTGGAGGCGGTCCGCGACGGCGACCCGCAGCGCGCGGCCGCGGAAGCGGGCGGGTTCCTCGAGCAGCTGCTGGAGCGGCACGGCGACTGACCGGGTCCCGATACTTTCGACGCCGATGGATCGGGCCGATCCAGGCGGAGAAAGGCGGGAACCTCCCAGGACGGCGGATTCCTGGGAGGTCCCCTGGTGGTTGGTCTTTCGGCGCGGGCGGCGAAACCCATCGCACACCTGGTTCTCGTCCTGCGCCACGCATCGCTACACGCCGTTGCCAGACCGTTATCTCACGCCGTGCGACGCTGCTCCCAACAGCCGCGCAGTGCCCCGATCGTGGCGGTGATCGCGGGCCGGCGGGTCGCCTGCGTGCGCCACACGGCGAAGATCCGCCGGGTGGGCGTCGGCGTGAACGGCACCGCGCGCACCGCGTCCGGCAGCGCGCCGCGACCCAACCTCGGCAGCAGCGCGACCCCGATGCCCCGGGACAGCAGCGCCAGCTGGGTCTCGTACTCGGCGATCCGGTAGGCCAGGTCGGGTTCCATGCCCGCGCCCCGGAAGGTGTTCACCAGCCAGCTGTGGCAGATCGTGCCCTCGGGCTGGCAGATCCAGCGCTCGCCCGCGAGGTCGCCGGGCGTGACGGCGGACCGGTCGGCCAGCGGGTGCCCGGCCGGCAGCAGCACGTCCGCGACGTCCTCGCCCAACTGCACCCGGGACGCCGAGTCCGGCACGGCCAGGGGCGTGTTCACCCAGTCGTGGGTCACCGCCAGGTCCAGCTCACCGCGCGCGACGGCCTCCAGCGCGTCCGGCGGGTCGATCTCGACGAGTCGCACGTCCAACCCCGGGTGGTCGGCGGCCAGCCGCACCAGCGCCTCGGGCAGCAGCCCGCGCGCGGCCGTGGCGAACGCGCCGATCCGCAGTTCCCCCACCGCCGCGCCGCGCTGCTCCTCCAGCGTCACCTCGGCCTGCTCGACCAGCGACAGCACCCGACCCGCGGTGTCCGCGAGCTGGTGGGCCGCGTCGGTCAGCGCGACGCCGCGACCGCGCCGTTCCAGCAGCGTGGTGCGGGTTTCGCGCTCCAGCTTGGCGATCTGCTGGGACACCGCCGAGGGCGTGTAGCCGAGCGCGTCGGCCGCCGCGCCGACCGAGCCGTGCACCGCGACGGCGTGCAGCGCGCGCAGTCTGCCGAGATCGAGCATGTAGCGATGCTAAACCAAAAAGTTCAGAACTACTCGCTGGTGCTTAACCATGAGCCCGCTCAGACTCGATTCCGTGAAACCACGGGACGTCGCCATCGCGGTGCTGGTCGCCACCATCTGGGGGATCAACTTCGTCGTCATCAAGGTCGGCCTCCGCGACTTCCCGCCGCTGCTGTTCACCGGACTGCGCTTCCTGGTCGCGGCGCTGCCCGCGATCTGGCTGGTGCGCCGGCCGGGCGTGGCGTGGCGGTGGGTGGTCGCGGTCGGGCTGCTGCTGGGCGTGGTGAAGTTCGGGCTGGTGTTCGTCGGCATGGCCGCCGGGATGCCCGCCGGGCTGTCCTCGCTGGTGCTGCAAAGCCAGGTGGTGTTCACCGTGCTGTTCGCGGCGGCGTTCCTCGGCGAACGACCGCGGCCCGCGCAACTGGCGGGCATGGGCGTGGCGGCGCTGGGCATCGTGCTGATCGCCCTGGACTACGGTCTGTCCGGCCCGCTGTCCGCACTGCTGCTGGTGGTGCTGGGCGCGGTGGCGTGGGGCCTGTCGAACGTGGCCACCCGCTTCGCCAAGCCGCCCCACCCGATGAGCTTCAACGTGTGGACGAGCGCCGTGGCCGTGCTGCCGCTGCTCGGGTTGTCCCTGGTGTTCGAGGGTCCGGCCGCCGACTGGCACGCGCTGGCGAACCTGACGTGGACGGGCGCGGGCGCGATCGCGTTCATCGCCTACGTGTCGACGCTGCTCGGCTTCGGGCTGTGGAACTTCCTGCTGAGCAGGCACGACGCGAGCACCGTGGTGCCGTTCGCGCTGCTGGTGCCGGTCGCCGGGATGTTCTCCGGCTGGCTGTTCCTGGACGAGACGGTCACCGCGACCCGGCTGGCCGCGGCCGCCCTGGTCGTCCTGGGCATGGCCGCGACCACCGTGCGACTGCCGACGAAGCCGACCGAAACCCTCCTGGCACCGCGCCGGGTACCGACCCGCGTCGGCGAGTGACCACCCGACCGGGTGATCACACCTCCGGGGCGCCCGCCGGCGGCACCACGGGCAACCCCGCGGGCGCGCCGCCCTCGATCAGCCGCCACACCGCGTCGGTGTCCAGGTGGTCCGCGACCAGGTCGCCCAGCAGGTCCAGCTGCGCGACCCGGCGCGCGGCGAAGTCGGTGTCCGGCGCGGGCGTGAAGCCGTCGCGACCCGCGTGGCCCGCCGCCCAGCGCAGGAACGCCCGGCGGAACGCGTCGTTCTCCAGCAGGCCGTGCCAGTGGGTACCCGCGACGCGGCCCCTCAGCGCCCCCTCAGAGGTCCCGTCGGCCAGCCCGACCAGTCCCGCCTCACCACACCGCGTCACCCGCCCGTGGTGGATCTCGTAGCCCGTGACGGCCTCCCCAAACGCGGTGCCGCGCGGTCGGCTCAGGGTCTTGTCCGGCGCGAACGCCACGTCGACGTCCAGCAGCCCCAGGCCGGGCACCTCGCCCGCGCCCGACTCCACGTCGTCCTCGATCCGCGCGCCGAGCATCTGGAACCCGCCGCACACGCCCAGCACCGGCCCGTCGAACGCGGCCACCGCGTCGGCCAACCCGGTCGACCGCAGCCACGCCAGGTCCGCCACGGTCGCCTTGGACCCCGGCACCACCACGAGGTCCGCGTCCGCCAGCCGGGACGGCTCGGTCACGAACCGCACCGACACACCCGGCTCGCACGCCAGCGCCTCGACGTCGGTCGCGTTGGAGATCCGCGGCAGCCGCACCACGGCGACCCGCAACCACTGCGTCCCCACCGGCGGGCGCGGGCGGCCGATCACCCCGTCGGCGGCGTAGGACAGCGAGTCCTCGGCGTCGAGCCACAGGTCCTCGCGCCACGGCAGCACGCCGTGCACCGGCCGCCCGGTCAACGCCTCGATCTGCCGCAGCCCGGGCGCGAGCAACGCCGGGTCGCCGCGGAACTTGTTCACCACGAAGCCCGCCACCAGCGCCTGGTCGGCCGGGTCGAGCAACGCCAGGGTGCCGAACAGGTGCGCGAAGATCCCGCCCCGGTCGATGTCGCCGACCACCAGCACCGGCAGGTCCGCGGCCCGCGCCAGACCCATGTTCGCGATGTCGGTGGCCCGCAGGTTGATCTCGGCCGGCGAGCCCGCGCCCTCGCACACCACCACCTCGTGGTCCGCCCGCAGCGAGTCCAAAGTGGACAGCACGGTGCCGAACAGCTCGGCCTTGCGCTCCCGGTAGGTCAGCGCGGACACCGTGCCCTGCGCCCTGCCCAGCACGACGACCTGCGAACTCCGGTCTCCGCCCGGCTTGAGCAGCACGGGGTTGAACCGCACGCTCGGCTCCAGCCCGCACGCCGCCGCCTGGAGCGCCTGCGCCCGGCCGATCTCGCCGCCGTCGGCCGTCACCACCGAGTTGTTCGACATGTTCTGGGCCTTGAACGGCGCGACCCGGACCCCGCGCCGGGCCAGCCACCGGCACAGTCCGGCGACCAGGACGCTCTTGCCCGCGTCCGAGGTCGTGCCGGCCACCAGCAGTCCACCGCTCACAAGTCCCCCTGGTTGTCGGTCCGGACTGACATCATCCACACCATGGTCGACGCCACCGCGGTCCTGGTGCACAGCCCCTACCTGGGACCGGCAAGCCTCCGCCCGCTCGCCGGCGCGCTGGGCGCGCTCGGGCACCCCGTGCTGCTGCTCGACCTGAGGGTCACGGTGAACGCCGCGCCGGTGCACCAGCGGCTCATCGGGTCGTTCGCCGACGCGGTGGAGGACTCGCTGGTCGAGGGCTCGCTGGTGCTCGTGGGCCACAGCGCGGCCGGTCCGCTGCTGCCCGCGTTCGCCGACGCGCTGGAGACGCCCGTCACCGGTCTGGTCTACCTCGACGCCGAGCTGCCCACGCCCGGCCGCGCGTGGCGCGACGACGCCGACCCGGAGCGGATGACCAGGCTCAAGGCCATCTCCCGCGCCGGGCTGATGCCGCGCTGGGACCGGTGGTTCGCGCCCGAGGAGCTGTCCGCGATGATGCCCGACCCGCGCCAACTGGAGGAGATCGTCGCCGAGGCGCCCGAGGTGCCGCTGGCGTTCCTCAAGGAGACCAGGCCGTCGGTCGGGTTCACCGGGCCGCAGGGCTACCTCCGGCTCAGCGACGCCTACGCCGGTCCCGCCGCGAAGGCCGCCGAGCTGGGCTGGCCCGTCGAACGGCTGCCCGCCCACCACCTCGCCGCCGCGACCTCGCCGGACGAGGTGGCGGCGGCGGTGCTGCGGGTCGTCAGCAGGTGGTGAGGATCTCCGCGCCGGTCTCGGTCACCAGGATCGTGTGCTCGAACTGGGCGGTCCAGCTCTTGTCGCGGGTCGTCACGGTCCACGTGTCGGCCCACACGTCGTGCTCGATGCCGCCGAGGGTGATCATCGGCTCGATGGTGAACGTCATGCCGGGCTCGATCAGCGTCGGCACGTGCGGCGCGTCGTAGTGCAGCACCACCAGGCCGCTGTGGAACGTGCGGCCGATGCCGTGTCCGGTGAAGTCGCGCACCACGCCGTAGCCGAACCGGTTGGCGTAGGCCTCGATGACCCGGCCGACCACGTTGAGCTGCCGACCCGGGACGACCGCCTTGATCGCGCGCAGGGTCGCCTCGTGCGTGCGCTCGACGAGCAGTCGGTTCTCCTCGCTCACGTCGCCCGCGAGGAAGGTCGCGTTGGTGTCGCCGTGCACGCCGCCGATGTAGGCGGTCACGTCGATGTTGACGATGTCGCCGTCCTGCACCACCGTCGAGTCGGGGATGCCGTGGCAGATGACCTCGTTCAGCGAGGTGCAGCAGGACTTCGGGAAACCCCGGTACCCCAGCGTCGACGGGTACGCGCCGTGGTCGCACAGGAACTCGTGTGCCACCGCGTCGATCTCGTCGGTGGTGACGCCGGGCACGACGACCCTGCCCGCCTCCTGGAGCGCCTGCGCGGCGAGCCGTCCCGCGACCCGCATCGCCTCGATCACCTCGGGCGGCTGCACCCAGGGATCGGTGTTGCGACGGGGTTCCTTGCGGTCGACGTACTCGGGCCGCTCGATCGAGTCGGGCACCGGACGTCGCGGTGACAGCACACCTGGTTTGAGGACGGCACGCACGGACATACCGACACAGTACGGCGCACCGTCACCGCGCCGTCGCGGTGTGCCCGCAATGTGGTCAGGCTCCCGTCCACCGCCTGCCGGCCCGCACCAGCCGGTCGCCCACCACCACGCGGCGTCGGCCGAGCACGCTCACCAGGGCCACCTCGACGCCCACCCGGCGGTCGATCTCACCGTCCGCGGCGCCCTGTCCCGCGACCCACTCCCGCAGCGGCCCGGCGTGCTCGGCGGGCACCGCGTCGAGGTCGGGCAACGGCGCGTAGTCGGTGTCCCGCAACACCAGGCCGGCGGGGGCGGGCGATCGCGCGGTGGTGATCCCGCGCTGCACCCGGAGTCCGTCGAACGCGCTCACCACGCCCGTGCCGGCGCACCGGGAGCACGGTCTCGTGCCGTCGCCGCACGCGCAGGGCGCCCGACCCGAGCCGCCGCACCGGTGGCAGATCCGCTCGCGCGCGCCGTCGCAGTAGTAGCACCGGTCCAGGCTGTGCCGGCACTCCGGGCACGGCTCCGTACGCGGGCACTCGACCTCGCCCGTGCCGCGGCACAGCGGGCACCGCTCGGTGTGGCCTTCACCGCAGTCCGGGCACCCGGTCGCGACCACGTCGCCGCGGCCGAACCAGACGCCGGCGGTCCACGGCTCGGGCACGACGGGCTGCGCCCCGACCGGACCCGGTCGTTCCTCCGGCGCCCGCGACACCCACTCCAGCAACCGGGTCACGGTCACCCTCGGGTACCAGAGCGTGACCACGTCACCCGACCCGCGGGCCCACGGTCGGCGTAATCGGAGCACCGCGCGCACCTCGTGGTCCGGGCGCGGCGGCGGCCAGCCGGTCACCCGATCGACCGGAGGAACTTCGCGGACACCTCGATGGCCGGCACCGAGGAGTTGGCGCCCAGCAACAACGTCGCGAACGCCACGTCGCCCCGGTAGCCGACGAACCAGCCGTGCGAGTTGACGCCGTCGCCGAACTGCGCGGTGCCCGTCTTGCCCCGCACGTCGCCCAACCCGGTCAGCAGCTGCGCGGTGCCGGACTCCACGACCTCGCGCATCATGCCGCGCAACGGTTCCAGCACGGTCGGCGCGGGCGCGACGGGCTTGTGGTCGGCCTTCACCTCGCGACCGCGCAGCAGGCTCGGCGTCGGCATCGAGCCCTTCGCGACCGTCGCGGCCACCAGTGCCATGCCGAACGGGCTGGCCAGCACCTTGCCCTGACCGAAGCCGTCCTCGGCCCGTTCGACCACGTCGGAGGCGGCGGGCACGGAACCGGTGACGGTGGTGACGGCCGGGATGTCGAAGTCGACGCCGAGGCCGAACGAGTCCGCGGCCTTGGTCAGCGCGTCGGCGGGCAGGTCGGCGGCCAGCGAGGCGAAGGTCGTGTTGCAGGAGAACGCGAACGCCGAGTGCAGCGGGATCTGGCCCTTGTCGAACTCGTGGTCGTTCGGCACCACGCGCCGGCCGTCGATCGTGGTCCTGCCCGGGCACGGCAGCACGGTGTCCGCGGTGACCTTGCCGGAGGACAGCCCGGCCGCCGCCGAGACGATCTTGAACGTGGAGCCGGGCGGGAACCGGCCGGTCAGCGCCAGCGCGCCCTCGGCGTCGGCCGCCGCGTTCTGCGCCACCGCCAGCACCTCGCCGGTCGACGGCTGCACGGCCACCAGCATCGCCGCGCCGGTCACCGGCTCCACCGCGTCCTCGGCCGCGGCCTGGATCGACCGGGACAACCCGGTGGTGATCGCCTGCGCGGGTTCGGGCGCGGCGTCGAACAGCTGGTCCACCTCGCCGCCGGCCGCGTCCACGGTGAACACCCGCACCCCGGACCGGCCGGCGATGTCGTCCTCGACGAACTTCCGCACCGCGGGCAGCACCTGCGACCCGAAGTCCCGGGACTGCGCCAGCAGGCTCGTCCGGCTGGTGAACCGCACCCCGGGCAGCTCGTAGATGGCGGGTTTGGCCGTCTGGTAGTCCGGGTCGCGCAACGCGGCCACCTGGTAGACCTGACCGGCGGGCGTCTTCGCGACACCGTCCACGACGGCCTGTTGCGTGATGGCCTTGTCGATCGGCGACAGCGCGGCGGCCAGCGCGCCCGCCACCGCCTGCACGTCACCGGCCTCCTTGGGGTCGAGCAGCACCGACACCACCTGCTCGGGCGCGAGCAGCGTCGACCCGTCGCGGTCGAGCACCGGCGCGAGCGCGGGCGTCACGTCCGCCTTGCCCACGGTCTGCTGCGCGGTCAGCTTCGGGTGCACGACCCCCGGCGCCCAGTGCACCTTCCAGTCGTCGGTTTCCCGGCGCAGGTCGAATTTGGTCTGGTACTTCCACACGTGGTCGTGCCCGAGGTCCCACTCCAGCGACGCGGTGGCGTCCGCCGAGGACGACTCGCCCGCGGACCGCACCTGGTCCACCGAGGCCTTGACGCCGGCCGGTTTCACCGCGCCGCGGACCTGGTCGAGCAGCGCGCGCGCCTTGGCCGGGTCGTCGGTCAGGGCGGACGCGCCCTCCGTGTCACCGGAGGCG
The DNA here is from genome assembly GCF_040642015.1 of Actinosynnema sp. NPDC020468. Lineage (NCBI taxonomy): Bacteria > Bacillati > Actinomycetota > Actinomycetes > Pseudonocardiales > Pseudonocardiaceae > Actinosynnema > Actinosynnema sp. NPDC020468. Next base: position 96,547 of record NZ_JBFAEO010000025.1, read on the forward strand.
AAGCGGTTCAGGAAGTCGGCCGCGACGTCGTTCGGACCGGGGTGCGAGGAGAACAGGCCGCACCCGCTCAGCACCAGGACGGGCACGACGGCCAAGGCGAGCCTGCGCACGATCACGGAGCCGAGTATGCCCCGACCCGATCGGGACGTTCAGAACAACACGGTCGCGTACTGCCCGACCTGGGTGAAGCCGATCTTCTCGTACGCCGCGCGCGCCACCGCGTTGTAGCAGTTCACGTACAGCGAGGCGGTCCGGCCGAGGCCGCGCACCAACCGTTCGGCGACGGCCGCCGTTCCCGCCGTGCCGACACCGTGGCCGCGGCGGTCCGGGCGCACCCACACGCCCTGGATCTGGCCGACCTTGGCCGACATCGCCCCGATCTCGGCCTTGAAGACCACCTCGCCGCCCTCGAACCGGGCGAACGCCCGCCCGCTCGCGATCAGCTCGGCCACCCGCGCCCGGTAGGACGCGCCGCCGTCCTCGGCGCACGGGTCGACGCCGACCTCCTCCACGAACATGGCGATCGCGGCCGGCAGGTACCGGTCCAGCTCCTCCGGCCGCACGGGGCGCACCAGCGGGTCCGGCGTGATCGACGCGGTGCGGCCCAGCGCCATCAGCGGCTGGTCGCCGCGCACCTCGCGGGCCGGACCCCAGTCCGGCGCCAGTTCCTCCCACAGCCCCAGCACCTGCTCGGCCGGGCCGACCAGGGAGGAGCACATCCGGCCACGCCTGCGCGCCCGGTCGGCGAACCCCCGCAGCGCGGACGCGTTGCCGCGCAGCGGGATCAGGTTCGGACCGGCGAAGCACAGCGCGTCCAGCCTGCCGCCGCGCAGCGAGCGGTGGTCGTAGGACCACACCTCGCCGCCCAGCCGCCAGGGGTCCAACCCCGCGACCTCCACCCGGGAGGCGACCATGCAGGACGCCACCGGGTCGGCCGCCAGCACGGCGAGGACCTCGGGCAGATCCCGCTCGTCGAGCAACCGCGCTCCGGCCAACCTCAGCACGGCTCAAGCCTGCCAGATCCGACCGGCATTCGGACCATCGACCACCCGCTCAGCCGACCGTCACCACCGGTTCGCCGGTCGCGGACTCGCCCATCTCCTCGGCGATCCGCATGGCCTCCTCGATGAGGGTTTCCACGATCTGGTGCTCGGGCACGGTTTTGACGACCTGGCCCTTGACGAAGATCTGCCCCTTGCCGTTGCCGGAGGCCACCCCGAGGTCGGCTTCGCGCGCCTCGCCCGGACCGTTGACGACGCAGCCCATGACGGCCACCCTCAGCGGCACCTCCATGCCCTCCAGACCGGCCGTGACCTGCTCGGCGAGCGTGTACACGTCGACCTGGGCGCGCCCGCAGGACGGGCAGGAGACGATCTCCAGCTTGCGCGGGCGCAGGTTGAGCGACTGGAGGATCTGGTGGCCGACCTTGACCTCCTCGACCGGCGGCGCGGACAGCGAGACCCGGATCGTGTCGCCGATGCCCTGGCGCAGCAGCGCGCCGAACGCGACGGCCGACTTGATCGTGCCCTGGAACGCCGGACCGGCCTCGGTCACGCCCAGGTGCAGCGGGTAGTCGCACTGCTCGGCCAGCAGCTCGTAGGCGCGGACCATGATCACCGGGTCGTTGTGCTTGACCGAGATCTTGAGGTCGTGGAAGTCGTGCTCGGCGAACAGCGACGCCTCCCACAGCGCCGACTCGGCCAGCGCCTCGGGCGTGGCCTTGCCGTACTTGGCCATCAGCCGCGGGTCGAGCGAGCCCGCGTTGACGCCGATGCGGATCGGTGTGCCGTGGTCGCGCGCGGCGGCCGCGATCTCCTTGACCTTGTCGTCGAACTTCTTGATGTTGCCCGGGTTCACCCGGACCGCGGCGCACCCGGCCTCGATCGCGGCGAACACGTACTTGGGCTGGAAGTGGATGTCCGCGATCACCGGGATCTGGGACTTCCTCGCGATCGCCGCGAGCGCGTCCGCGTCGTCCTGCGACGGGCACGCGACGCGCACGATGTCGCAGCCGGCCGCGGTCAGCTCCGCGATCTGCTGGAGGGTCGCGTTGACATCGGCCGTGAGCGTCGTCGTCATCGACTGGACGGACACCGGGAACTCGCTCCCGACGCCGACCGAACCCACCATGAGCTGGCGGGTCTTCCGTCGTTCCGACAACACGGGAGGCGGCAATGCCGGGATACCGAGCATCACGCCGTCACTCATGGACTAACACCTCTCACTGGCCGAGCCTGATGGGGTTGACGATGTCGGCGGTGACCGTCAGCAGCGTCACGGCACCACCGACGAAGATCACGAAGTAGGTCAGCGGCAGCAGCCGCAGGTAGTTCACCGGGGCGCCGTCGGGCAGTCCGCGCAGCCCCCGGATCCAGTTTCGCACCCGCTCGTAGAGGTTGACGGCGATGTGACCACCGTCAAGCGGGAGCAGCGGCAGGAGGTTGAACACACCGACGAAGAAGTTCAAGCCGGCGAGCATCAGCCAGAAGAACGGCCACAGGCCCTGCTCGACCGCCTCGCCGCCGAGCCGGCTCGCGCCGACCACGCTGACCGGGCTGTCCAGGTCCCGCTTCTCGCCGCCGATGGCCTTGATCACCGCCGGGATCTTCTGCGGGAACTTGAGCAGGCCCTCCCAGGTGTTGGCGAACATCGTGCCGGTGAACCTGGTCGCGCCGCCGACCGCGGTCAGCGCGTTGTAGGAGAACCGCACCTGGTGGACGACGCCGATCGCGCCGACCTCCTGCTTGTAGGTCGAGCCGTCCTTGCGCTGGAGTTCGCGCTCGACCCGGGCGACGTCCGCGGTCAGCGTCAACTCCTGGTCGCCGCGCTTGACCAGGTAGGTGGTCTGCCCGGACCGGAGCCGGGTTTCGTCCACCACCTCGGTCCAGGTCGGCGTGGTCTTGCCGTTGACGGCCAGGATCTCGTCGCCCGGCTGGAACCCGGCGTCCTTGGCCGGCGCCGGGTCGCCCGCCTTGCACTCCTGGTTCGGGTCGGCCGTCACGCACGCGGGAACCTCGGCGACGACCGCGGTGTCCTTGACGTTGGGCAGACCGAACGTGGCGGCCATGACGTAGAGGATGATGAAACCGATGATGAAGTGCGCGATCGAGCCGGCGGACAGCACGACCACGCGCTTCCAGGTCTTCTGCCGGTAGAACGCCCGGGGCGCGTCCTCGGGACGCACCTCCTCCAGCGCGGTCATGCCGGTGATCTCGCAGAACCCGCCGGCCGGGATGACCTTGAGCCCGTACTCGGTCTCGCCGCGGCGGAACGACCAGATCTTCGGGCCGAACCCGATGAAGTACCGGGTCACCTTCATCCCGAACATCTTGGCCGTCGCCAGGTGGCCGAGCTCGTGCAGCGCGATCGAGATGCCGATCAGCAGCGCGAACAGCAGGATGCCCAACAGGAAGACCACGTCTCTAGTCCCTTCCAGACCCCACCGGAGTGGTCACCAGTTCCCGCGCCCGCGCGCGTGCCCAACCCTCGGCCGCCAGCACCTCGGCGACGTCGGAGGGCTCGTGCGCCCACCCGTCCGCCTCGGCCAGCACCCGCTCGACCGTGTCGACGACGGACAGGAAGGACGTGCCGCCGGCGAGGAAGGACGCGACCGCTTCCTCGTTGGCGGCGTTGTACACCGCCGGGAGGCACCCGCCCGCGGAGCCGGCCTGCCTGGCCAGCCGCACCGCCGGGAACACCTCGTCGTCCAGCGGCTCGAACGTCCAGGCCGTCGCCAGGTCGAAGGTACACGCGGCGGCGGCGCCCGGTACCCGGTCCGGCCAGCCGAGACCCAGCGCGATGGGCAGCCTCATGTCCGGCGGGCTGGCCTGCGCGAGCGTGGAGCCGTCGGTGAAGGTGACCATCGAGTGGATCACCGACTGCGGGTGCACGACCACGTCGATCCGGTCGTAGGGCACGCCGAACAGCAGGTGCGCCTCGATCAGCTCGAGGCCCTTGTTGACCAGGGTCGCCGAGTTGACGGTGATGACCGGGCCCATGGTCCAGGTGGGGTGGGTGCCCGCCTGCTCGGCCGTCACGTCGCCGAGCTGCGCCCTGGTCCGGCCGCGGAACGGGCCGCCGGACGCGGTGAGCACGAGCCGCGCGACCTCGTTCGCCGTGCCGCCGCGCAGGCACTGGGCCAGCGCGGAGTGCTCCGAGTCGACCGGCACCAGCTGACCGGGCCTCGCCGCGCGCAGCACCAGCGGGCCGCCCGCGATCAGCGACTCCTTGTTGGCCAGCGCGAGCGTGGCGCCGGTCTCGAGCGCCTTGAGGGTCGGCTCGAGGCCGATGGAGCCGGTGATGCCGTTGAGCACCACGTCGGCGGGCGCGGCCTCGACCACGTCGACCATGGCGGTCGGGCCGGCCAGGATCCTGGGCACCTTGTACTCGCCGCGCGAGAACCCCCGCCGCTGCGCCTCCGCGTAGAGGGCGAGCGTGAGGTCCTCGACGGCGGTGGCGCGGGCGACCGCGACCACGGGCGCACCGGACTCGACGGCCTGGCGGGCGAGCAGCGCCGGGTCGGACCCGCCGGCGGCCAGCCCGGCCACGGTGAACCGGTCCGGGTTGGCGGCGACGACGTCGAGGGCCTGCGTGCCGATGGACCCCGTGGAGCCGAGGACCAGGACGCTGCGTGGAGTGCTCATCGCCGCCCATTGTTCCGGACCGGCGCCGAAAGCCCCGCACCGCGGTCGCCGTCTCAGGAGATTCTTATAACGGAACGATAACACAGGAGTGGGTTCACCCGAACGTGGGCATTCCTCAATCAAGCGCCGCACGGATCCGAACCGTCGCGGCACGCAGGAAGGAGAGCCCCCGTGGGCATCTTGGGTTGGATTGTCCTGGGCTTGATCGCCGGCGCCATCGCGAAGGCCCTCATGCCTGGTCGCGACCCGGGCGGCATCATCATCACGATGCTGCTGGGCATCGTCGGCGCCATCGTGGGCGGTTTCGTCGGCCGGGCCCTGTTCGGCACCGACATCAACACGTTCTTCGACCTCAGCACGTGGCTGCTCGCGATCCTCGGATCGCTGATCGTGCTCGGCATCTACCGGTTGGTCACCGGCAACCGCGCGAGGGCGTAACCCCTGCGGCACCCGGCCCCGTCACCCCGCAGGGTGACGGGGCCGTTCCGCGTCCGCTCACCCCGCGAGGCCCGCGTCCCTGGCCAGCAGCGCGGCCTGCACCCGGTTGGTCAGCCCCAGCTTGGCCAGCAGCCTGCTGACGTAGGTCTTCACCGTCGCCTCGCTCATGTGCAGCCGCTGGCCGACGTCCGCGTTCGACATGCCGAGGCCGAGCAGCGACAGCACCTCCACCTCGCGCTCGGTCAGGCCGCCGACCTGCTTGATCGCCTCCTGCCGGCGCGGCTGGCCGACCTGGGCGACCATGCCGACCACCCGGCTCGTGACCATCGGCGACAGGTACGCCTCGCCCGCGTGCACCGCCCGCACCGCGCGCAGCAGCTCCTCCGGCGCGGAGTCCTTGAGCAGGAAGCCCGCCGCGCCGTCGGACAGCGCGCGCACGATGTTGTCGTCCTCGCCGAACGTGGTGAGCACCACGACCCGCACCGACGGCGCCACCGACTTCAGCTCCCGCGCCGCCGCGAGCCCGTCCAGCCGGGGCATCCGGATGTCGAGCACCGCCACGTCCACCCGGCGTTCGAGGGCGCACTGGACGGCTTCCCGCCCGTCGCCCGCCTCGGCGACCAGCTCGATGTCGTCGGCGGTGCCGAGGATGGCCTTGATGCCCGCGCGCATCAGCGGCTCGTCGTCGGCGATGAGGACCCGGATCAACGCTCACGTCCCTTGCAGGTGGGTGTTCTTCTCCACGACCCTGCCGTCCCGGAAGCAGAACCGCACGATCTTCGTGCCGCCGGAGCTGTAGGACTGCTCGTCGGCGACCCGGTACACGCAGGACGAACCCGGCGGTTCGGCCGGCGCGTCGGTCCGGATGTCGCCCAGCGGCGGCTCCGCGCCCTCCGGGAGCCTGGACATCACCTCGGGTTCCGGCTCGCCGACGGTGATCGAGGCGTACAGGTCCTCGGTGACGACCTTGGTCGGCCGCTGCGTGCCGATGAAGGTGTACCCGCCCACCACCACCAGCACCACCAGCCCGGCCAGCAGGATCGACCCGACACCGGCCCACTTGCGGATGCCGCCGGGTCGTCTCGGCACGCCGGGCGGCTCGTCGTCGGGCTCGTCGTCGGCCGCCGCGGTGTCCTCGTACGGCAGCACGGCCGCGATCCGGAACCCGCCCGCGGGCAGTTCGCCGACGTGCAGCATGCCGCCCGCCAACCGGACCCGCTCGCCCAGCCCGACCAGGCCGAACCCGGTGCCCTTCGGCCGCTTGACCAGCGGCGGGTTGTTGCGGACCTCCACGACCAGCGCGTCCGGCTCGTACTTCACGGTGACCTGGACGCTCGCGCCGGGCGCGTGCTTGCTGGCGTTGGTCAGGCCCTCCTGGGCGATCCGGTAGGCGGCGTGGCTGACCTTCACCGGCAGCGGCCGCGCCTGCCCGCCGCGCACCAGCCCGACCCGGACCCCCGCCCGCCGGGCGCCCTCGACCAGTTCGTCGATGGCGTCCACGGTGCGCCGGACCTGGTCCTCCTCGGGTTCGTCGCGCCGCAGCACGCCGATCACCGCGCGCAGCTCCTCCATCGCGGTCAGCGCCGCGCCGCGCAGCACCAGGACGGCTTCGCGCTGGCTCTCGCCGAGACCGGGGTCCAGGGTGAGCGCGCCCGCGTGCACCGAGATCAGGCTGAGCCGGTGGCCGAGGCTGTCGTGCATGTCCTGCGCGATGCGGTTGCGCTCGCGGAGCCGGACCTGGCGGGACACCATCCGGCGCTCGGCCGTGGTCCGCTCCTCGCGCTCGTGCAGCGCGGCCACCAGGGCGTTGCGCTGCGCGGCGTACCGGCCGACCAGGAACGGCAGCACGATCACCATCCCGTACACGGTCAGCATGACCCACGAGTTGAACGGGCCGGACATGCCGGGCGAGGACGAGTCCCAGGCCAGGATGTGCAGCGCCAGCGCGAAGGTCGCGGTCTGCAACGCCCGCTGCCACGAGCCGATCCGGTAGCCGGCGGCGTAGCTGAGCATGATGATCGCCGCGACGCCGCCGTGCTCGACGCTGAACACCAACCAGGTGCCGGCGAGCAGGGCGATGGCCGGGAAGACCAGGCGCAGCAGGTAGAGGCCGACGAACGCGGCGCCGAGCGCGGCCACGCCCCAGCCGTGCGGGCGGTGGTCGCCCGCGAGGACGCCGGGCCAGACGTCCAGCACCACCAGCAGCGCGATCCCGCACAGTTCGCGGACCGCGCGCAGCGGCGTGACCTCGCGCAGGCGCTGGGCGTGCGCGTGGACGAACTGGGCCGGCGCGGTGCGCAGGTCCGGCAGTTCGGCGCGGAAGCGCTGCACGACAGACGTCACGGTCGTCACGGTAGGTCAAGCCCCCGTGCGGGTGCGGCGGCCTTCGGTCGCGCGCGCCTCCGACGAAAGTTGACGGGCCCTCCACGCCGCGGCCAGCACGCCCGCGACCAGCAGCGCGGCGGAGGTCGCGACGAGGAGCGTGGACAGCGCGACGATCTCCGGCGAGACGCCCCGCTTGCTCGCCTGGGCATAGACGAACACCGGCAACGTGGTCGACCCGACGCCGGTCAGGTAACTGGAGGTGACGACGTCGTCGAACGAAAGGAGGAATGCGAACGCCGCGCCCGCCGCGACCGCCGGGGCGACGAGGGGAAAGGTGACGGTGCGGAAGGCGGTGACCGGTCCGGCACCCAGATCAGCGGCGGCTTCCTCCAATCGGGTGTCCATTCCGGCTATTCGGGCGCGGACCACGACGACCACGAAACTCAGCGAGAAGGCGACGTGCGCGGCGAGCAGCGCCCCGAATCCGAGCGGGATGCCGGCCAGCTTGACGCAGAACCCGAGGACCGCGACGCCCAGGACGACCTCGGGCACGACCAGCGGCAGCCCGAGCAGCACGGTCCAGAGGCCGCGACCGGGGAAGGCCGTGCGCAGGCCGAACGCGGCGAGCGTGCCGACGACGGTCGAGACGACCGCACTGGTCCCGGCCAGGCGGAGGGTGAGGGCGAGCGAGTCGAGCACCCGCGAATCCCCGAACAATTCCCCGTACCACCGGGCGGAAAACCCGGTGATCCGACTGAGCGACCGCGACTCGTTGAACGACACGACCGCCAACCACGCGATAGGCGCGTAGAGGAAAACGAACACCCCACCGACAATCCCGCCCAGAACCCAAGGCCTCCGCCCCACCACTCCCCCTCGAATACCCACGCCCTTCCGGAACCACCCGGAAACCTACCGACCCCACTCGTTCCCAGCGACCTTTACCCGCACCGCGCCCAGGTCACAGGATTGTAGAATCGTAGAACAATCCCCCCACCCCACAAGAGAACAACCGCCCGCTCGCTACACACTTCGCCGACCCGACGCGCCCGCCCGCCTGCAACAGTCCACCGCGAAACCGCCGCAGGCGCCCACCTCACCACCTGACACGACAGCCACGTCTCAAGCGCCCGTCAGCCTCCGCGCCCTGCCACACCCACCGCCCGGCCAACGCGCTCGCAGTCCCACCCGGCACACCCGAGCCAAGCCAAGCGACATCACTCCACCGACTCCGCCGCGAAGCGCACCAGCTCCACCCAAGCGACCGTCAGCCCACCGCACCCTGCCGAACCCTGCCGCACGCAGTTCCACCCGGCGCGGCCCGCACGACATCGACCCACCCCACGCCTCCCGAGCCAAGCCAAGCGAAACCACTCCACCCGACTCCGCCGCCAAGCGCACCACCCACCACCCACCACTCACCGGGCAACCCGCGACCCCGCCGTGCCGCCGTGCCGCCGTGCCGCCGTGCCGCCGTGCCGCCGTGCCGCCGTGCCGCCGTGCCGCCGTGCCGCCGTGCCGCCGTGCCGCCGTGCCGCCCTGCCGCCCTGCCGCCCTGCCGCCCTGCCGCCCTGCCGGGAGGATTGTTGAACGATTCTATGTGTGAAAGGTAGGGCGAAACGGCCCGATCACAGCACGTCCTCCGCCCGCCGACTGCGCAACAGCAACGCCACCACCACCAACAGCAACAACAACACCGCCATCGCCGACCCCAACGGCCAGTTGTTGCCACCCCGGAACTGGTCGTCGATCACGCTGCCGAACGTCGACTGCTCCACCCCTCCCAACAACCGCGGCGTCACGAAGTCCCCCGTCGCCGGCACCGCCACCAGCAGCACCCCCGCCGACACCCCGGGCAGCACCCCCGGCACCACCACCCGCAGGAACGTCGACACCGGCCCCCGCCCCAGGTCGTACGACGCCTCCACCAACCGGAAGTCGAAGCGCTCGCACGCCACGTAAAGCGGCAGCACCATGAACGGCAGGAACCCGTAGGTCAGCCCCAGCACCACCGCCCCGTGCGTCAGCAGGAACCCGCCGTCCCGCCCCAGCCCGACCTCGGACAACAGCCGGTTCACCACCCCGTCCCCGTCCAGCAACGCCTTCCACGCGTAGATCCGCGCCAGGTAGCTCGACCAGAACGGCACCAGCACGGCCACCAGCAGCACGTTGCGCCACCGCCCCGCGTGCCGCGTCAGGAACCACGCCACGGGAAACCCCAGCACCAGGCACAACACCGTGGTCACCGACGCGTAGGCCAGGGTCCGCCCGAAGATCGGCAGGAACGCCGGGTTCAACGCCGTCACGTACGCGTCCACGGTCCACGGCAGCACCGCCCGGGCCACCCCGGTGTCCCGCGTCGCGAAGCTGAACTGCACCACCAACGCCAGCGGCGCCAACAGGAACACGCCCAGCCACAACCCGGTCGGCGCCAGCAGCCCGGACGCGACCAGCCACCGCCGCGGCCCGCTCACCCGGTCTTGACCCTGGTCCACGCGTCGGCGTACCGGGCCTCGACCTCGGCGCCCAGGTCCTTGGTGAACGGCAGCTTCGCCAACCGCTCCGCCGACGGGTACACGAGCGGGTCGTCCAGCAGCGCCTTGTCGATCAACGGCTTGGCCGCCGCGTTGGGACTCCCGTACCGCACCGCGTTCGACAGCGCCGCCCCGACCTCGGGCCGCAGCACGTAGTCGATGAACCGGTGCGCGTTCTCCGCGTGCGGCGCGTCCTTGGGCACCACCAGCAGGTCCACATAGGACAGACCGCCCTCGGTCGGTATCGCGTACCCGACGTCGGGGTTGGCCGACCGCGCCTGGAACGCGTCGCCCGAGTAGCACTGGGCCAGCGGCACCTGCCCGCCGGTCAGCGGCTCGATCACGTCCGAGGTGATCTGCCCGATCCGCTTCTTCAACTCCAGCAACACCTTCACCGCGTCGTCCAGCTCGCCGGCCACCGCGGTGTTCGGGTCGTGCCCGGCCTTGAGCAGCCCCAGCGCCAACCCGTCCCGCGCCTCGTCCAGGATCGTGCTGCGCCCGGCCGCCGCCGCGAGGTCGAACGCGGAGAACCCGGTCACCTCGCCCAGCGCGGACTTCGAGTAGGCCAACCCCGTGGTGCCCCAGGCCCACGGCACCGAGTACCGGTTGCCGGGGTCGTAGTCGGCCTCCGCGAACCGCTTCTCCAGGTTGACCAGGTTCGGCAGCAGGTCGTGGTCCAGCGGCGAGAGCAGCCCGGACCGCAGGAACCGGCGCAGGAAGTTGTCGCTGGGCACCACGAGGTCGTACCCCGCGGCGCCGGAGGAGATCTTGGCCTCCATCTCGTCGTTGGTGCTGAAGTTGTCGTAGGTGACCTGGACGCCGGTCGCGGCGGTGAAGCCGGTCAGCGTGTCGGGCGCGATGTAGTCGGTCCAGTTGTAGAAGTTCAGCCGCGCCTCGGCCTTGGCGTTGGTCGCCTTGGTCGCGCTCGCCGAACCGGGCGCGCTCGTCGTCGGCGCCGCGCCCACCCCGCACGCGCCGGTCGCCGCCAGCGCGAAGAACGACGCCGAGCGCAGCATCGTCCGCCTGCTCACCCCGCCGTCCCACAGCCGGGCGACGCGGACTTCCTGCTCACTCATCGGCGCTCCCCAACAGCACGGTGAACTCGGGATCCCAGGCCACCCGGACGGACTGCCCCGGCGAGCCGGCGTCGTCGACGCGGCGGGTGTTCTGCACGAACGCCACCAGCGCGTCCCCGCCCGGCACGTCGACCACGTACTGGGTCGAGGAGCCGGTGTACACGACGTCGCGCACCGACCCGGCGAACTCGCACCACCCGGCGGGCGCCCGCGTCGCGGCGTCGTACAGGTGGACCTTCTCCGGCCGCACGGTCGCCGCGACCCGCTGCCCGTGCGCCACCGCCGCGCCGGGCCGGGCGCGCAACCGGGTCACGCCGGGGGCGGCGAGCTCGACCCACGGACCGTCCACTCCGGACACCGTGGCGTCGAGGATGTTGGAGGTGCCGATGAACCCGGCGACGAACCGGGTCGCGGGCCGCTCGTAGACGTCCTCCGGGTAGCCGACCTGCTCCAGCCGGCCCGCGTTCATCACCGCGACCCGGTGGGACAGCACCAGGGCCTCCTCCTGGTCGTGCGTCACGTAGAGGAACGTGGTGCCGACCTCGCGCTGGATGCGCATCAGCTCCATCTGGAGTTCCTTGCGCAGCACGGCGTCCAACGCGCCCAACGGCTCGTCCAGCAGGAGCAGCCGCGGCCCGGCGGCGAGCGCGCGGGCGATCGCCACCCGCTGCTGCTGGCCGCCGGAGAGCTGCGCCGGACGGCGGCGCGCGTACGGCGTCAACCGGACCAGGTCGAGGTGCTCGCCCACCCGCGCGCGCACCGCGGCCCGGTCCAACCCCTTGCGCTTCAGGCCGTACGCCACGTTGTCCCACACGCTCAGGTGCGGGAACAGCGCGTAGGACTGGAAAACGGTGTTCACGTCGCGCCGGTACGGCGGCACGCCGACCATGTCCACGCCGTCGAGTTCGATGCGCCCGGCGCCGGGGTGCTCGAAGCCCGCGACCATGCGCAGCAACGTGGTCTTGCCGCAGCCGGACGGGCCGAGCACGGAGAAGAACTCCCCTTCGTGCACCCGCAACGTGAGGTCGTCCACCGCGGTCTGGTCCGCGAACCGCTTGGTGACGCCGTGCAGCCCGACCGCGACCGGCGCGTAGGTGTCGGGGGCGCGACCTTCGGCCGGTAGGAAACCCCGATCGGTCAACTCGTCAGCCTCTCAGGCGACCCGGAACCCCCGCCCGCGGCAGGGGGTGCGGCGCGGAAGCACGCGATGGCCGAGGGTAGACGGAGCCGGGGTGCCGCGCACCTCACGTGCCGTCGCGCGCGCGTGTGTGCGACGATTGCGCCGTAGGTGAACCGGATCGGGCAGGAAGGTCGTGCGGCTGTGTCTTCGTCCTCTGAACTGGACAAGCGTCCGGCGGTCGACCCGCACGACGAGCCCTCGGCCGCGTGGGGCTGGCACGGCACGTTCCCCAAGGGCATCCGGATCGCGGGCTGGCTGTCGACGCTGGCGGTGTTCTCGCTGCTGATCGGCAACCACCACGGCCACACCGAGAACCTCTACATCATCGGCACCGGCGCGACGCTGGCCCTGCTGCTGATCTGGGAGCAGGTCCGCAGCCGCACGTCCTGGCGCCGGTAAGCCTCGGTCGCCGAGATACGGGCGACTCACCGGTATCCCCCGTACGGGGCAACAAGCTCCCATCTGTTGAGCCTCGGTTGCGCGCATGCGCATAGGTCGATTGGCTCAGTGGTGCGCGCGCATCCGTCGTCACCACTTGAGAACAGGACCCACGCCATGTCCGTCACGGACGAACTCCTGGCGAACAACGCCGCCTACGCCGAGCAGTTCACCGGTCCGCTCCCCCTGCCGCCGGCGAAGCACATCGCCGTGGTGGCGTGCATGGACGCCAGGATCGACGTCTACCGCGTGCTCGGCCTGAACGAGGGCGAGGCGCACGTCATCCGCAACGCGGGCGGCGTGGTCACCGAGGACGAGATCCGCTCGCTCGCGATCAGCCAGCGCCTGCTGGGCACCCGCGAGGTGATCCTCGTCCACCACACCGACTGCGGCATGCTGACCTTCACCGACGACGACTTCAAGCGCTCGATCCAGGAGGACGTCGGCGTCAAGCCCGCCTGGGCCGCCGAGGCGTTCTCCGACCTGGACGAGGACGTGCGCCAGTCGATCGGGCGCATCCGCAACAGCCCGTACATCCCGGTCAAGGACTCGATCCGCGGGTTCGTGTTCGACGTCGCGACCGGCAAGCTCAACGAGGTCGTCTGACCCACCGCGGCGGGCCCGTGTCGCCACACGGGCCC